>NZ_JAIEPN010000113.1 GCF_019748365.1 Novosphingobium sp.
TCGATCGGGAACTCGCGCTCGGCGAGGATATTGAGCATCTCGCGCCCGACATTGCCGGTCGCGCCTGCGACCACTACCCGGTAACCCATTGTACTCTCCTTGCGGCGGCCTTTGCGGCCCCAGATGACTATTGCCCGCTACCCACGCCGTGGCGGTCGAGGAAGCGGAATACGGTTTCGTAGAGATGCTTGCTGACCTTCGGCCCGCCGATACGGTGGGTGAAGCCGGGGTAGAGCATCATTTCGAAGGGCACCGCCTCGCCCTGCAGCTTGGCGATCAGCGCGGTCGAGTTCTCGAACACGACGTTGTCGTCGGCCATGCCGTGGATCAGCATGAGCGGATCGGTGATCTTCGCCGCGTCCTTCAGCGCGCCCGAACTTTCGTAGACCTTGGGCTCCTTGTTCGGATCGCCGAGATAGCGCTCGGTGTAGTGCGTATCGTAAAGCTCCCAGCGCGTGACCGGGGCGACGGAAATGCCGGCGGCCCACTCGCCCGGGTGCTGCTCAAGCATCTTGAGCGTCATGTAGCCGCCATAGGACCAGCCGAAGGTGCTGACGCGCTTGGGATCCACGAAGGGCAGCGACTTGAGGTAGTGCGAACCGGCGAGCTGATCGGCCACTTCGACCGTGCCCATCGCGCGATTGATCGCGCTTTCGAACTTCACACCGCGATTGTCCGAGCCGCGCCCATCGATGGCAAAGTAGATATAGCCCTTGTCCACGATCGCCTGCGCCAGCGCGCCCTGCCAGCCCTTGGCGACGACCTGCGCGTGCGGGCCGCCATAGTGGTATGAGAACACCGGATAGCGCTTGCCGGGCTCCAGCGGCGGGGTGATCAACATCCAGTGGAGCGGGGTGCCGTCTTCCGCCGGGATCGTGCCGAACTCGGCCTTGCGATGGCTGGGGAGGAACGGGGCGTAGGGGTGCGTACCCTCGACGCGGTTCTCTTCAATCCACGCGATGCGCTTGCCGGTGGCGTCGGCAAGGTAGGACTGCGGCGGCTGATTGTCGGCGCTGCGGGTGACGACGAGGGTCTGGCCCTTGCGGTCCATCGCGGCGCTGTTGTGGAAGGCGGGATCGGTGAGGCGATCAAGCTTTTCGGGGTGCTTCAGATCAAGCGCGTAGACCTGCGGTGCGAGCACATCGTCCTTCGTGCCGACGAAGGTGACGCGGCCGGACTTCTGATCGACGCCGAGGAGATCGGTGACGACCCAGGGGCCCTTGGTGAGCTGCGTCCACAGGCCCGCCTTGAAGTGGTAAAGATGCGCGAAGCCGTCGCGCTCCGAAAGCCAGATCAGGCTGCCATCGGCGAGGAAGCGGTAGGCGTCCGAAAGATTGATCCAGCTGCCCTTGGCGGCGGTCTCGGTGAAGAGGACCTCGGCCTTGCCGGTGGCGGGATCAACCTTGAGCATGTCGAGCTTCGTCTGCGCACGGTCCTCGCGCTGCACGTAGAGCGCCTTGCCATCAGGCGCCCAGTCTACGCGGGCGAGGTAGATGTCCTTGTCCGCGCCGAGATCGACCTGAACGCGGCTCTGGCCGTCCGCGCCGATCACCCAGAGCGAGACTTCGACATTGGCGCTGCCCGCGACCGGATAGCGCTGCTCGAACGTCTTGGTGCCCTCGGCGCCGATGGCGGCGCGGGTGACGGTGCCGACCTTGGCTTCGTCGAAGCGCTCCACCGCAAGGCGCGCGCCATCGGGCGACCACCAGTAGCCCTTGAAGCGGTTCATTTCCTCCTGCGCGACGAACTCGGCCTCGCCCCAGTGGACGGTGCTGGCGGTTTCGGCGGGGGTTACCGCCTGCGGTTCGCTCGTGCCGTCGACCGCCCCAACGAGCAGGCGCTGATCGCGCACGAAGGCGACATGGCCGCCCTTGGGGCTGAGCGAGGGATCAAGCTCGCCGCCCTTGGTGCCCGCGATCTTGCGAACCGAACCGTCGAGACCCGCCAGCAGCAGATCGCCGTCGATGGGAACGAGCACGGCGGCGCTGTCCGCCGTCCACTCGTAGGTGACGATACCCTTCAGATCGCCGATGCGCTGGCGCTCGCGCTGCATCTTCTCAGCTTCGCTGAGTTCGCGGCCTGAGGACAGCTTCTTCGAATCGACCAGCATGCGCCACTCGCCGGCCTTGCGGTCGAAACCCCACAGGTCATAGCGCTCGCGGTCATCGGGCCGGTTGCGCAGAACCGTTACGTAACGGCCATCGGGCGAGAGCTTCACCGCGCGCGGCACCGGCCCGGCAAGGCCGGGACTGGCGAAGACGCGTTCGAGGGTCAGCGCCCCGGAGTCCTTCGGGGCGGCTTGCGGTGCGGTCACGGCACTATCCTTCGTCTCGGCGGCAAATGCGGGCGCGGCGATGACAAGCGCGCTGGCGGCCAGCAGGGAGGTGAGCAGTCGCATGGGAGCGATGGTCCTTGCGGGAAGGTATGGCAAAACGAAAAGAGGCGCCCCGGCTGGTCTGCCGGGGCGCCTCTCGAAGCACGCTGCGGTGCCCCAGGCGGTGGGCTATGTCAGCCCGCCCCGGTCAGCTTTCCGTCGTGGTTTTAATCGTCTTGCGCTCGGCAATACGTGCCGACTTGCCGGTGCGGCCACGCAGGTAATAGAGCTTGGCACGACGCACGACGCCGCGGCGGACCACGGTGATGCTGTCGATGTTGGGCGAGTAGAGCGGGAACACGCGCTCCACGCCTTCGCCGAACGAGATCTTGCGAACGGTGAAGTTCGAGCCGAGGCCGCGGTTCGAACGCGCGATGCACACGCCTTCGTAAGCCTGGACACGGGTGCGCTCACCTTCGACGACGCGCACGCCCACGCGCAGCGTATCGCCGGCGCGGAATTCGGGGATGGTCTTCTTCGCCTTGAATTCGGCGATGGCTTCAGCTTCGAGCTGCTGAATGATGTTCATGACTCAATCGTCCTGCACTTCACGCTGCGCGCCAGAGGCAGACTGGACCCGAACGCCGGTGTGGCGCTCCCAAAGGTCCGGCCTGCGTGACCGGGTATCGTCTTCAGACCGGCGTTTCCGCCATGAAGCGATTTTCGCATGATCCCCCGATCGCAGCACTTCAGGGATCGTGCGCCCTTCCCACTCAGCGGGTCGGGTATAGTGCGGGTACTCGAGGAGGCCGTTCTCGAACGACTCTTCTGACCCACTGGAAGGCGCGCCCATTACGCCGGGAAGCAGCCGAATGCAAGCATCGAGAAGCATCAGCGCCGCCGGTTCGCCGCCCGAGAGCACGATATCGCCGACGGAGACTTCCTCGACGGCCCGTCCTTCGAAGATGCGCTCGTCGAATCCTTCGAACCGGCCGCAGAGGAGGATGACGCCGGGGCCTGCCGCAAGCTCTCTCACGCGGGCCTGCGTGAGGGGTTTTCCGCGCGGGGTTAGCGCGATGACGGGGCGTTCCTCCCCCACCGGGGGAGGGGGACCATCCGCAGGATGGTGGAGGGGCACTTGCGGTTCTTCCGACGCGGCGAGGGCGGGATTGGCCGAACCTGCCCCTCCACCACCTTCGGTGGTCCCCCTCCCCGTTCCGGGGAGGAACTGGCGCGCATGGTCGATGGCCTTGGCCAGCACATCAACGCGCAGGACCATGCCTGCGCCGCCGCCTGCGGGTGTGTCGTCAACCGTGCGGTGCTTGTCCGCTGCGAAATCGCGGATCTGGACGGTATCGAGCGCCCATTTGCCCTCCGCCATGGCGCGGCCCGCGAGGCTGATGCCGAGGGGGCCGGGGAACATTTCCGGGTAGAGGGTGAGGACGGTGGCTTGGAAGGTCATTTGCGAGCAGCCTGAATCGCCACGACCAGATTGAGGACAAGATTGATGGCGAGAAACGGCGATATCATGAGAACTATGATCACAGGACTCATGAAACCTTCAGTGGCACCACTTGCTTCAAACTGGGCTCGGGCGTGCAGGTGCCAAAGAACTGTAGCGACAATCAAAGTCAGCGTGGGCGCGAAGCCAGCGCCCATCGCAGCAAAACCCATCCTTTCGCGGGAAACATTCTGACCGATCCAACGGCCCATCCAACTAACTGCCAGCCAGCTAATCACCGCCCAAACTACAGCCATAAACAGTACATCGCTCATACCGTCCAGTTCTCAATCTTGAGCCCCGGCACATCGGCAAAATCCGCCTCGTTGTTCGTTACCACCGTCGCGCCGATGCTCAGCGCATGCGCGGCCAGCAGCCGGTCGAAGCGCGCGCGTTTGAAGGGCAGCTTGGCGTATTCGCGCGCGGCGGCTTCGTCGAAGGGCAGGATCGGGATGACAGCAACAAAAGCTTCCAGAACAGACGGTTCGGGCGGCTTGCCGGCGATGGTTCCCAATGCCACTTCGGCAAAACTGATCGACGAAATCGCGATCTCGCCCGGCTCTAGCTGCAATAGCCGCTCACCAAGGGCGGCAAACCGCGCGGTCATGGCATAGACCGCGCAGTCGCTATCGATCAGGAAGCGGATCACGCCTCAGGCTTTGCCTTGCGTGCCGCAATCGTGCTGGGCCGTTCCTCGAAATCCTCGCGCGGCGGGAGAGTGAGGCCGGGGGCCTTTCCCCAGAAGCCGCTGATGTCGATCTTGCGCTTCGGCTGGTCCACCGGTTCGACGCGGAAGGTCATGCGGTCCTCCTTGACCATGCGGACTTCGGTGCCCTCCTCAATGCCAAGGCCTTTGGGCAGGCGCAGGGCGACCGAATTGCCGGACTTGAACGTTCGCCCAAGAAATTCCTCGCTCACCGTACCTTCTCCCGTTCATCGAGTTCGGCGACCACATCCTCTTTCAGCCAACGCAGGGCATCCCACGGATAGTCGCAGCCCTTCTCGCCCAGCCAGAGCACGCGCGCAAGCAAGGCCTGCGCCGAGGGTTCGACGTAGCGATCCTGCACCCGGCCTTCCACCAAGGCCGGGCCAGTGACATGCACATGATAGCCATCTGCGCCGCGATAGGCATAAAGATCGCCATCGCTCCATCTGCAATAGCTCATGGGGAACTCCGTATATACGCTATGTATATACGGATTGCAGGCAAGAATCAATTCTTCCCCTCGAAGGCAAATTCCAACGCTTGCAGCGTGATTGGCTTGGTCGGGGCCAGCAGCACCGTCCCCTCGATCCGGCCCTTCTCGCATTTCCACGTGAAAGTACCGCTCATCGCGCCCTCGGCCAAAATCGGCGCGGTGGTATCGCAAGCGCCGGACTTGGCCCTGGTTTCCGCCAGCACCTTGGCCCAGTTGGCGGCGGTGCGGTCCATCGGGAAGTTCATCGCGACGCGGCCTTGCAGCGCAACGATGGTCCCTGCCGCCCAGACAGTTTGCGCCGCGCTGTAGAAGCTCGCGAGATCTGCCGACACCGGCTCCACCCGCTTCTCCAGCACGCCCTTGGCGCGCAGTAAGGCGGCGACGTCCCACACCGGCTGGCTGGGGCCGGCATAGGTGCGGTTGGTCAGCGCGAAGAGGGCGGCGCCGTATTCGGGCAGCACCATCACATGGCTGCCATAGCCCGGATAGCCGCCGCCGTGGGCGAGGACGGTGCCGTAATCGCAATCGCCGATAATGCGCCAGCCCATGCCGTAGGAGACGGTGCCGGGGCATTGGTCCTTGCCGCCGGTGGCCGGGCGGCGAAACACGGCGGC
Organism: Novosphingobium sp.; assembly: GCF_019748365.1. Lineage (GTDB taxonomy): Bacteria > Pseudomonadota > Alphaproteobacteria > Sphingomonadales > Sphingomonadaceae > Novosphingobium. Next base: position 5,629 of record NZ_JAIEPN010000113.1, read on the forward strand.
GTTGTTGACGCCGCGGATGACCTGCCGGACCGTACCACGCTTGACCGGGCCGGGATCGGCACCATCGCGCGGCGGCCAGGCGGAGACGACGAAGGCGAGCCATTTGGCATAGTCGGTCGCGCTGACTTCAAGCCCGCCCATGGCGTTGAAGGCGCCGTCCTTCATCGTGGGCTCCTCGGCCCAGGCGTCGTTTTCCCAGCGGTAGCCGATCGCGCGCTTGTCTTTCGGGTGGGCGAGGACGTCGAAGCCGCTGGCAGTCATGCCGAGCGGCGTGAGCAGGCGCGTTTCGACGAAGCTGCGGTAGGGCGCCTTGGTGATATTGGCGATGACGCGGCCAAGGATGGCGTAGCCGAGGTTGGCATATTCGTGGCGCATTTCGGGCGCGCGGGTGAAGGGGACGCCCGCCTTGAGCAGCGCGGTAAATGCCGTCTGCGAGAGGACCTGCTGGCGATCACCCCATGGGTCATCCGTCACGAAACCGGCGCTGTGGGTGAGGAGATCGCGGACCGTGATGCGCGGGCTGTCGCTGGTGGGATACGTCCAGCCGCGCAGTTCGGGCACATGGCGGTCCGCCGGATCATCGAGCGCGAGGCGGCCTTCGTCGCGCAGCTTGAGGACCGACAGGGCGGTGAAGGCCTTGGTCATCGAGGCGATGCGGAACAGCGTATCGGGCGTGACCGGGCGCTTGGCGGCGAGGTCCTGCACGCCCTCGCCCTTCACGTAAGCGAGGCGGCCGTCCTTCACTAGGCCGAAGACCATGCCGGGAATGTGGTTCTCGGCCATCCACTTGGTGAGAATGGTGCTGATCTCGCTGTCGAGCGAGGCGGGGTCGGTGGCGGCGGGGGCCTGCGCGGTCTGGGCGAATGCCGGTAGTGGCGCTGCGAGCGCCAGTGCTGCCAGAAGAATTGCCTTGTACCGCATTGCGTGCCTCCCATTCGAAGCGAGCAAGGTTGCACCTTTTCGCCGCCATTGCGAGCGCAGCAAAGCAAGGACGAAGGGGATATAGACCGTCAGCTGCCGCAACCGCCGCAGCCGCCTCCTCCTCCGCCTCCACCTCCACCGCAGCCGCCTCCCCCACTGCTGCAGCCGCTCCCGCCTCCGCTATCATTGCCCGATCCGGCGCTGCGCATGCGGTGAAAGTCCGAAAGCCAAGAGCCGGCGAGCACCGTCGTGCCGAACAGCGCGACCGCGAGGGGAGCCTCATCGGTGGGGGCAGCGCGGCGCAGGCGAGCCGCTTCGAAGCGGGCGTCTTCCAGCGCGGCCTTGCCGGCGCGGGTGCGGCGGTCGAGCGCGGCATAGCGCACCACAGCGACGACAGCGGTCGCCAGAAGGAGGGCGGTGAGGAAACCGACCGGCCGGTCGCGCATGGCGCCGACGATCCACTTGGCGAGCCCGAAGAGGAAAAGCAGCGCCAGCGGTGCGGTCTGGATCAGGCGGAGCTGGCGGGCGGCATCACGGCCGATCCACAGGCCCTTGTCCTCCAGCTGGCGCTCGGTGGCCTCCGCGGGGCCGGTGAGCGCGAGGTGGACATCGCGCCAGTTGGCGGGTGAAGTCAGCGTCGCAACGCGGCGTTCGGCGCGCGTCCGCCCACCGTGCGGATTGCGGATTGCGAGCGTACCGCCAGACTGCACGATCGCCGCTCCTTCGGCGAGGAGCCGCACCGTCACCGCTTCGGCAAGGCGTTCGCGGCCGCCGGCGAGGATCGCGAGCTCGTCTTCATCCGGACGGCGGCCGATGCGGCCTTCGGGGCGCAAGTAGCGCGGGATGACGAAAGCGGCGGCCAGCGCGATCAGCGCCAGCTCAAGGTACAGCATCAGGAATTCAGGGCCATGCAGATCGAGCGGGCCAAGACCGGTCACAAAAGCCTCCAGAGCATGAGACCAACGATGATGAGCAGAAGGGCCAGCCAGGCGGCGCGGCGCGGAATGATCAGAACCTCGCGCGGGTGCACGCGGCGGGCCTGCGGATCGACCCGGAGGCGGCGGCGCGCATCGGGCCAGATGTCTTCGGGGGCGGGGCCGAAGGCGGCTTCGTAGCTGCGCAAGGTGAGCGCATATTGCTCGAAGAAGCGTTCACCTTCGGCGCGGCCACCCTTGGTCGGGCCGTGGTGCAACGCGCGCCCGAGCACGTCCGCGCAGAGCCGATCCCAGTAATCGCGCGTGTAGGTGAGGTGGAGGTGCCAGGCCTGATCGACCGCATCGGACGGGGTGACGGCGTGCGGGGCCGTGGCGGCGAGATAGAGGAAGCGGCGGTATTCCTCGAACACGCGCTCGGCATGCGCGGCGCTCCAGCCGTTCTCGCGGGCGAGGCGCTGGGTGAAGGACAAATTGGCGTCGACAGGCCCGACTTCGTAAGCCGAAAGCATCTGCCACAGCGGGCTTGCTGTTACCGGAAGTGACGAAGCGAAAGGCGCGTTCATCTATTCCTTCGTATATAGCTGAACCGTTACCGCTTCGTTACGGCCTCGGGCGGCGTCCACACTGCTTCGGGCGCCATGCCGCGCGCGCGTTCGGCGGCCATTTCGGCGAGGAGCCATTCGCGGAAGCGCTCGATCTTGCGCACGCCGTGGCGGCCCTCGGGGCGCACCAGCCAGAGCGAGAAGGGCGGGAAGTACAAGGTCGGGAACGGCTGGACGAGGCGGCCTGCGGCAATCTCCTCGGCCCAGAACACGGGTGTCATCAATGCGGCGCCGAAGCCGGCGGCGGCCATGCGCGCTTCCTCGAGCTGGCTGTCGAACAGGATGCTGGCCGCAGGCTGCGCGGGCGGCAGTTCGAGCCCCGCCGCGCTGAACCAGCCGGCCCACCAGGGATCATCCTGCGCCAGCCGCGAGACGCGCAGCAGGTCCTCGGGCGTGCGGATCGCATTCTCCTCGATAAAGGCGGGGGAACAGATCGGCGTGACGTGATAGCGCATAAGGAATTCGGCGGTGTGCCCGGGCCAGGGCCCGAGGCCGGAACGGATCGTCACGTCGATTTGCTCGCGCGCGAAATCGGTGATCCGCCCGGTTGTCTCCAGCCGCAGCGCAAGGTCGGGGACGGCGATCTGGAACTTGCCGATCCGCGTGCTGAGCCAGGTGCCGCCGAACGAGGGAATCGTGCTGATCGCCAGCACGCCGCTATCATCCGAGCGCAAGTTGGCAAAGGCGGCGGCGATATCGGCGAGCGCAGAGGAGACGGCGGGAGCGAGGCGCCGCCCGGCTTCCGACAAGCGCACGCGGCCCTTCTCGCGCAGGAACAGCGGGCGGCCGACGCGGTCTTCCAATTGGCGGACCTGATAGCTGACAGCGGCCTGCGTCATGCCCAGTTCCTCTGCCGCGCGGCTGAAATTCTCCAGCCTTGCGGCGGCTTCGAACACGCGGACGGCGGAGAGAGGCGGCAGGTCAGGCATGCCTCATGATAAGGCCACCTTATAGGATATGCCAGAGCATTTGTTGGCCGGCCGCGCCTTGCGCAGGCACAATGCAGCCATCAGCAAGGGAGACGCGTGATGATGGATGAAGTCTGGAGCCGGGGCTGGAGGGAAGCCCACAAGGCAGCCTTGCAGGCGCGCGAGGCGAGCCTGCGCAGCGGCCAGCCTGTGCCGACCCTCTGGAGCGAGTTGCGGATGCTGGTGCGCGACCTGATCACGCCGCCGGTGCAGCAGCAGACCGAAACGCCGTGCTGCGACCCCGCAAGCTGTCAATCGGCGGCGTAAGCCGCTTCGATCACCAGCCGTTCGCCGTTCCATTCGGGCACGGCTTCGGCGCGCATCGGCACCATGAAACGTTTGCGGGGCTTGCCTTCCTCGGCAGGCCGCTCGATCTCGAGCACATCGCCCGCGCCGAAATTCTCGACCGCGATGCAGGTGCCGAGCACTTCACCTTCGGTCGAGACGGCGGGCAGACCGATCAGATCGGTGTAGTAATATTCGCCTTCCGCCAGCGGCGGGAGGCTGGCGCGCGGCACCGTGAGCACGGTGCCGCGCAGCTTTTCCGCCGCGGTGCGGTCTGCCACCTCCGAGAAGCGGGCGATGGCCCCGCCCTTCCCGTCGTCGCGCAGCTTGGCGAGCGTCAGCGTGCCATCATTGTAGCTGCGGTGGGCCTTGAGGCTTTCCACCCCGTCCCCGAATAGCTTGAGCCGCACTTCGCCGCCCACGCCATGCGCGCCGCTGATCGCAGCGAGCGTGACGGGACGGCCTGACATGCGGGCTTAGCCTTCGGCCTGCTCGGCAGCAGCTTCCTCGGCGGGTGCTTCTTCAGCAGCCGGAGCAGCAGCGGCAGCAACGGCGGCTTCTTCAGCCTCACGCTTTGCTTCTTCGGCCTCGGCGATCTTCTTAGCGCGGTCTTCAGCGCGCTCCTTGGCCTTCTTGCCCGGCTCGCCCTTGGCAGGGTTCACGGTGGGGGTGCGCTCCTTGATGCCGGCCTTGTCGAGCATGCGGGCAACGCGGTCGGTCGGCTGGGCGCCAACGCCGAGCCAGTAGCGCACGCGGTCCTCGACGAGGCGGACGCGGTTGGCATCATCCTTGGCGAGCAGCGGGTTGTAGGTGCCAACCTGCTCGAGATAGGCGCCGTCGCGCGGGCTGCGGCTGTTGGCGACCACGACCTTGTAGTAAGGGCGCTTCTTCGAGCCACCGCGCGAGAGACGAAGGGAAACCGACATACTTCAAACCTTTCCGAGTGAAACTGAAACTGGAACTGAAATCATTTTTTCCGAAGAAGATCGCCAAGGTTGGCCGGCATGTTGCCGCCGCCGAGGCCGGGCAGACCGGGCATGCCGCCCATCCCTGCCCCCATGCCGCCGCCGGGAAGCTGGCCGGGGCCGGCATCAGCGCCGCCGCCGAGCCCGCCCATTCCGCCGCCGCCGAACATGGCAGCAAGGCCCTTGAGCCCGCCCATCTTGCGGATCTGCTTCATGGCTTTCGCCATTTCCATGTGCATCTTGATGAGCTTGTTGACGTCCTGCACCTGCGTGCCGGAGCCCTTCGCGACGCGGATCTTGCGCTTGGCGTTGAGCAGTTCGGGCCGCTCGCGCTCCTTGGGCGTCATCGAGCCGATGATCGCATCCATATGGAGCAGCACGCGGTCGTCCATGCCCGAGGCGGCCATGGCCTGCTTGGCCTTCTTCATGCCCGGCATCAGCCCCGCCAGCACGCCCAGCCCGCCCATGCGCTGCATCTGCTGAAGCTGGGTGCGCAGGTCGTTCATGTCGAACTGGCCCTTGGCCATGCGCTGCGCGAGCTTCTCGGCCTCGTCCGCCTTGACGGTCGCGGCGGCCTTCTCGACGATCGAGACGATATCGCCCATGCCGAGGATGCGGCCGGCCACGCGTTCCGGGTTGAACTGCTCGATCGCATCGAGCTTTTCACCGGTGGCGGCGAACTTGATCGGCTTGCCGGTGACGGCGCGCATCGAAAGCGCCGCACCGCCGCGCGCATCGCCGTCCATGCGGGTCAGCACGACGCCGGTGAGATTGACCTCGACCGCGAAGTTCTGCGCGACGTTGACCGCGTCCTGACCGGTCAGCGAATCGACCACCAGCAGCGTTTCGCGCGGGGTGGAGACCTCGGCAACGGCCTTCATCTCGTCCATCAGCGCCTGGTCGACGTGGAGGCGGCCTGCGGTATCCAGCATCAGCACGTCGACCGCCTGGAGCTTGGCGGCATTCAAGGCGCGGCGGGCGATCTCGACCGGGGACTGGCCGGGGACGATGGGGAGTGTGGCAACGCCCGCCTGCGTGCCCAGCACCGCAAGCTGTTCCTGCGCCGCCGGACGATTGACGTCGAGCGAGGCCATCAGGACCTTCTTGCCCTGCTTTTCCTTGAGCAGCTTGCCGATCTTGGCGGTCG
>NZ_JAIEPN010000128.1 GCF_019748365.1 Novosphingobium sp.
GCGGGAGGGGAGAAGTCCGCACAGGCTTTCCCTCCCGTTTCCCGCGCTTGTCCCCCATCTTGTCCACAGCCTCCCCACCTTGCGCCACCTCGCCGCGAGCTATCTCTACAGCGGCGACGATATTGCCCGGATCAACGCGCTCGATGCGCTTGCCCGCGAGAACGGCCTCGCTCTGCTGGCGACCAACGACGTCCACTATCACGAAGCGGCGCGGCGGCCCTTGCAGGACGTGATGACCGCAATCCGCCACAAGACCACCGTCGCGCGCGCCGGGCATCTCCTGCACCCCAATGCCGAGCGGCACCTGAAATCGCCCGCCGAAATGCTGCGCCTGTTCGAGCGCTGGCCCCACGCGATCACCGCCGCGCGCGCGCTGGCCGATGCCTGCCAGTTCAGCCTTGATGAACTGCGCTACGAGTATCCGGAGGAGATCTGCCCCGAAGGCCGCACCCCGCAGGACTGGCTGGAGGAGCAGACCTGGTTCGGCGCGGCGGAGCGCTATCCCTCCGGTGTGCCCGATAGCGTGTGCGATACCTTGGCGCGCGAACTCGCACTGATCGGCAAGCTGAACCTTGCAACCTACTTTCTGACCATCAAGGATATCGTTGATTTTGCGCGCAATCAGGATCCGCCGATCCTGTGCCAGGGACGCGGTTCGGCGGCCAATTCGGCGGTGTGCTATTGCCTCGGCATCACCGCGGTCGATCCGGCGCGCCATGCGCTGCTGTTCGACCGGTTCATTTCCGAGGATCGCAACGAACCGCCCGATATCGACGTCGATTTCGAGCACGAGCGGCGCGAGGAAGTGATCCAGTACATCTACCGCCGCTATGGCCGCCAGCGCGCCGGGCTCTGCGCGACGGTGATCCACTACCGCCCGCGCATGGCGATCCGCGAGGTGGGGAAAGCCATGGGCCTTACCGAAGACGTCACCGCCGCGCTCGCGCGCACCGTCTGGGGCGGCTGGGGCAGCGAGGTGGCAGAGCGAAACGTGGAGCAGGCGGGGCTGGACCTGACCGATCCGCACCTCAAGCGGGTTCTGAAGCTCACCGAGCAGATGATTGGCATGCCGCGCCATCTCTCGCAGCATGTCGGCGGTTTCATCCTCACGCAGGGCCCGCTGACCGAGACGGTGCCGATCGGCAATGGCGCTATGGCGGACCGCAGTTTCATCGAATGGGACAAGGACGACATCGACGCGCTGGGTATCCTCAAGGTCGATGTGCTGGCGCTCGGCATGCTTACCTGCATCAGGAAATGCCTCGATCTGCTGGGCGAGCACCACAGCCGGACCCTCACGCTCGCCACTGTGCCGCGCGAGGATCCGGAGACTTACGCCATGCTGCGCAAGGGCGATTCGCTGGGGGTGTTCCAGGTCGAAAGCCGTGCGCAGATGAACATGCTGCCGCGCCTGCGGCCGCGCGAGTTCTACGATCTCGTGATTCAGGTCGCCATCGTGCGGCCGGGGCCGATCCAGGGCGACATGGTGCACCCTTACCTGCGGCGGCGGCGGGGGGAGGAGGCCGTCAGCATCCCCGCGCCGGGCCCCGCCTTCGGCCCGCCGGACGAGCTGACCTCGATCCTCGGCCGCACTCTGGGCGTGCCGATCTTTCAGGAGCAGGCGATGAAGATCGCGCTCGATGCGGCCAAGTTCACCGGTGCCGAGGCCAACCGGCTGCGCAAGGCGATGGCCACGTTCCGCCGCCGCGGCATGGTCGACGAACTGCAGGACATGATGGTCGAGCGCATGACGCAGCGCGGCTACGACCGCGATTTCGCGCAGCGCTGCTTCAACCAGATCCGGGGCTTCGGCGAATACGGCTTTCCGGAGAGCCACGCGGCGAGCTTCGCGCACCTCGTCTATGTCTCATCCTGGCTGAAGTGCCATTATCCGGCGGCGTTTGCCTGCGGCCTGCTCAATTCGCAGCCGATGGGCTTCTACGCCCCCGCGCAGATCGTCCGCGATGCGGCGGAGCATGGCGTCACCGTGCTGCCGGCGGATGTGAATCATTCGATGTGGGACTGTACGCTGGAGCAGGAGGGGGAGGCCCTCCGCCTCGGCCTGCGCCAGATCGATGGCCTGCCCGAACACGTCGCCGCCGCGCTTGTCTCCGCGCGCGAGGCGGGGGGCAGGTTCGCCGATGCCGGTGCGCTGAAGGCGCGGGCAGGGCTCTCTCCGGCGGTGATCGAGCGCCTTGCCGCCGCCGATGCGCTCGGCTCGCTCGGCCTTTCGCGCCGGCAGGCGCTGTGGGATGCGCGCAGCCTCGTTGCCGCGCCGCCGCTGCCGCTGTTTGCCGCCGCCGATGCGCGCGAGGAGGGGGAGGAGCGCGCGCGCACCCGCCTGCCGACCATGCCGCTCTCCGAGGAAGTTGTTGCCGATTACCAGACGCTGCGGCTTTCGCTGAAGGCGCATCCCATGGCCTTCCTGCGCGCCGAGCTGGCCGAGCGCGGCTTTGTGCGCGCGGCGGACTTGCGCGACCGCAAGCTGCGCTCGATGGTGCGCGTCGCGGGCGTGGTGCTGGTGCGCCAGCAGCCGGGCAGCGCCAAGGGGGTGTGCTTCATCACGCTGGAGGACGAGACGGGGGTGATCAACCTCGTGATCTGGCCGGACCTCAAGGAAAAGCAGCGCAGCGTGGTGATGGGCGCGCGGCTGATGGAAGTGCGCGGACGCGTCGAATACGATGACGAGGTGATCCACGTGATCGCCCAGCACCTGACCGATGCAAGCGAGGGCCTCGCGCGCCTGTCCGACGATGCGCTGCAGCCTGCGATGGCCCGCGCCGACGAAGTCAACCGCCCGGTCCCCGGCCGCGTCCCGCCGCCCGCGCGCAGCCATCCGCGCAATGTGCGTGTGATCCCCAAGTCGCGCGATTTCCATTGAGAGCGAAAGTGCTCTGTGACGAAAGCCCCTGCCACAATTCTGCCTGAACCGTCGGCCATCAGGTCACGATGGAAATCATACGCCTTACGGCCGCTGATGCCGCACGGTTTACGGCGATGCGTCAGACGGCGCTGGCGGAAGAAGCTGCCAGCTTCCGAACTTCGGCTGAAGACGATGCCAAAGTGCCGCTTGCCAACTGGGAACGGCGCCTGGCGCAGGAACACGTCTATGCCGTGCAGCGCGATGGCGTGTGGCTGGCAATCGGCGGCCTTTCGCGCGAAACGCGGACCAAGCTGGCACACAAGGGCCTCGTCTGGGGCATGTACGCGGTGCCCGCAGCGCGCGGCACAGGCGCTGCGGCGCGCATTCTGGAACAGCTTGAAGCCACGGCGCGCGAGATCGGCCTGCGCCAGCTGCAATTGACCCTGATGGCCGACAATGTCCGCGCCCGCCGCGTCTACGAACGCCATGGCTACGAGCTTTATGCCATCGAACCGGATTCTGTGCGGCGCGAGGACGGCAGCTATGCGGATGAAGCGCTGATGTGGAAGCGGATGTAGCGCCTAAGTCCGCAGCCGCTCGATCCCCTGCGCAAGCGCGACGTAGAGCTTGCCCATGTCGGAGGACAGCAGGGTCACGCCCAGCGCGTGGCCGTCGCGGGTCGAGAGCAGCTGGCGCAGCATCGCTTCGAAATCGTGTATGTAGCGGTTCACGTGGCCGCGGAACTCAGTGTCGGTCTCGTAGTGCTGCTGCACCGCGCGGGCTTCGCTGCTCTCGAGCAAGCTGACCGCGCGGCGGGTGAAGATGCCGCGGTCGCCGCGCAGATACGAGGCCCAGGCCGTTTCCGAAACGTCGGCAGAGAGCACTTTGGCGATATCGATGGACGCTGAATTGAGCGATTCGGTGATCAGCGCGGTGCGGCGGGCGAAGTCGTTGTCGATCTGCTCCTCGGCGCGCTCGCGGGCGCGGGCGACGCGGTTCTCGAGGTTGCCGGCCAGTTCGTCCACCTTGGCAAGCTGATCGCGCATCTGGATCGCGGTCTCGCGGCTCGCGGCGGCGGCACTGTCGATCGCTTCTTCCAGCCGGGCCACCAGCTCGGCGCCGCGGCCCTGCAGCACGCGGACGATCGCACCCGAAAGCTGCCCGTCGATATCCTGCGAAAGGGCCTCGCTGTCATCCCGCGCTGCTGCCAGCAGCGCCCGCAGCTCGCCAAGGCGCGCTTCCTGCTCGGCGGCTTGCGCGGCCAGCGTCTTCTGCATGCGCGCCGCGTCGACCATCGCGGCCTTGAGACCGCTGCGCGTGCTTTCCACGTCCTGCGACAGGGTGCGGCCGGCCTCGCCGGCTTCGCCCAGTGCAGCGCGCATCTGGTCGACCCGGGATTCGATGGCGCCAAGCCCGGCTTCGGCTTTGCCCAGCGCTGCAGGAAGCGCGGTGCCTGCATGCTCGCTGCCGGCCTGGATCAGCTCGAGCAGACGCACCGCCGAATCGGTCAGCGTGCCGATCTGCCCGTCAGTGCCGTTCAGCGCCTGGCGCATATCCACGAGGTGCTGATTGAGGGCGGCCAGCGCGCGGTCGATGGTCGTCGCGGCCGCATCGCCCGCCTCGCCAGAGAGCTTGAGCGTCGCGCTGAAGCCCGCGACTTGCGCGGCGATCGCCTCACACTGCTGACCAAGTGCGCGCGCTTCTTCGAGCTGGCGCTGGCGCTGCGCTTCGACGGCCGTGTCGAGATCGGCAAGCTTGCTTGCGAGGGCCTCGGCCGCTTCAGCCCCTGCGGCGGCCATGGCGGCGCGGCGCTCGCGGATCGCGGTGTCGAGGTCGGCGAGGCTCTGCGTCAATGCGGCGCGCTGCTCCGCCGAGGCAACTTCGAGATTGGCGCGCCGGGCGGCGAGCTGCTCGTCGAGCAAGGTCGCGTCCTCGGCAAGGCGGCGGGTGAGATCGGCGGCATTGGCCTCGAACGCGGCAAGCCGGTCGCGCGAGGCGGAAATCAGGGCCTCGTGATCGCTGCCAAGCGCTTCGAGGGCAAGGCGAAGGTCGGCCAGCTGGGTTTCCGAACGCTCGGCAAACTGGCGCAGCGCGGTGTCTTCGGCGCTGCTCAGCGAGCGGCTGAACGCGCCGCTTTCCGCGCGCATGGCCGCAAAGCGGGCGCCGAGCGCGGCGAGCGTATCTTCCTCGCTGCGGATGATCGCCTCGCGCTGGCGGGCGAGCTCTTCATGCAGCGTTTCGGCACGGCTGCGGATGGCGGCAAGGGCAGCGATTTCCTCGGCATCGAGGCGCTGGCGATGTGCCTGGGTGCCTTCTTCCAATGCTGCGAAGCGCTGCTCGCTGAGTTCGGTGATCCGCGCGGTGCTTTCCTCGAACGCGGCGAGGGCGGCATCGACCTTTGCGCGCACGGTGCCGACTTGCCGCTCGCTCGCTTGACCGAATTCGTTGAGGCGCTGGAACCCTGCGACGAGGTCTTCCAGCTGGCCATGCGCGGTGCGCCCTGCGTTAGCGATGGTGTTGGTGACATCCTTTGCCGAATTGGCGATCACGGGCAGCTGGCCGCGCAGCTTCTCCATGTTTTCGAGCGCGTGGTCGGAGACCGTGCCGATGCGATCGACCTGCGCTCCATTGCTGGCGATCAGGGCCTGCAACTGCCCGGCATTGCTGCTGATCCGTTCCACCGCGAGGCGGCCCAGCGATTCAAGATCGCGGCCTTGGGCGGCGAGAAAATCGCGCGCGAGCGAAAGTTCGGTGTTCACCGCAGCGAGACGGCGCTCAAGCTGCTGCGATTCGATGCGGAGCAACTGCGCGGCATCGCCGAAGCGCGCAGCCTCGCGCCGGCTGTTCCGCCGCAAGAGCATGAGTGCGACGAGAACGACAAGCACCGGCCCGGACCAGGCCGAGACGAGCGCCGTCCACACGCTGATCGGCTGGGCCTGCTCGAATATGGCAAGCTCGCCCATGACGAAGGCGATGGTCCAAGCCGCGATCAGCGCGCCGCCTATGGCAAGGCCGAGCCACTCGCGCTGGAGTGGCGGCGCCGTGTCGTCATCGTCGTCCCAAACGGCCATGCGATCTGTCGGGGGCGGCGCGATCGGCCAGCCGCCGTCCGCAAGATCTTCGCCCGCCGCAGCTACCACTGCGCCGGTATCGGCTTCCTCGAGCAGCGCATCACTGGCCAGACGTTTGCCCAGCCGCACGGCACCGGCATTCGCTGCGTCGTCGTCCGCGCCACCTTCGATGGCAATGATCTTTCTACCCCCGGCCATGTCGGAGACCTTAACACACAAGAGGCTGCCGCTTAAAGCGGCGGTTAACCCAAAGGCGATATTCCCGTTGCCATGGCTTATCTTGGCGATGCGATCGATGCCCATCTGGCGGTGGCAACCGGCGATGATGCGGAGCTGTTCCGCGAGCTCAGGGCGGCTTTCGTCGAATCCGCGCGTCGCCAGCTCGATCTGCTGGGCCGCGCGCGTTGCGACGGCAATTGGGAAATGGCGGCCATGCGGCTGAAAAGCCTTGCGGCAACCTTCCATGCCGCAGATCTCATCGCGCTCGCCGATCAGGCCCTGCAAGGCGCGCCCGGCGAGCCAGCCGTCTTGCGCAACATTGCCGCTGCGCTCGATTCGATAGAACCAACCGACTGATTCGCCGCCACACTTGGCATTGCTGCCCGGCGGCCCTAGCATAGGGCAAAGGGAGGTCGCCGCCTTGCGGGTCGCATTGCTGTCGTTAATGGACGCCGCTCATGGCGAGCCGCAGGGTCTTCGCGGCCTGCTGCCGATTGGCGGCCGCTCGATCTTGCGCCATCAGCTGGGCCTTGCCATGGCGCTCGGCTGTTCGCGCATCGTGGTTCTGGCCGAAACACTTACGAACGATCTGGTTGCACTCCAGCACGCCGCAGAAGCGGGCGGCGCGCGTTTTCATGTGATCGCCACGGCCCGTGCGCTGGCGCCATTGGTCGCGGCCGAAGATGAACTGCTCGTGCTGGGCGAGGGGCTGCTGGCCATGCCGGAGGATGCTCTGCGCCTGCTGGGGGACGGGCCGGTGGTGCTGACGCTTCCGGTCGAGACGGGTCTTCCGCTTGGATTCGAGCGGATCGACATCAACAATGCCGGTGCAGGGGCGATGCTGCTGCCGGGCAAGCTGATTGCCGCGCTGGGCGACTTGCCGGGCGACTGGAACCCCGGCTCGGCGCTGCTCCGCATCGCTTCGCAGGCGCGGATCGTGCAGCGCGAACTGCCGCAACTGCTGCTGGATCAGGGCCGCTGGCGCCTGATCCGCGACGAGGCCGAGGCGCACCGCGCGGAGCCGGGCTGGGTGCGGCTCCATACCGCCAGCGCTCAGGTCCGCTCGCCCGGTTTGTGGCTGGCGGCCGGTGTCGTGCGGACGCTGGGGCCAGCGTTGCTGCATGCCGGGACACGGCCTTATGTCATTGCGCTGGGGGCGGTCATCACCGCGCTGCTGGGCACCGGTGCAGGCTGGTTCGGCTGGTGCGGACCGGGCTTTGCCATGTTTGCGATCGCGTGGCTGGTGCATCAGGTCGCGGGACTGCTCGCCCGGGTCGAGCGCGATTCGCTCATCGCCTCGTCGGGCGCCGCCCCGCTCGATCGGCTGGCCGATTGGGTTCTGGATGGCATGTTCATCACGCTCTGTGCCTGGCGGAGCGAGATTCCTGCTGTCACTGGCGTGCCGTGGGGTATCGCGTGGTTTCCGCCGGTCGTGCTGTTCCTGCTGCTGCGGCTGCTGATCCGGCTGCAAGGCGATGAGGCGTGGATCTGGTGGCTGAATGATCGCTTCGTCGTCGGCACGCTGCTGGCGCTTTGCAGCGTTCTGTTGCCGTTCGATTTTGTGCTGCGCGCGCTGGTCGTGACGCTCATGGTCGTCGGGCTCCTCCTTGCCGGGCGCGACAGTGGGCCAGGGAGCGCCATTCCGACCGGTGGGCGGTCCGCGTGACAGTCAATCGCCTAACCCTGAATTAACCAGCACGGGTATACGCTGGCGACGATGGCCATCCCCGCATCTTCCGGCGCCACGGCAAACGCGATCCCTTCGCCGCTGGCGGCAGAAATCGCAGCTGCGCGCGGCGCAGTGGCCAATGTCGTGCCCATCCTGCGGCACCTGCTGCGCAGCGATGACAATTCGATCTTCAGCGACGAGATCGTCGCGCGCGTGCGCGGCATGTTCGTCGATGTGGGACGTCAGCTGGTGGTCGCGCTGGCGGCGGCAGCAGGCCATTCCGAGCCTGAGGGCTGGGCGCATCAGGCGGCGGACGAACTGGCCCAGGTGCTGGTCGAGAACCCGCCGTTCCTCGAGCATTTTCATGCCCTTGCGCTGGAGTGGCAATGGACCGTCAGGCTGGAGCGCAGCCGCGCGCTCGACCCGGTACTGCCGCCGCTGCTGCAGACGCGCATGGCCGATCCCGATACGCAAGCTTCCGCGGGTGCGATGAGCCTGCTCGCCGCGCAGGCCCGCTTCTGCCAGTTCCAGCGCCGCATGCAGCTGCCGCTTGGCGAATTGCCGGGTGATCTGCTCCATATGGCGCTGGTTACGCTGCGAGCCCATGTCGGCACGGAAGCCTCGGCCGATTCCTATGCGCTGATCGCCGAGCGCAGCGTGCGCGCCGGAATTGACGAGAGCCGTTCGCGCCTTGTGCAGATGAGCCGCGTGCTCGATGCCATGGGAGGGGGTGCGCTCGCGGCGCTCGATATCGACAAGGCCGGTGTCGCGCTGTTCCTGACGGCGCTCGCGCGGGGATCGGGCCTTAGCCGCGAGGCGGCAGTGATGGCGACCGTCGACAGCCAGTTGCCGCGCCTGCTGCTGGCGCTCCGCGCTTGCGGGCTCGCGCCGGCGGCCGTCGCGGCGGCTGCGCTAGCCTTCCATCCCGACGCGGTCCTGCCGCAAGGTTATGCCGAGCTCTCGCCCGGCGATGCCGCCGCGCTGCTGGGCGAGGCCGGGGCATGAGCGCGCTGCGCGAACAGGGCGCGGCGCCGACCACGCCCGGCGGCATGATCCGCGCCCGTACCGATGCGGCGGACCAGCTGATTGCGGCAGACGAGCCGCTGGCCGGCCTGCAATTGCGCAGCGGCAGCAGCGTGCCGGGCGCCATTGCTGTCCCCGCACTGCTCGCGCTGGTGCGCCGCGTGCGCCGGACGGGCCAGCCGGCTTCGCGCACTATCCTCTCGATCGATGAGGGCCGCCCCGTTACCGCGATGGCTGTCGTCACGCCGGAAGGTGAGGGGACATCGATCGAGCTCAGCCAATGGCACCAAGGCGAGGAGGCCGCGCCCGAGCTGCCGGTACCGGAAGCGCTGCTGCACCACCTCGCCGAGGCCGAAATCCTGCTCGATGACGCGCAGCGGGTGATCGTTGCCGATGTGCGTGCGCCCGATCTCGCTGGCCTTGCCGCCGCGTTGGAGACGGGGCGCGGGCACTACTGGACCGACTTCGTGACGATCGACCGCGTCAGCGATCTGATGACCGCACGGCAGGGGCCGCTGCATTGGCGGCTGCTCGATGACGCACCGTTCACGGTCGAGGGCTCCACCCGCAACTGGCGTGCCCGCATCCTGCCGCGTGCGCAGGGCGGCTTTGCGCTGCTGGCCATTCCCGAAATCATCGAGGCCGTGCCTGCCAGCCCCCAGCCGGTCGATGCCAAGCCGGAAGAGGCCGATGCGCAGCCCGGTTGGAACCGCCTGCTGGGCCGCGATCTGGCGCCGGCGCTGCGCCAGCCCATCGCGCGGATCATCGCCAATGCCGAGACGATCCGCACCCGGTTAGCAGGGCCGTTGGCCGATGAATACGCAAGCTACGCCCGCGATATCGCCGATGCCGGTCGCCACCTGATGAGCCTGATCGAGGATCTTGCCGATCTCGAAGCGGTCGAGGCACCGGGCTTTGCCCCGGCGCCCGATCACATCGATCTGGCCGATTGCGCGCGTCGTGCCGCCGGCATCCTTTCGGTGCGCGCGCAGGAGCGCGGCATCACGCTCGTCACCCCGGACGGCGCCGCACGCGTGCCTGCCATCGGCGAGTTCCGCCGCGTGCTGCAAGTGCTGCTGAACCTCGTCACCAATGCCATCCGCTACAGTCCGGAAGGTACGGCGGTGACGCTAGAGGTTGGGCTGGATCAGCGCGGTGCGTGGATTGCCGTGCAGGACGAGGGGCATGGCCTCACTGCCGAACAGGCCGAGCGCGTGTTCGAGAAGTTCGAGCGGCTTGGGCGCAGCGGCGATGGAGGGACTGGCCTTGGCCTCTATATCTCGCGCCACCTTGCGCGCGCGATGGGCGGCGATCTCGTGGTGACGAGCGCGGCCGGCGAAGGCGCGCGCTTCGAACTCACTCTGCCGCCAGACCGGACGGCCTGAGCCTCAGCGGCGGCGCTGCGCCCATACCAGCAGGCCGGCACCTGCCAGCGCGAGCACGCCACCCCACAGGATCCAGACTTTCTGCTCCAGCATGAAGCTGGAAGCCGGCCACATGATGAGGCCGGCCCCCTGGCCCATCCACAAAAGACCCATGAGGAGGGCGGCGATACCGAAAACGCGCAAGATCAGGCTCATGCTTGTTCTTCCTCTCGCCGCCCTGAAGGCTCAGCGCTTGTCGACGGGAACGTAATCGCGCTGCACCGGGCCGGTGTAGAGCTGGCGTGGACGGCCGATCTTCTGGCCGGGATCGCTGATCATTTCGTTCCACTGCGCGACCCAGCCGACAGTGCGGGCAAGTGCGAAGAGCGCGGTGAACATCGCGGTCGGGAAGCCGATCGCCGAAAGGATGATGCCCGAATAGAAGTCGACGTTGGGGAACAGCTTCTTCTCGATGAAGTACGGGTCGCTGAGCGCCAGTTCCTCGAGCCGCAGCGCGGTTTCGAACAGCGGATCGGTGACCTTCAGCGAGGTGAACACCTCTCGCACCGTCTGCTGCATCACCGTCGCGCGCGGATCGTAGTTCTTGTAGACGCGGTGGCCGAAGCCCATCAGGCGGAACGGATCGTTCTTGTCCTTGGCGCGCTCGATGTAGTGCGGGATGCGGTCGGGCGTACCGATTTCCTTGAGCATGTTGAGCGCGGCTTCGTTCGCGCCGCCGTGCGCCGGGCCCCACAGGCAGGCAATGCCCGCCGCGATGCAGGCGAAGGGATTGGCGCCCGAGGAGCCGGCCAGACGCACGGTCGAGGTCGAGGCGTTCTGCTCGTGATCGGCGTGGAGGATGAAGATGCGGTCCAGCGCGCGCTCGACCACCGGGTTCACCTCGTATTCCTCGGCCGGGACGGCAAAGGTCATGCGCAGGAAGTTGCCGGTGTAGGAAAGGTCGTTGCGCGGATAGACGAAAGGCTGGCCGACCGAATACTTGTAGGCCATCGCCGCGATCGTCGGCATCTTGGCGATCAGGCGGTGGGCCGAGATCTTGCGCTGTTCGGGATCCGAGATGTCTGTCGAGTCATGGTAGAACGCCGAAAGCGCGCCGACGACGCCGCACATGATCGCCATCGGGTGCGCGTCACGGCGGAAGCCGCGGTAGAACACCGAAAGCTGTTCATGGACCATCGTGTGGCGGGTGATCGTGCGGGTGAAGCTGGCAAGCTCGTCTGCCGAAGGCAGCTCGCCGTTCAGCAGCAGGTAGCTCACTTCCATGAAGCTGGAATGCTCGGCGAGCTGGCCGATGGGATAGCCGCGGTGGAGCAGCACGCCCTCGTCGCCGTCGATATAGGTCAGCGCGCTGTCGCAGCT
>NZ_JAIEPN010000171.1 GCF_019748365.1 Novosphingobium sp.
ATTCCAACCGTTTCAAGCCTTTGAGCGTAGTCTGGCGTAGTATTGGAAAGGAACGAAAAGGGCACAAAGCTCCGCTCTTAATCAGCGGGTCCTAGGTTCGAGCCCTAGTGCGTCCACCATTTATCTCCACTACATTGAGTTCTCAGAAGACCCTTTTAGAGGAATTCTTGCCGAGTCTGATTGCTCGGTAGCTCTCTAGGTCGCAGAGAATTGATCCTCATGGCTCAGCCTGCCGCGTTCTCAGGCGGTCTCGTTTGGCAAGTGGTGGCCCGCAGACGTCAATGGATCCCCAAGAGGGACTTTTTGGATGACAGGTGCGGGTTCCGGAATGAACCGATGACCGCTGGATCGTGGCCTTTCTCCGGACCGCCTTGTCGCTGATCGTCGACTTCTCTTGGTTGCCTCGGATCACGCCCTGCAAGGTCAGGCTGTACCGCCCCCTGCAACGGTCGGATTTGCGTCAACAGCTTGCTTCCCGAAGGCGCCATCCTGCGGATCTAGCCGAAAGGAAGCACGATGCGATCGAGATCGGCTTGGCGCCTACCTGTCAGTGTCGCTTACACTCCGAGGTGAACGGAAATATTATTACTTTTTTTCAATATCATAGTTTATGGCATGATCTTTGCTTAATCCCTCTTAACCAGTTTGCTTTGATCGGGATGAGATAGATATGGGCCGGAAATTGCTTCTCGCTAGCGCGGCGTTGATCGCAGTGTTTGCAGCGTCGCCAGCGATGGCAGCAAATTTGCTGACCAACGGGAATTTCGAGAACACCGGGTTTGGCGGGACCACCTCCTATTATAACGTCGGATTGGACCACGCGATTCCCTCTGATTTCGGGTGGAGCGTGCCAATTAACAACGTCGATATCGTTGCTAATGGTCAATATGGGCCTGCACTGTCGAATGGCGGCAACTATGTTCTCGACCTCGTGGGCTATGGGTCGACCGGAGCGATCAGCCAGTTGCTGACAACCACTCCGGGCCAACTTTACCGGATTACTCTCAACTACGTGGGCAACAGCGGAACTCCCGGCTTTACGGCCAACATTTCTGCAAACTCTGCGCCTGTTGGCACAATCACGAGCGGCAGCACTTGGAATACGTTCACCACGACCTTCACGGCTACCTCAGGCTCGACTTTGTTCCAGATTTCTGAAGGCATTGGTGGCGGAAACGGTGGCGTGTTCCTCGATAACATCGATGTGAGCGCAGTCCCGGAGCCCGCCACCTGGGCGATGATGCTTGCCGGCTTCGGCATGATCGGGTTCGGCCTGCGCAGCCGTCGCAAGCAGGCGGTTCGCGTTACCTACGCCTGAACTGTCATCCAGCGTTACACATTGGCCGTCGACCTTCCGGGTCGGCGGCCTTTTTGTTGCTGGCGGGAACGGCAATGGGTGACGTGCGCATTTGACGTCGGCTCTGAAACCTCCGGGCGACAGGCGTTGCCCTTCTCTCCAGCCGTCCGATCCCGCCAGTTGCGCGGGAAAGCCCAAGCCCCGCGCTTCGTTTAGGGCTAGCGCACCGCACCTCGCGATGTTCCCTCAACCACAGTTCAACCAGGCCGCATCTCATTTGGCACAATCCATAAGCCTGGCATCGTAAGTCGCACCTTACGGCTGCCGTTTTCCGGTACTGAACTGAGGCAGTGGAGGCGAGACCAACAGGCAGGCTGTCGGCTCGTTCACATCAGAAGCAAAGTGTCATTGCAACTTACACATCGAAATTTTCGCTGATTTTTTCTCATAAATTCAATTCATTATTTTTTGGCACGGCAATTGCTTATCCACCTATGCGAGCATTGTTTCGTGTGGAGAAGTACCGTGAAGCATCTCATTCTTCGTTCCCTCACAGCAGCTGCCCTGTTCTCGAGCCCTGTAGCTGCGTCGGCAACGGTCGTTATCGTTGACGCAAAGGCAAACAGCACGAGTGGCGGCACGTCCAAGGACACCGGGCTCACCTTTGCGACGGGGCAGCAGTTTCGAATCACGTCCAGCACCAACGATCTGTGGTCATCCGGCGCATTGCCGCGTTTTTCAGACGCAAATGGCATCGTTTTTCGCCTGGCAGTAGCTGGTGATGATTCAGGCCAGGCCCCGGGCACACAGATCGGTTCTTCGACCTTCGGCAACTATACGCAGGGCAATCTCTCCGCGCGCTACGGTTCGCTTGTTGCAGACCTCGGCAATAACACGTTCCAGCTGCTCGGTGCGAATGGGGTTTTCGTTTCGCAAGGCGGCCCTCTGAAGCTGGCGTATTTCGATTCCAACAGCGGCGATAACTCTGGCTTCATTACCTTCAACATCACGGCAGTCCCGGAGCCCGCCACCTGGGCGCTGATGCTTGTCGGCTTCGGCATGATCGGGTTCGGCCTTCGCAGCCGTCGCAAGCAGGCGGTTCGAGTCACCTACGCCTGAACTGTCAACCAGCGTTACACATTGGCCGTCGATCCTTCGGGGTTGGCGGCCTTTGGTTGCTGGCGGGAACGGCAATGGGTGATGTGCGCATTTGACCTTGGCTCTAGGGGCGGCAGAGGGTCTTGTTCGCCCAACCAACAATTCTCCCCGTTCCTGCGCAATCCAAAGCCACCGTGAGGTTGTGCAATTCATTGCAGCCGATCGATCACTCTGTCTCTTAGTGGGAGACATATTGCCTGCTTCCAACCATCGAATCGATTGCCAGTCGCCGCTAGGCGGGTATTCCTCGATGGCCGGGTTTCGGCGACTTGGGGCAGTTGGCGAATGCGAAAGGGAATTGTTCTCGCAGGCGGATCGGGTACGCGTCTGTTTCCATTGACCCGGGCAGCCTCGAAGCAGCTGATGCCGGTCTACGACAAACCGATGATTTATTATCCGCTTTCGGTCTTGATGCTCGCGGGCATCAGCGAGATCATGATCATCACAACACCCAACGATCGGCCCGCGTTCCAGGCATTGCTGGGCGATGGCAGCGAGTGGGGAATGAGGCTTGAATATGCCGTGCAGCCAGAGCCAGCCGGCCTGGCGCAAGCCTATCACATTGGCGCCGATTTTGTTGGCGATCAGCCGTCAGCCTTGATCCTTGGCGATAACATCTTTTACGGTCACGGCCTGACCGGGCTGCTGTCGTCAGCGAATGCCAGAACCGACGGGGCAACAGTGTTCGCCTACTATGTTGCGGATCCGTCTGCCTATGGGGTCGTATCGTTCGATGGCGAGGGTCTTGCCAATGCGATCGAAGAAAAACCCGCGCACCCGCGATCCAATTATGCCGTCACCGGCCTCTATTTCTATGACGGTCGTGCACCTGAGTTTGCGCAAAGGATCAAACCTTCCGCGCGTGGCGAGCTCGAGATCACGGATTTAAACCGAATGTATCTCGAGGCCGGTGTTCTTTCGGTGGAAATCATGGGGCGCGGCTATGCCTGGCTGGATACCGGGACGCACGGCTCGTTGCTGGACGCCGCAAACTTCGTGCGCATCACCGAAGAGCGCCAGGGATTGAAAATCAGCTGCCCGGAGGAAATTGCCTGGCGAAAGGGATTCATCGACGATCACCAGCTCGCGCGGCTTGCGGAGCCCTTGGTCAAGTCAGGATATGGCAAGTACCTTCTGAATTTGCTGGATAGGGGGTCATTATGGAAATGATCTCCACGCCCATCGAGGGCGTAGTGATCCTGGAACCCAAGGTATTCGGCGACGAGCGCGGTTTCTTCCTCGAAAGCTGGAATGCCGAGACTTTCGCCGCACTCGGCATCCACGAGACCTTCGTGCAGGACAACCACAGCCGTTCATCGCGCGGCGTCCTGCGCGGTATGCATTATCAATTGCCCGGCGCTCAGGGAAAGCTGGTCCGCGTGGTGGCTGGTGCTGCGTATGACGCCGTTGTCGACATGCGGCGCTCCTCACCAAGTTTCGGCAGGTCCTACGGCGTTGAGATATCGGCCGCTAACAAGCGGATGTTGTGGGTCCCGCCGGGCATTGCACACGGATTTCTGACGCTCGAGGACGGGACCGACTTTCTTTACAAATGCACTGCTCCCTATCGACCCGAGTATGAGCAAACACTGCGATGGGACGATCCAACGGTTGCGATCGCTTGGCCCCTTGAGGGCATCGAACCGCTGCTATCCGCCAAAGATCAAGCAGGACGCACCTTCGCTGAAGCAGTGACGTTTCCGTGAAGGTGCTGATCACCGGCGCCAACGGCCAGGTCGGTCGTGCCTTGCAGCTGACCGCCCCCGCAGGTGCGCAGGTTATCCCGACCGGTGTCGCTGATCTCGACATTCGTGATGCCGCAGCCGTTTCGACCTATGTCCGTGACCTAGGGCCGTCGATGATCATCAACGCCGCGGCCTATACCGCGGTCGATAAAGCCGAAACAGACGAACCGGAGGCGCTCCGCGTCAATCGCGATGCGGTCGCCAATCTGTCGGGTGCGGCAAATGCGCACGGTGCCGGATTCGTTCACATCTCGACCGACTTCGTGTTCGATGGCACGCGGTCTACCCCCTATCCTCCCGATGCAGCTCCCGCTCCGATTAGCGCATACGGTCGAACCAAGTTTGCCGGCGAGCAAGCGGCGGGCAACGATGCGCTGATCGTGCGCACCTCCTGGGTCTATGCCGCGCGCGGCAGCAACTTTGTCCTCACCATGCTGCGCCTGATGGCCGAGCGAGATGAGCTCCGTGTCATCGCCGACCAGATCGGCACGCCGACGCTTGCGACCAGCATCGCCGAGGCAATCTGGGCCTTGGCCGGACAGGCCCGAACCGGTCTTTGGCACCACACCGATAGTGGTACCGCCAGCTGGTACGATTTCGCCGTTGCGATCCAGGAAGAGGCGCTTTCGCTGGGTCTCCTGACCCGAGAGGTGCCTATCATTCCCATCGCCACGAGCGGCTATCCAACGCCAGCCCGGCGCCCTCAGTATTCTGTGCTCGACAAGAGTTTGACGATCGCGGCATTGGGCAGCACTGCCCCTCACTGGCGCGTCAACTTGAGGAAAATGCTGAAGGAAGTTCTCGCAGATGGCTGAGTTGCTTGTTACCGGAGGAGCCGGATTTATCGGCGCCAACTTCGTTCATTATTGGCGCAAGCATCATCCCGCCGACGGTATTACGGTCCTCGACGCGCTGACATACGCCGGCAATCGCGAGAATCTCGCGAGCGTGCAATCGGTCGATCTTGTCGAGGGGGACATTTGCGACACCGCGCTCGTCACGACTTTGCTCGACGAGCGCGACATCGACACGATCGTGCATTTCGCCGCCGAGAGCCATGTGGATCGCTCGATCAGTGGGCCCGACGCGTTTGTTCAAACCAACGTTGTCGGGACACATAGCTTGCTCAAAGCGGCCAAGGCGGTGTGGCTCGATAACAACAAGCCTCACCGTTTTCATCATGTTTCGACCGATGAAGTGTATGGCTCGCTAGGCGAGGATGATCCTGCGTTTTCCGAAAGCACGCCCTACGCTCCCAACTCGCCATATTCTGCGTCAAAGGCGGGTTCCGATCACTTGGTCCGTGCCTATCATCACACTTTTGGACTGCAAACGACGACGAGCAATTGCTCCAACAATTACGGTCCATACCAGTTTCCGGAAAAGCTGATTCCCCTTTTCCTCCTGAATTGCCTTCATGGTCGGGCGCTCCCCATCTACGGTGACGGCATGAACCGGCGCGACTGGCTGCATGTTGACGATCATTGCCATGGAATCGAGCTGGCAATCCTGAAGGGACAGCCTGGTCACGTTTACAACATCGGCGGCGGGCAGGAACTTCCGAACATGGCGGTGATCGACGAGATCTGCCGTACCGTGGATAACGCGTTCGTTGCGGATCGGTCGCTGGTCGATCGTTTTCCTGATGCCCCCGCTGCGCAAGGTCAGCCATCAGCCACGCTCAAGACGTTCGTAACTGACCGCAAGGGCCATGATCGGCGCTATGCCATCGACGCGACGAAGATCAGCACCGAGCTCGGCTATGCACCGCGCAGAGATTTCTCAGAAGGCTTGGCCGAAACATTGGCGTGGTATCTCGGCAACGAACATTGGTGGCGCGCCCTTGTCGAACGTCTCCGGGCATAGATAACTGATCGTATGAAAAGCGCTTCGGCGTTTCGTCCGCAGGGGTCAATTCGCCCCGCTCTCCCTGCCCGACCTTCAGCCAGCTTCTGCTGGCCAAGGCAGGCCATTGTCCGCTGACCCGTTAACCGGCATGATCATTGGCTCGTGATCATTCGCTTTTGGACAATTGCGCCATGTCATGCTGACTGGCGCCGTGAGGGGGCTCAGCTCGCATCAAGCGCTTTTCGACCAATGCGCGCAAGCGTGGATATGCAATCAACCGCTTTGATTTGTCACGGGAGCAACATGCCCGAAGACAGACACAACTCGCCAACGTCGACCGTTGCTGTTCCCGGCGAGAAAACAGGCCACCGATCCTGAAGGATCGATGGCCTGCGCGCCAGTTCATAACTGATCGTTCAAGCGTAGGTCACGCGTACTGCCTGCTTGCGACGGCTGCGGAGGCCAAAACCGATCATGGCAAAGCCCGCAATCATCATCGCCCAAGTGGCCGGTTCAGGCACTGCCGTGTAATTGTAGGTCAGCGCATACTCCCCACCGATCAAGGAGACGGCAGTCAATAGCCCAGGGGTTGCCCCCTTTGAAAAGCTGCTGGTCGTGTCGAAATTGAGAGTGGTCGTGCCCGTGCCAATGAACGGGGCAAACCCGGACGAAAGAGTCTGGGATCCCGAACCCGAACCTGCATAGTTGAAGGCGGCTGTGCCGGAATTGAAGGGGATCAATCTGAATCGATTGATCGTAAAGGAGGTGTCACCCGAAAGCAAAGTCGCGGAAGAACTGAATCCGTTTCCGGATATACCCGCAGTAACACTTCTTGAAAGCGTATAGGTCTGCGTGCGTGCTGTGGTGTTGGTCAGGAGCCCTATTGTGGTAGAGTTCGCGCCGAATACCAGGTCAATGCTGTTCAACGTTCCCAGCGCGCCATTGAACTGGTTAACGGAAAACGACCGAGTGCCTGGCAAGCCAGCAGTAATCGTGCCGGACTGGATCAAGGTCGCTGCCGCCGCCTGATCAAACCACATGGTCCCCACAACAAGAGCAAGTGCAAGTTTCTTCATGGTTCTTCCCTCAAAGGTTCTGCCAACCCCTTCAGGAAAGCACGAATCGTGCCAACAAGCAAAATCAAATACTTAGCTCACCACCTTCAACGTATTGTTAACGATATGGACAGGTTGAGCCGTCCGCCGCATGGCATGTGATCCTTGTTTGGAGCTACGCATTGGATCTGCCCCCTCCGTAGGCGGACGGCTGGGATTTGACGCTGGACCTCTCGCCGCCCGGCAAGCCGATTGAAAATGCCTCCGTCAAAGCGTTCAACAGCGAGCCGCGCAGCAAGTGCATGGAAACGCACCGGTTCCTGTCGATTGCAGATGCCCGCGCAAAGATTGAGAAAGGCACAGGTACTATAGCCAGGATCGGCCGTGCGGTGGCATTAGCAACAAGGCCTCGATCATACGGCAGACTCTCGGCTACGCAGCCCGCTCGTCACAGTAAGCAAGGATTGGAACCTCTAGCCCGGGGTTGGCCAGAGAATGGTCTCGGATCAGCTAAGCGGAAAATGGCTAGGGGCAGGACTCATTGATCAGAGCCAGAAGCAGAATGTTGCGGCGATGGTGATGGCGGACATGAATGTGTGCGCGCAACGGTCGTAACGGGTGGCGATGCGTCGCCAGTCTTTGAGGCGGGCGAACAGGTTCTCGATTTTGTGACGCTGACGATAGAGATGTTTGTCGTAGGCGTGCCGGACCTTGCGATTGGCCTTGGGCGGGATGCATGGGGTGATGCCGCGTCTGGCAGGGGCGTGGCGGAACCAATCGCTGTTGTAGCCTTTGTCAGCCAGCAGTTCCTTGGCCTTGGGTGGCTGGGAAGACAGCAGAGCTGCGCCTTTATGATCGCTCATCTGCCCTTCGGTGAGCAGCCTGACGATCGGCCGACCCTGGCCATCGCAGACTGTGTGCAGCTTCGAGTTAAGCCCACCCCTGGTGCGCCCGATACATCTGGAAAGAGCCCCCTTTTAGAAGACCGGATACCTTGCGTTGGGCTTTGAGGTGGGTTGTGTCGATCATGATCCGGTCGGGTTCGCCAGCAGCGCCGGCCAGTTCGGCGAAGATGCGGTTGGACGCCCCAAGCCGGCTCCAACGCACGAACCGGTAATTGATCGTCTTGTGCGAGCCATACCCCTTGGGAGCATCGCGTCACATCAGGCCATGCTTGATGACGTGGACGATGCCCGAGACAATCCGGCAGTCATCAACCCGTTGTATGCCATGCGACCCCGTGGGGATGGGGCATTAACAAGCCCCCACCGAGCCTGCAGTTAAGCGGTATATCGGCCCCGGTCACGACAGACCAGAAGCGACGCCGTAGCACGGCGTACTGCTTACCCACGGCGCCGATCGCACCACCCCGCGCGGCTGAACGCCGATAGCAGCGAATGCTTGCCAGCAGCGAGCGCGACGGGCACCACCCCTTGCGTCGCTCGCGCTCCCCATCGGGCTTGTCAGCTGAGATCATGATCGTTCATTGTAGCTTGAGGGGACGACAATTCCGAACATCATGACACCACCGACATCACGTGTTGGCGCAGGCGCCTTGAGCCCAACGACCCAGGACTTGGCGTTGTGCCAGCCCGAGCTGCTCGACCAAATGCCAGGACAAAATCGGGAGCACGAGCGTGACCGGCAGCGCCATAGCCGCCAGCAGCAAAGGACTGGCGGGGTGATGCAGCGCGACCAGCATCTGCTGCATAGATCTAGGCTCAGGACCTATTGAAATGCTTACGGAGAGTGTAATCGGTTGATTCAAAGGCGGCGTTGAGGACGCTTTTGATCTGGTTGTCAGAGGCGCAGATGCGGCGGATTGAGCCGTATTGTCGGTTGTCGCCCAGGGTGCCTCGGGTTGATGACCGGCGAACATTAGCGGTACCATCTTTGTGAACCGCGATGGGCTGCGCAGGCGCGATGCTCCTGTTGAGTATGGCCCGGCCAAGATGATCTACAACCGGTTCATCCGCTCGAGCCGTATGGGCGTGTCGAACAAGATCTTCGCCGGCTTGACTGCGAAGGGCGGCAAGCAAGATCAGCTGATGGTCGATGCGACCCACCTCAAGGCGCACCGCACCGCCGCCAGCCTGCTGAAAAAGGGGCTGTACCCAGACATATCGGGCGGACCAAAGGCGGCCTGAACTCCAAGCTTCATGCCGTCTGCGACCGGAAGGACCGGCCACTGGTTATGCTGCTCAGCGAAAGGCAGATGAGCGCCTACAATGGCGCGGCGCTGATGATCTACGCCTTACCGAAGGCCACAGCGCTGTTGGCCGATCGGGGCTATGATGCCGACTGGTTCCGCGCTGCCTTGACTCAGCGCGGCATAACCCCATGCATCCTGTCAAAGGTCAACCGCAAGGTCCGCATCCCACTCGACGCTGTGCACTATCGCCAGCTCCACAGGATCGAGAACAGGTTCGGCAAACTCAAGGGCTCGCGACGCTTCCATACCCGCTACGACCGATGCGCCCATACCTTCATGTCAGCCATCACCACCGCTGCAACCGTTATCTTCTGGCTCAATTAATGCGCCCTGAGCTTGGGGCTTCTCTATCGCAGCAGGCCGGACAAGCGGCGACACTGGCGCTCAAGTTCACAACACGCTATCCATCTCGGCAATGTTCTTCAGTGAGATGAGCCAAACTTAGCTTGGCGTACTTTGAGGATGACACCGATGACACCAAACCGCCGGGAAATTCTCATGTTCGCCAGTTTGGGTATTTCGTCTTATGCAGGAATGAAGCTCTGGCGAGCGGGGGCTACGGGACTCCCAAGCGAGCCCCTGGCACGCGGTAATGCCTTTCCCAAACTTCCCATAGGTATGAATTTGGCGGGAATCGCAGACTGGGAACCGGGGTTTCCGTTCAAGAACCTGTTTCTCGGAGCGCGGCCCTGGTTGACGCGAAATTTGAGCGGGTCTGGCCCCCACGACACCAAAGCTCAAGAGGCCTTTCAATATGATAGCGACGGCTATCCGCTTCAGGTCCCAGTCGCTTCGCCAGGAGAAGCGGAGCCTCAGACAGTTTTCACTTATGTCCCGAACGTCAGGAAACCTGGGAAATATGTTCTTTTGTACGATGGCGAAGGGGAGATTGATGGCCTTGCTTCTACGCGGGTAGTTTCACGCAAGCCAGGTCGGCTTCTGCTGGAAATGACCCACGACGGTAAGCGATACGAAGCGGTGACCATCAGGCGATCAAAGCTTGGAAATCATGTTCGGAATATCCGCTTGCTCGCGGCAGAACACGAATCCAGCAATTTGGACAACGATCCGTTCCTGCCCGAATTCCTCGATTTCTGCCGTCCGTTCCATTGCCTGCGTTTTATGGATTGGACGGGGACGAACAACTCGACCGAAGAGGAATGGGAGAATCGCAAACGTGCTAGTTTCTACACGATGCGTGCCGTCTCTGGTGATCCTGATGCTATTTGGGGCCCTGCCCCGACTTCCTTCCAACGCAGATTTTCGGGCGGCGTAGCGATCGAGTTGATGATCCAGTTGTGCAATACCCTCAAGATCGCCCCTTGGTTCTGCATCCCGCACCGTGCCACCGACAATTATATCAGGCAGTTCGCGCGGATGGTGCGCGATACTCTCGACCCGAGCCTCAAGGTCTATCTCGAATACTCAAACGAGATCTGGAATTGGGGGTTCCATCAAGCAGGCTGGATGTTGCGCTCGCCACTTGCCGGCGCATTGGTCGAGGCGAAAGGTGGCAAGGCCTGGAAGGACAGTGGCAAAACACAAGGTGAAGGACACCCGGAACGGATCGGCGCGCTGTTCCGTCGTGCCTTTTCGATCTGGGAGCGCGAATGGTCAGGCGATGCGCGCAAAAGACTGGTCCGCGTGGGTGCCGTGCAAGCGGCGTGGTTCGATGCATCGAAGCGGACGATCCGGTGGTGTCTAGATAATGGTGGCCTGGATGCGGTGTCGCCTGCGGCCTATGTTGGTCCAGACAAAGCAATCTACCAAAAGTGGGAAGCTCTCGGTGCCGCACTGACCGCCGAAATGGTGATCGATGATATGACAAGGGTCCTCAATGCCACGCGCGAGGGAAGCGGCCTTTCCCAGATCGTTGCCTTTGGCAAGCAGCATGGCCTTGCCTATGTCGCCTATGAAGGCGGCCAGCATATACAGCCAAAGGGACAAGCCGAATTGCCCTACAGTCCGGCCCTCGCGGCGGCACAAGCAGACCCGCGAATGTATGATCTTTATATAGAACTGCTGCGGCTGAATCGCGACTTGGACTGCAGCCTTTTCAACCACTTCAGCAGCGTTGGCAGACAAGGCACGCGCTGGGGAAGCTGGGGCGCGAAGGCCAGTTATGACGAGCCCAATACAGGTAGCCCCAAAATGCGGGCATTGCTAGAATGCAATGTTGAGCACGCGTAACTAAAGATACGCTGACGAAGGAACATCCCGATTCCGAACTTATTTGTGTCAACACCGGGATAAAAACGGGCCAGGCACCGGTTTAAAAAGGGGCCAGTTGGGTTGAATAAAAAGCCCCAT
>NZ_JAIEPN010000079.1 GCF_019748365.1 Novosphingobium sp.
ACGCGGCGGCTGGCGATGTTGCACTTCACGCCGTTGACGCGGATGTGGCCGTGGCTGACGATCTGGCGGGCCGAGAAGATCGTCGGCGCGAACTTGGCGCGGTAGACGATCATGTCGAGGCGCTGCTCGAGCAGGCCGATCAGGTTCTGGCCGGTATCGCCCTTCATGGACGCGGCTTCCTGATAGGTGCGCTTGAACTGCTTTTCGGTGACGTCGCCGTAGTAGCCCTTGAGCTTCTGCTTGGCGCGCAGCTGGATGCCGAAGTCCGACACCTTGCTCTTGCGGCGCTGGCCGTGCTGGCCGGGGCCATAGGCGCGGCGGTTGACCGAGCTCTTCGGGCGGCCCCAGATGTTTTCGCCAAGACGGCGGTCAATCTTGTGCTTCGATGCCTTGCGCTTCGACATGGCAAGTCCTTTCAATCTGCTATGCGGCCAGCGTGAGCCGGCCTGTGGAAACCAGCCTTGAGGCCGGCGTTTCGTAGACCCGGAACCGCACCATGTTCCCATAAGGGGCATGCGGCCACTGCTTCACCGGGCGTGCAGGGCCAATTGCGAAGGCGCGCCTAGACACGGGATCGGGCGGAATGTCAAGGCGGGAGTGGCGGAGCAGCATCTCGTGCGCGGCCCCTGATCACGATTCGAGTGACTAGTTGACGGTGAGCAGGTCTGCAAGCAGGCCGGGCGCCTCGATCATGGCGTCATGCGCGGTAGGCAGCGAGTGGTAATGCCAGGCGCTGTCGGTTCGGGCGGCTTCGGCGAAATGGTCGAACAGCCCGAAGGGTATGCCTTCGCAGAAGAGAAAGGTGCGGTGCACGACCGGCGGGTGCGCGAGGAACACTGGCTCGACGAAGCAGAGAAAAGGATGCGGGGTGAGGCGAGCCATGAAGGCGTCCCGCTCCGCGCCTTCAAGCCGCACGAACTTGGCGGGTGGGAATATCACCGGCAGCGAAGTGCGGCGACCGAGCCGGTGGACCGCCTGAAGCGCGGGTTCGTAGAGCTCGCCGGGGATGTAATCGCG
The DNA here is from genome assembly GCF_019748365.1 of Novosphingobium sp. Classification (GTDB taxonomy): domain Bacteria; phylum Pseudomonadota; class Alphaproteobacteria; order Sphingomonadales; family Sphingomonadaceae; genus Novosphingobium. The sequence continues at coordinate 1,018 of NZ_JAIEPN010000079.1, forward strand.
CGCAGCCTCGCCTGATGAAGGCACGAAGGCATCAAGGTAGACAAGCTGCGCAATGGCATCTCGGCAGCGATCGGCGACTGCGGTGACAACCATGCCGCCAAGGCTGTGGCCGACGAGGACGATCTCGCGCAGGCCGTGCTCGATGATCAGGGCGGTGATCTCGGCGATGTGTGTTTCGAGCGAGATGGGCGCATGGTCCTCATCGGCGCGTTCGGCACAGCCAGCGAGGGTGGGGGCAAAGACGCGGTGGCCGCGTGCGACCAGCCGTTCGGCAAGGGCATCCCAACACCAGCCGCCATGGAAAGCGCCGTGGACGAGTACGAAGTCAGTCATGGTATGGTCCTTGTGGGGTGTGCATGCGCTGCGGCGCTTCAGCGGGCAATGTATTCGCGCACTAGCAGGCGGCCGCGGTGGAGGCGGGCCTTGACCGCCTGGCGGGTGGCGCTGAGGCGCGTGCCGATCTCGTCGATGGTCAGCTCCTCGATATCGCGCAGAAGTAGCACCTCGCGGTAATGCGGGGGCAGCGACTGGATGGCGGCAGCGAGATCGAGGCGCAGTTCGTGATCGGTGAGTGTGCGGAAGCGCTCGTCTGCCTCCAGCACATCGAGCTCGGTGGATTGGCCGAGTGCCTGCCGGGCAAGGCGCAGACATATCCGGTCCACCACCCGCAGCATCCACGAGGACAGCGCGCCGATCGCCCGCAGGGAGCCGATACGGCGATAGATGATGATGAGAGCCTCCTGCGCGGCATCGTCCATGTCGCTCTGGTTGCGACAGGTGCGGCGGGCGTAACGACGCACATCAGGCTGTGCGCCGGCGATGAGTGCGGAAATGGCCGCAGCATCACCCGCCTGCGCGGCGTTGATCAGCGCTGCAGAGAGATAGGGGCGAGCGGGCCGGCTCATGGCTGCGGGCGGCGTCCCGCGACCGCGCAGACCGGACAGAAAGCAAAGAGGCCGGTGACGATAGCGGTGAGGCCGGTAGCGATCAGAGCGCCGACAAGGAGAGGACTTTCAAAGCGGGCAAGGGCGGCTATGACAAGCACAAGGCCGAAGGTGACCCGCAGGGCCCGTTCCCATTGCGGCAGATTGCGACCGAACTTCATGGCTTTCTCCTTGGCGCACGGCATCGTGCTTCCGAGACCAAGAGGTGCGCAACAGCGGAAAGGATTCGCGGGGTGTGCAGATTTTTTGCCTGCGAAGATCGGAACGGGCGGCAGAGGCGCTGTGCGGTGGTGATGCCGGGTTCGATTTCTGCCTGCGAGAAAAGAGGGACTGTCCCTACTTTTCGTTCGTGTCGCCTCGCGGCGTGCGCATCAGGGCGGTGATCACGCCGCGCATGGTGCGCACTTCGAGGTGGTTCCACGCGGGCTTGGTCAGCATGTTGCGCAAGGTGAGGCGGGTGGCATGGGCGCGGCCCGCCGGTTTGAAGTAGTCGCGGGGTTCGAGGTGCTCGGTGATCTGGGCGATCAGGCCTTCGAGCTCTTCCTGCGGGGCAGGGGGAAGGAGGTCCTCGGCGGGAGGCTGGGTGAGGCCGGCCTGGGGCGCGTGCTTCGACCATTCGTAGGCGCACAAAATCACCGCCTGCGCGAGGTTGAGCGAGCCGAATTCGGGGTTGATCGGCACGGTGATGATGCTGCGGCACAGCGCGACGTCGTCGGTTTCGAGGCCGGAGCGTTCGGGGCCGAAGACGAAGGCGGTGCCGCCCACGGCGGTGGCGGTTTCCTTCGCCGCTTCCTCGGGCGTCAGGACGGGCTTGGTCACGCCGCGCTTGCGCACGGTGGTGGCGTAGACATGCGCGCAATCGGCGACGGCCTCTGCCAGCGTATCGTAGACCTCAGCCTGCGCCAGTACGATATCCGCGCCCGCAGCCGCCGGGCCGGCGCTGGGATTGGGCCAGCCATCGCGCGGGGCGACAAGGCGCATGCGGGTGAGCCCGAAGTTCAGCATGGCGCGCGCGGCCTTGCCGATGTTCTCGCCCAGCTGCGGGCGGACAAGGACGATGACGGGGGACTGGCTCATTTGCCGCCCACCTCGCGCACGGTGCTGGCAAACTCCTCGAAGTCCCGCGCTTCGGTGAAATCGCGGTAGACGCTGGCGAAGCGGATGTAGGCGACGCTGTCGAGCTGGCGGAGGCCTTCCATCACCATTTCGCCGATCTGGCGGCTTTCAACTTCGGCATCGCCCAGCGTTTCGAGCTGGCGCTGGATGCCGGAAACGAGCCGTTCGATGCGCTCCGGGCTGACCGGGCGCTTGCGGCAGGCGAGGGAGACGGACTGTTCGATCTTGGCGCGGTCAAAGGGTTCGCGGCGTGGCTCGCCGCTGCCGCTCTTGAGGACCATGACCTCGCGCAGCTGCACGCGTTCGAAGGTGGTGAAGCGCGCGCCGCACGCTTCACACTGGCGGCGCCGGCGGATCGAGGTGTTGTCCTCGCTCGGCCGGCTGTCCTTTACCTGGCTTTCTTCATGGGCACAGAACGGGCAGCGCATGCAGGGGCGTTACTTGATCCGCTGCCAGAACGCATAGCCCGCGCCGACCGCGAGGCCGAGGGGGAGCGACACGAAGGGCAGGAGCGCTCCCGCCACCGCACCGATGCCGGCGCCGACGAGGACCGGCTTGGTTGACGGATGGTTCATGCCTTCCTTGGCCATGCCTTCGATTTCGGCTTTGGCGCGGGCAGCGAGATCGTTATTGTCGGACATGGCTCAGAGCTCCGGATAGATCGGGAAGCGGGCGCAGAGCGCCTCGACCTTGCTGCGCACGGCCTGTTCGACCTGGCCATCGCCTTCATCGCCGTTGCGCGAGAGGCCGTCCACCACTTCCGCGATCAGCGCGCCGATCTGCCGGAATTCGTCCTCGCGGAAGCCGCGGGTGGTGCCGGCGGGGGTGCCGAGACGGATACCCGAAGTGACGAAAGGCGAGCGGGTATCGAAGGGGATGCCGTTCTTGTTGCAGGTGAGCCAGGCGCGGTCGAGGCCCTTTTCGGCGGCCTTGCCGGTCACGTCCTTGGGGGTGAGGTCGACGAGCATCGAATGGTTGTCAGTGCCGCCCGAGACGATGCCGAGGCCGGCTTCCTGCAGGCTGCCAGCGAGCGCGCGGGCATTGGCGACGACCTGATGGGCATAGGCGGCAAATTCGGGCTTCAGCGCTTCGGCAAAGGCGACCGCCTTGGCGGCGATGATGTGGACGAGCGGGCCGCCCTGCATGCCGGGGAAGACGGCCATGTTGATCTTCTTGGCCAGCGCCTCGTCATTGGTGAGGATCACGCCCGAGCGGGGGCCGCGCAAGCTCTTGTGCGTGGTGGTCGTCACTACATGCGCGTGCGGGATAGGCGAGGGATGCGCGCCGCCCGCGACGAGGCCCGAGATGTGCGACATGTCGACGAGGAGGTAAGCGCCGATCTCGTCGGCGATGGTGCGGAAGGCTTCCCAGTCCCACACGCGCGAATAGGCGGTGCCGCCCGCGATGATCAGCTTGGGCTTGTGTTCATGGGCGGTGGCGCGGACCGCGTCCATGTCGATCTGGTGATCCTCGCGCCGCACGCCGTAGGCGACCGGCTTGAACCACTTGCCGCTCATGTTGACCGGCGAGCCGTGGGTGAGGTGGCCACCCGAATTGAGATCGAGGCCCATGAAGGTGTCACCCGGCTGGAGCAGCGCGAGGAACACGGCCTGGTTCATCTGGCTGCCCGAATTGGGCTGTACGTTGGCGAATTCGCAGCCGAACAGCTTCTTGGCGCGCTCGATGGCGAGGGTTTCCACGACGTCGGCGTATTCGCAGCCGCCGTAGTAGCGCTTGCCGGGGTAGCCTTCGGCGTACTTGTTGGTGAAGACCGATCCGGCCGCTTCGAGGCATGCGAGGCTGGTGATGTTCTCGCTCGCAATCAGCTCGATCTTGGTCTGCTGGCGGTGCAGTTCACCGCGGATCGCGGCGTAGACTTCGGGATCGGCTGCTTCGAGGTGTTCGGTGAAGAAGCCGGCTTTGCGGATTTCCTGCGCGGGTGCTGCAATGTTCATCGGCGGGGCTCCTTATGCGAGGGTAGGGGAGGAAAGCTTGGCGACGCGGCCTTCGTGGCGGCCGCCGAGAAATTCACCGGCAAGGAAGGCCTCGAGGCAGGCCTTGGCCATTTCGGGGCCAACGAGGCGCGCGCCCATGGCGATGGCATTGGCGTTGTTGTGCTGCCGGGCGAGCGAGGCCGAAAGCGGCTCGCTGACAAGGGCGCAGCGCAGCGCCGGATGGCGGTTCACCGCGATCGAGATGCCGATGCCCGAACCGCAGAGCGCGACGCCGCGCTCGGCCGCGCCCGAGGCGACGGCTTCGGCGAGCTTGTAACCATAGTCCGGGTAGTCGACGCTGGCGGTGCTGTCGGGTCCGAGATCGAGCACGTCGTGGCCGAGTGCAGCGATATGTGCGGCGAGTTCGGCCTTGAGATCGACGGCGGCGTGGTCCGAGGCAATGGCGATGCGCATGGGCGGCGGGTGGTCCTGCAGCGGGGGATTCGGTCAGCCCCAGCGCTTTAGGAGGGTTGGCGCGGCTTTGCCAGTGCGGGTGATTGCCTTAAGTGCAGTATTAGTGACAATAATGCTAACGGAGAAGAACCCCTTCGTCAGCCCTGCGGGCTGCCACCTCCCCATTGTCACAAAGTGCAAATGGGGAGGTGGCCTGCCGAAGGCAGGTCGGAGGCGTATGCGTCTTGCACAAATACTCCGATCAGGCTTGGTTGCTGATGAAGGGAAGAGACCATGAGCAAACGGCTGATCCTGCTGGCGGCGCTGGTGCTAGGCGTGTTGCTGGGCATCCGCGCAACCACCCCGCCCGCGCCGGTGGGGGCGGGTGCGCCCCCGCAGGTCTTTGCCGCCGGGCGCGCGATGGCCGATGTCCGCGCGATCGCAGCGTGGCCGCATCTGGCCGCCTCGCCCGAGAACGCGGCGGTGCGCGCCCATATCGCGCGGCGGATGGCGATGATGGGGATGGAGGTGCGCGAGACGCCGTTCACCGCGCCGCCCGAGAGCGCCAAGCGGTTGGCGTGGTGGAGCGGGAAGGACGTTGCGGCCCCGGTGCTGACCAACGTGATCGGAGTGCTGCCGGGCAAGGACCGCAGCCTCCCCGCGGTGCTGCTCATGGCCCACCACGATACGGTTGGCGGATCGCCGGGCGCGGCGGACGATACGGCGGGGGTTTCCGCGCTGCTGGAAACCGTGCGCGCGGTGCGCTCGGGCGGACAGCAGGCGCGCGATCTGATCGTGCTGATCACCGATGGCGAGGAACTGGGGCTCGATGGTGCGCGGCATTTCTTCACCGCTGATCCCTTGCGCGCGCATGTCGGCGCGGTGATCAATGTCGAGGCACGCGGCGGCGGGGGGCGGACGACACTGTTCGAAACCTCGGCGGACAACGGCGCGGCGATTGCGCGCGCGGCGGGAGCCATTCAGCGGCCTGGTGGCTCCAGCCTTGCGGTGTTCATCTACAAGGTGCTGCCCAACGACACCGACCTCAGTGAAACGCGCGGCGGGCCATGGACCGGCTACAACTTCGCCTTCATCGGGCGGCCGCAGCTCTACCATTCACCGAAGGCGACGCCCGATGCGCTCGATCAGGGCGCGCTGCAGGATATGGGTGCGCAAGTGCTCGATCTGACGCGCGAACTGCTGCGCGCCGAGCCGCTGCCGGGCAAGACGGCGGATGTGGTGTTCTTCGACGTGTTCGGCCTGTTCCTGCTGGTCTATCCGGCGTGGCTCGGGTGGGGGATGCTGGCGGTGGCGGCGGGCGCGCTGGTGGTTGCCGTAGGCCGGGGTGGAGGCTGGGGTGACGGCCTCGCAGGGGCGGCGCGGATGCTCGCGCTGATCGTGCTTGCGGGGGTAGTCCTCTGGGCCGTGAATGCCCTTTCCCTCGGACCGGGCAGCCCCAACTACTACGACCGGCTGGCGGCGATCCCGCGGCTGGAAGTCATGGCGCTCTGCGGCGGCATGGCGGCCGTTCTGCTGGTGCTGGGCGCATGGAAGGCAAGACCGGCCGGATTGGTGGGCGCGGCGCTGCCGCTGCTCGTGCTGGGCGCAGTGCTGCAGGCGCTGGCGCCGACGGCGGCTTATGTCGTGGTGCTGCCGGTCTTGCTGGCGGCGCTCGCCATGGCGGTAGGCGAGGGTATGGCTGGCCGGCTGGTCGCGCTGGCGCTGGGGGCGCCGGTCATCGGTTACATGATCGCGCTGGGGCATCAGGTGATGCAGGGCGTCGGGCCGAACATGCCCATGGCGGCGGTGCTGCCGCTCGCGGTCACGGTACTGGCCGTGCTGCCGCTGTGGGAGGGGCTGGGCGCGCGGACGGCGCGGATCGCGGCGGCGGTGCTGCTGGTCGCGGCGCTGGGGACAGCGCTGACAGTGCGGCTCGATCCGCTGGCGGATACGGTGCCGGTCTATAGCGCGGACAAGTGACCCTTCCGTCAGCCCTGACGGGTTGCCACCTTCCCAATTGGGCGTTCCGTGAAAATGGAGAGGAGGCCGTTGCAACGCTTCGGCCCTGCCTGTAGCGGCGCTATCGAACATAACATTCGGGATGCGGGATGGCTGAGAGCGAGGTCTTGATTGCGGGCGGCGGGATTGGCGGGCTGGTGCTCGCGCTGACGCTGCACCAGATCGGCGTGCGCTGCAGGGTGCTCGAGAGCGTGCGCGAGCTGAAGCCGCTGGGGGTGGGGATCAACCTGCAGCCCAATGCGGTGCGCGAGCTGGAAGACCTCGGCATCGGCGAGGCGGCGCTGGACGCGGTCGGCATTCCGGCGCGCGAGTGGGCGCTGGTGGGGCTCAATGGCAAGGACATCTATGCCGAGCCGCGCGGCAAGCTCGCCGGATACCGCTGGCACCAGTATGCGGTGCATCGGGGGCACTTCCATATGCTGCTCTACCGGACGGTGCTGGAGCGGCTGGGGCCGGATGCGGTGCGGCTGGGCTGCCGGGTTGCGGGTTATCGCAAGCACGCCGATGGGGGCGTGACAGCACTGGTCGAGCGGGCGGATGGCGGGCGCGAGGAGCTTTCGGCCAAGCTGCTGATCGGCGCGGATGGCATCCATTCGGCGATCCGCGCGCAGATGCACCCCGATCAGCCGCCGATCCATTGGGGCGGCACGATCATGTGGCGCGGGACGGCAAGGGGCGTGCCGATCCGCAGCGGTTCCTCGTTCGTGGGGCTGGGGACGAGCCGGCACCGCGTGGTGCTCTATCCGATCTCGCACCCGGATGCGGATGGGCTGGCGGACATCAACTGGATTGCCGAGCAGACCTTTGATGCGGACCATGACTGGTCGAAATCGGGCTGGTTCCGCCCGGTGGAATTGAGCGAATTTGCGCATGAATTCGAGGGGTTTGTCTACGACTGGCTCGATCTGCCGGCGCTGCTGGCGGGATCGGATGCGGTCTATGAAAACCCGATGATCGACCGCGATCCGCTGCCGACTTGGGCGGACGGGCCGGTGCTGCTGATCGGGGATGCGGCGCATCCGATGTATCCGACGGGCTCCAACGGCGCTTCGCAGGCGATCATCGATGCGCGGGTGCTGGGACGGATCATGACGCAGCAGGGGGTGAACGCTGCGAGCGTGGCTGCGTTCGATGCCGAGCTGTGCGGCCCCATCGGCGCGGTGGCGATGCGCAACCGGGGGGCGGGGCCGTTCGGCCTGCTCAACATGGTCGACGAGCGCTGCGGTGGGCAGTTCGATGATATCGACACGGTGATTCCAGCGGAAGAACGCGCAGCGTTCATGCTCGCCTATCAGAAGGCGGCGGGCTTTGCGAAAGAGCAGCTCAATGCCGCGCCGCCGACGATCCCGGCAGGGGCGAGGGTGCTGGCATGAGCATTGCGCTGGAACACATCTGCGATCTGGTGGTCGAGCTTTCGCCGCCGCACGAAATGGGCGCGGCGCTTGCGGGCACGCGGCGGATCATCCCGATTGTCGGCGGGACGGCGACGGGCGCGCGGATCAACGGGCGCATCCTGAATGTCGGCGCGGACTGGCAGACGGTGCAGGCAGGCGGCGTGGCGCAGCTGGACGCGCGCTATGCAATTGAAACCAACGACGGCGCGGTGATCGAAGTGGTGAGCCAGGGCATCCGCCATGCTTCGGCGGAAGTGGCCGCGCGGATCGTGGCGGGGGAAGTGGTGCCACCTTCGGAATACTACATGCGCACCGCGATCCGGCTGGACAGCGGGCATCCGGACTACGGGTGGGTCGCGCGCTCGATCTATGTCGCGGATGGCGGCAAGGTGGGGAATACCGTGCGGCTGGCGGTTTATCGGGTGGGGTGACGAAGTGCGAAAAATAGGGACAGTCCCTATTTTTCGCGGCGCGGGCGGCCTCGCGGTCTTGCCTCTGTCACCGCGCTCCCTGCCACTTCAACCCTGCCAAGTGGACGACCCGAGCGCATGGCAGCTTCGACTTCATCGTCGCGCTCACTAGCTTCGACGCCATCCGCCAGATAGGCACGCCAATTGGTAACCGGGAATTCGTGTTCCAGATCGGTCAGGCCATCGGGTGCGCCGCTGATGTGGGCCCTTGCGCTGGACCAGGGCCATTGTTCCGCGCTGCCGACGAGCCCGGCTTTGACCGGGTTGTTCTCGATATAGCGCACGGCAATGGCAAAGTGTGCAGCGTCCATGGGGTAACTCGCATAGCGTCCTTGGAAGAGGTGGCCTGAAGCGCCCTCGCGCAAGTTTATGCGCTGGGCATAGCTGGTGTGCGTGCGGGAAAGCACCGCGCGCAGGGCATCGGCGGAGGGCGGCACGAGTACGAGATGGATGTGGTTGCTCATCAGGCACCAGGCGAGGCAGCGCACGGCGTGATCGGTGCAATTCTTTGCCAGCAGCGCCAGATATTTGCGCCGGTCGTTGTCGGAGAAGAAGATCGGCTGCTGGCGATTGCCGCGCTGGATCACGTGGTGGGGGATGTCGGGAACAACAAGTCTCGCGGCACGGGGCATGGCGCAAACTCAAAAATAGGGACAGTCCCCATTTATTCAGTCCTAACGGCTAGCGCAATATAAATGGGGACTGTCCCTATTTATTGATCCAGGAACGAACGCATCTTCCGCGAACGGCTCGGGTGTTTCAGCTTCCGCAGCGCCTTCGCCTCAATCTGGCGGATGCGTTCGCGCGTCACCGAGAACTGCTGGCCGACTTCCTCGAGCGTGTGATCGGTGTTCATGCCGATGCCGAAGCGCATGCGCAGCACGCGTTCCTCGCGCGGGGTGAGGCTGGCGAGGACGCGGGTGACGGTTTCCTTGAGGTTGGCCTGAATGGCCGCGTCCACCGGGATCACCGCGTTCTTGTCCTCGATGAAATCGCCGAGGTGGCTGTCTTCCTCGTCGCCGATCGGCGTTTCGAGGGAGATCGGCTCCTTGGCGATCTTCATCACCTTGCGAACCTTTTCGAGCGGCATCGAAAGACGCTCGGCCATTTCTTCCGGTGTCGGCTCGCGGCCCTGCTCGTGCAGGAACTGGCGGCTGGTGCGCACCAGCTTGTTGATCGTCTCGATCATGTGGACCGGGATGCGGATCGTGCGGGCCTGATCGGCAATCGAACGCGTGATCGCCTGCCGGATCCACCATGTGGCGTAGGTGCTGAACTTGTAGCCGCGGCGGTACTCGAACTTGTCGACCGCCTTCATCAGGCCGATGTTGCCTTCCTGGATGAGGTCGAGGAACTGCAGCCCGCGGTTGGTGTACTTCTTGGCGATCGAGATCACGAGCCTGAGGTTCGCTTCGACCATTTCCTTCTTGGCAATGCGCGCCTCGCGCTCGCCCTTCTGGACCATGTTCACGATGCGGCGGAATTCGCCGAGCGACATGCCGGTGGCGGCCGCGATATCGGCGATCTCGGCGCGGATGCGCTCGACCGGTTCGGCTTCGTTGAGTGCGAAGGCGGCCCACTTCTTGTCGCGGCTCGCCAGCGTCTGCAGCCAGCCTTCATCGAGCTCGCGCCCGACGTAGTGATCGAGGAAGTCCTTGCGGGGCACCTTGTGGCGCTCGGCAAGGCGCAGCATCTGGCCGCCCAATGTGGTGAGGCGGCGGTTGAAGGCGTAGAGGTTGTCGACCAGATATTCGATCTTGGTCGCGTGGAACTGCACGCTTTCGACCTGCGCGGTGAGATCCTCGCGCAGCTGCTGGTACTGCTGTTCCTTGGCCGCCGGGAAATCGCCGCCGGCGCCGAGTGCATGGAGCCGCTCGGCCTGCACCTTTTCGAAGGTGCGGAACAGATCGGTGATCTGGGCGAACTTCTCGAGCGCTTCGGGCTTCAGCTGCGCTTCCATCTGCGCGAGGCTGAGGGTGTTGTCCTCTTCCTCTTCCTCGGCAGGGCGCTTGGCGCGGCGTTCGGTGAGCTCGTCGTCCTCGTCTTCGGCGGATTCCTCCTCCTCGACGTCCTCTTCTTCCTTGAAGGAGGGGCCGGCGGTCGCTTCGCTGATTTCGCCGTCGCCTTCCTCACCATCTTCGGAGAGGTTCTCGGGTTGCGGTTCCTTCGAAAGCATGGCGTCGAGATCGAGGATCTCGCGCAGCTGCATTTCGCCCGCGTTGAGCGCTTCGGACCACTGGATAATCGCGTGGAAAGTGATCGGGCTTTCGCACAGGCCCAGGATCATGGTGTCGCGCCCGGCTTCGATGCGCTTGGCGATGGCGATTTCGCCCTCGCGGCTCAAAAGCTCGACCGCGCCCATCTCGCGCAAGTACATGCGGACGGGATCATCGGTGCGCTCGACGGTTTCCTTGCGCTTGGACACGAGGTCCGGACGCTCGTCGACCGGATCCTGATCCTCGACCTCGTCGTCGGCGCCCTTGTCCTCGGGATCGACCGCGTCCTCGTCGCTTTCGACGATATTGACGCCCATCTCCGAGATCGCGGCCATGATGTCCTCGATCTGGTCGGCAGACATCTGGTCCTGCGGCAGGGCCTCGTTGAGCTCATCCACCGTGATGATCCCGCGCCGCTTGGCGCGGGCGATAAGCTTCCGGATGGAAGCATCGTTGAGATCGATCAGCGGCGCGTCGCCGGTGTCAGTCGTGTCGTTGGAAGCCATCTATTCCCGGTACCATCTGTGCGCGCGCGGAGTGTAACTCCCCTGTTACATCCCTGCGCGGGTGCGGCCCATTTGCCCCAACCGGGCCAGCAGCGCCAGCCTTCGTTGCAGCAAACGTTGCTGTTCGGCGAA
>NZ_JAIEPN010000184.1 GCF_019748365.1 Novosphingobium sp.
TAGGCAAGGCCGCCGTTCGAGCGGATGCCGAGCCTGATCATCTTCATGCACATTTCGACAAAGATTGTGCGGGCCGACTTCTGCCAGAAATCATCGTCCGCATTGCGGCCGCTCGGGACCAGCGCGCTGGCGGCACTCATGAACTCGGCATAGTTGTCGCAATCGTTGAAGATCGACCAGGGCTGGCAACGCTGATCCATCGGATTGAGAATGAAGTCGGTGGTCTCTTCGTAGAAGCTCTCGACGAAGGTCCCGGTGAGGTCGAAGATGACGCACCGATGGCCCCGCGCGCGCGCCTGTGTGACGATCTTCTTGAGCTCGGTTGTCTTGCCTGCTCCAGTGGTGCCGATGAACATCGCGTGGCTCTGCTCGAGGCGCCAAGGGAACGGGACACCAGCCAGCCTGTAGGGTTGGTGAAGTCCGCGGCGAGTGCGGCTCTTGAGGGTCTCCTTGAGAACCGCATCGGGATCCTCTGCCGGAACCCGGGCAAGGCATTCCTTCTGGTGCTCATTCCAGTTGTACTGCTTGATCGCGGCAATGAGCACATCACGCTCGACCTTGACCGCACCGCGCTCATGGCGCTCGGTGAGAATCTCTGACCCGCGGCGTCGCGAGTAGTCAAAGAACCAGATCGTCAGCGGCACGCAAATGAAGACCGATCCCAGCATGGCTGAGACGGTCACTTGAATGGCCTTTCCCCATGCCGCCATCACGGCGGGATGAAAGGGCACCATATGCATCCGGCCCTGCACCATATCGCCCGACGGGAGGGTCAGGTTGACGGACTTCATGGGGTTCAGTCCGACCCAATTCCAGAACTCCGCAAGGACCCGCATCAGAACAAGGTTCACCTCATGGTCCTTGAAGGTGATCGCAACGAGCAGGGACAGCAGACAGAGCGTTGTCCCGGCCCATGTGTAAAGAGGGATACGCACCCCTGCCCAGGTCATCAGAATCTGATGGTGAAACAGCTGCGATCCGCGAGTGAAATTGCCGGCATTTCGCTTCACTTTTCCGCGCGCGGAGTCGTGAGTCAGCGTGACGGCTTTCTTGCTGAAACGGATGTCCTCACGCATGGTATTCACGCACGTTGCGCAGAGCCATATCGATGAGCTCGTTGACGTCCTCGGGGTATTGCCGTTCAACCAGAAGCGACAGCGCGAGCTGAGTATGCTCGAGGATCGTCAGAGCGCGTTCGGCATTGAGCGCGATGCCAAGGTTGAGGAGGGGGAGGCCAACGGCAATCGAAGCCCGGATCGCTTCAGCCCGCGAAACACCCTTGCTGGTGGCAAATGCATCCAGCTCGCGCAGCACCTCCTCGGACAGACCGATGCCGATGCCTTTGAAGACTTTACCCATGCAAACCTCACAAGGTTATGCATGGCTTGGATACCGCAGGCGCATTTATACCGTAGCCGAAACGCCATGAAAAGCGCTTTGCGATCCGAAACATGTTGCGGCGCTATCTCTCTGATTTCACATGCTTTAGACGTTCTCCGTAAGTGCCCGAAACATGTTTCGCCGATCCCCGGGGTCGCCTATTTGCGTCTAACCTCCTGCAATTAAACGTGATTCGTTCCGAAACGCCTTACGGTCAAACCGTGTTCGGTGTGCTTTCTCAGGGACTTGGCGGCTATGTGCTGAGATCAAAGGTTTGGTGGGAGTCGCATGTCGGAGGTGGCATTCCGGAAGGAAGCCAGGCCGAAGGCCGGCGTGCCCCGATATCGGAGACTGCACTGTATCGACGACGATCGGCAGTGCCCGTCTCGAAGCCTCAGCTGCGGGGTGTCATCACGATTGTCCGCGAGGGCGCAGAAGCATCAGACAAAAAAACGTCTCGATTTGACTCCACAGATGGATATCATCTGGCAGTCAAACGAGACGCGAGGATTAGGCCTTATGGTGTCAAAGGTTGAACGCGAGCGCGCTGCTTTGGAAGCCGCTGAAAAGGAGTTGGCGGAGCGCAAGAAAAAGCTCGCTGAACTCGAACAGGAAGAGGCGGAGGAGCAGCTCGCCAGACTGGTGCGAAAGGTGGGGCAAGACCGGGCAATCCAGCTGCTCGAACTCGCCGTCAAAGTGAAGCCCAAAGCGGCGATCGACGCGCTGGCCAAATTGGGCTGAGGGGCAGAGTGACACAAAGACCTTTGGGTGCGGCGACCCGCACCCGTGAGGCTCAGTATTCGTCGCCCATCTTCCCGGCTGCGGTGTAGACGATGTCGTCGATCAGATGCAGCGGAAGCTCACCGTAGTCCCCTTCCTCGATCAGCAGATATGAGCCGTCTCCGGCCTGGACCACGTGCACATCGAAGAAGGTGTGATAGGAGCGCCGTTCTGCCTGCATGATCTTCTCATCGAGTGCGATGATGTCGGTATCGATCTGACGGATCGTGGCGGTGTCAGCTTCATAGGCTTCTGCGGTGTAGCACATCGTTGCCTCCTGTCATTGGCGGCTCGTCCGCCATGCCATGAAGCAGCGCTCCGGATGTGCTCGGGTCACCGGAGCGAAGCGGAGGCTTGACCGCAAACTGGTCGAGTGGTGCGGAAGTCCGCTTGCGGACTTCCCGGTCGGCCTGTTTGTGGTTGACCCGGGCATGTCCGGAGTGCTCATGGCGATGGTGGTGGACGGGCCATTGGCATGAGGCTGAAGTCGGATTTACACCGCGCCTTGGGAGCGTCGCCGTCTTCGCGCAGAGCGCTGGTTCCATGGCATGAGAAAAGGGCACCACGACTTGAGGCCGGGCACCCTTTTCCCTTGCCGAACGAGCGGGAGGCTGTTCGTCGATCGACCTGAAACTGGTTAGCGCTGTGTATTCAGAAACGGGAGCAAGATTGCCATTCAGCGGATGAGCAGTGCTTTACCTGAGAGCGCGCTCACGGCGCCCATTCCATTGTTGGAAACTGTTCGCCGCAATCGGTGTATGCAAGGACCGACAGGCTTTCGAAGACGGTCTCGATCTGGGCACTGCGAAAGGCTTCAGCGGTATGGTGATCGCTAAGCAGGGCACGTAGCGCATCCAGCGAGATTTCCCCCTCTGAACCGTCGCCCTGCCCCAGTGCCCGCACAACCTTGGCGGAAAGTTCCGATGGCAGCGGGATGTCGCGCGCAAGGGCGATATGCTCGGAGACCATGATGGTGATCGGGGAGGGTCCGCCGGGGCAGTGGACACGCAGCGTTCGCCCAAGAAACTGCGCCTCCTCGACAATCGCAATCACCTCGGCGCGCCAGTCAAAGCAGGCGGCAAAGCTTGCGAGGGAAAGAGAGTTCGCGTTGACTTCGAAGTTGAGCGGTGTAGCCGAGAATTCGTGACTCTCGGTTTCGATGTCGGCATGGCCCGCGTGCAGCCGCCGCATCAAGCTTGCGAGCTCGAGCGCGGAGATTTCCGCAGGTTCGGAATGGAGCCGAGTGGTCTTGTCCTTCACCCTGAATGTGACGAGCATCTTTACCTCCTGCTGCTGCTCGCCATCTTGCTTTCCCCCTCCTCTTTTAGGGGTGAGGACCGGATACTGAGCGGGGCCATTCTCACCGATCTCGGCCCGCCCTTTGCATGTTCCAATCGGCGCTTAGCATCTGGCACCAGCGGGCTTCCTCCGTGACGGGCAAGGGGGGTTCGATGCCCCCTGAGCCCGTGCTCGCACGAAAGAAGATTGGAAGGCCCCGGTCAGAGCCGGAGCCTTCCATAAAGCGCTCATGCGAGGCTGCGTGAGCCTGGCTTGCGCTGATCACTGATGCGCCGGATGTGGAGCGGCACTCCCGCCTGGCGGAGGCGCTGTGCCAAGTTGGACTGGATGCCGGAACCCTCGCCGATAATCGCCTCGACCGGCCCCAGCTTCACGATGTTCTCATTGCGCAAGAACGGGGCACGGTTGCCGTGGCGACGATCGGGCATGAAGAGGATGGTTTGCACCCCGTTCCGCTGTGCCCAGGCATTCGCCATGGCATCGACACCCTTGCGCATTCCGGTCGTCCCCAGAACCATCGTTGGGATGCGGGCCTTGATGTCATCGAGGATCTCCCAGATCATCTCGAAGTCATGCCAGTCCTGCTGGCCGCCAGAGACGATCACTAGCGGACCATCGGGCTGGAACTGTGCCCGCCGATCTCTCGCCCGAGCGGCAAGGTAATCCTGTGCCTGGACCTGCGAGGCGGTCACACCATTCTTGCTGACCTGCGACCCGCGCGTGGCTGTGAATACCCGGCCTGTTTCGACCCGGTAGACGTCGGCAGCATGGTCCCGCATTGCCTCGAGGGCTTCTCGGCATCCTTGCAGGGTCTGGCAGAGCGCTTGTGTCTCCTCGAGTTCCACGGCGTAGATCTCCGAAGGATCAAAGTGACGAGCGACCTCACCCAGCTTCTTGGCGGCATCGTCTTCGCGCCCCTCGGCCAGACGGGCGGTCATGTGAAACGAGTTGACCATGCCCCAGGCAAGTTGCTGCGCGAACTCCTCCATGCGCGTGTCCTTGAGGACATCGAAGATCGTTCCGATAGCCATCTCCACGGCGCGGCGCGCCATGTCGGGATCCGGCATTTCAGCTGCGATCGGTTCATCGATGATGCTCAGCTTGGCAAGATCGCTGTGCTCGACAAAGGCACCGTCGTAGGATTCGACGATACCGTCACGGCTGTCGGCGAGTTCGATGCGCGCATTGGCGAGATCAGCGAAGCTGTTGAATTTCTGCATGGGTAGCCTCCGATTGTTGAAATCGTCCCCACATCGGGAACGGCCGACAACCCATCGGTTGGGAGGCGTGCAGTCAGGGACGGCGAGCCATGCTCGCCGCCGCCATGGCGGGCGTGGGGGTGCCGATTTTCTGCGCACTTGCCGCAAGCGCAGCGCAGCAGGCACGTGTGTGGAAAATTGGGGGAACCGCGATCCTTGACGAGCGCCGGAGACCGATATGTTTCGGCAGGTGTTCCTGTGTGTGGAAGAGACGTTCCCGCCCCCGAGCAAGAGAGACGAAGGCAGGCCCGGTCAGGCGCATCAGCGCCACGCCGGGCCGCCCCTTCGGCCCTGCGCAGGGGTTACAGCGGGAACACCACCAATCTTGAGAGGCCCTTTGGCGGGGTTGGTCGGCAGGCGACGGACTGCCAGGGACGATGCCGCAAGGCCGGCAGCGCCGCCGCGCGGGCGGCGAAGTCAAGCGCAGCGACAGCCTGAGCCGATCCTTGGCCGGACGGAAGATGCCGAATGACCCGCCTGCGCGCCGCTGCGCGCATTACGGTCGGAAAGCTCCGACGGCGAACGCCTTCCTGACAAGGAAGGGCGCGTTCGCGGGTAAGGGGCGCTGCCCTGCCCGGACGGGCGGCGGCGCCGGGGTGCGGCAAAGCAGCTCCCGCGTTCATGTAATGAGCCCATTGTCGGCCCCCGCAATGGCGCTATGTTCGAGTGATGGCCGTCTGGCAGTTCGTCATCAACCTGATCCCTGCCTCTGCGGCGCGTATCGCAGGGGTCGACGCTGCACGGATGAGCCGCACGCAGCTCGAGGAGGCTGTTCTGGCGCTGCCAATCGCAGAGGCGGACGTGCTGTTCACGAAACTCGACGCGCTGTTGCCCGAGAAGCCGCGATCCTACACCGGTCTCCGGGTGTGGGGTGACGAGCCGAACGACGACATCCAGGTGAGCTTCGATGAGCAATACATCGAAGAAATCCAGGTCCGCTTCGACGTGGCAGATATCTCGCTGCCATTGATCGGCGGGGTCTGCGAGCTCGCGCAGTATTTCGACTGCGTCTTTGCAACGCCGGAAGGTGCGATGATCCAGCCAAGCAGGGAAGCTGTGATCAGGACGGTTCTCCAATCGGACGCAGCGCATTTCGTGCAAGATCCTCCGGGCTTTATCGGAAAGGCGGTCCGTCTGGATCGGAAGGACCGATAGGGTCCTTTGGCAGTGCCCGGCTACATTCCGCGAGGAGCATGACCCGTACTTGAAGCGGCCCGGCAGTTTCGTTCACGTCGCTACCGAAAGCCGACATTCTGAAAGCGACCCCATTGTTGCCGCTCTCCGACTCTTTGCAGGACGATGGTGAAAAGGCGCCGCAGATGGCGGTCGCTCTGTAAACCAAAATTTCTCATGCACCGCTCGGCAGTTCTGGTAAACATCACGATCCCGGACGGCGAGCCGTTGGAGGTCAAAATAGCCCCAAAACGTATGTCTAATGAGGGCAGACAATCACAATGTCTTCGGCATTTTCGTCGAAGACACATCCAGATGTAACGTCGAGGGAGCCGGGCTTCGCTTCGCCGCCATCGCTGCCCGTGGGCGAAGCGGTGTTTGGCTCTGGCGTCGGCGCCGGACGCCAAGTAAGGGGTGACTTGAGTTCAAGCGCCGAAAGAAAACAAGCATCATGGATCGCAAGCTCACCCTCTACATTCTCATCGGTATGGCACTGGGCGTGATCGTCGGCCAGATGCTCAACCAAATGGTGCCGACCGAGGTGATCAAGGAGTCGATCGCGCCGTGGTTCAAGCTGCTAAGCGACATCTTCCTCAACCTCATCAAGATGCTGGTCGCGCCGCTGGTGCTGTCGACCATCGTCGTCGGCATCGCCCATATGGGCGACAGCGCCGCGCTGGGGCGGATCGGGGTGCGGGCGCTGACGTGGTTCATTACCGCCAGCCTGATCTCGATCGGCCTTGGCCTGATCCTGGTTAACCTGTTCCAGCCCGGCATCGGCGCGCCGATCCCCGATGTCGCCGAAGCCGCCGCCGCTGTGGGCGAGGTAAAGGAACTGAAGGCGACCGATTTCATCCTCTCGATCTTCCCCAAAAACGCGGTCGAGGCGCTGGCGACCAACAACATCCTGCAAATCTTGGTCTTCTCGATCTTTGCAGGAGTCGCGCTGTCCGCCATCGGCGAGCGGGGCAAGCCGCTGGTCAAGGGAGCGGACGCGTTGGCAGAGATGATGCTTCAGGTGACCGGCTACGTCATGCGCTATGCGCCCATCGCAGTGTTCGGCGCACTCGCCAATGTGGTCGCGGCAAGCGGGCTGGCGATCCTTGGCACCTATCTGACCTTGCTGGTCGAGTTCTACCTGTCACTGGTGCTGCTGTGGGTGATTCTGCTCAGCGCAGGCGCTGTGTTCCTGGGGCGGCGCATCTGGGCGCTGATCCGCTATATCCGCCAGCCACTGATGATCGCCTTTTCGACCGCATCATCGGAAGCCGCGCTGCCCAAGCTGTTCGAGCAGCTTGACCGGTTCGGCGTGCCGCGCCGGATTTCAGGCTTCATGCTGCCGCTGGGCTACAGCTTCAATCTCGACGGCTCGATGATGTATATGAGCTTTGCGACGCTGTTTATCGCGCAGGCATACGGCATCGATCTCAGCATCGGCACGCAGATAATGATCCTGCTAACGCTGATGATTTCGTCCAAGGGTATCGCTGCTGTGCCGCGCGCTTCGCTGGTGGTGATCACCGGCACGTTGGCGATGTTCGGGCTGCCGGTCGAAGGCGTGGCGATCATCCTTGCGATCGACCAGTTCCTCGACATGGGCCGCACCGCCACCAACGTGGTCGGCAACGCGGTGGCGACGGCTGTCATCACCAAATGGGAAGGCATGCTGGAGGTGGAAGAGCCGGATTTCGTCGAGCACCCTCATGCGCCCGCCTACACGGCAGCCGATGGCCGAGCCGGGCTTGAACTCGATCCCAGCAATTTCGAAGAAGGCAAGCCCTGAGTGGACTGGGAATCATGCGGTGCGTCGGGCCAAAGCCGTATCGATCATGGCAAAATTCACGGGGCGGATGGTCAATTTGATTGTCCGCGTCCTGGCAGCATCTGGGTGCAGGGTTGGCTGATGTAGCGGGTGTTGCAGTCCGGGATCGGGAAAGATAAAGGCTCGTCAGAAAGAGCAATACAGGAGCGACGAAGGTCATGGGCAGCATGTCGATCAGTCACTGGCTTATCGTTGCAATCGTCGTGCTGGTGCTCTTCGGGCGAGGTCGAATTTCCGAGACGATGGCTGATTTCGGCAAAGGCATCAGCAGCTTCAGACGCGGAATGAGCGAGGACGATCAATCGGGCCAACGGGCAGACGAACCGGTCCCAAATCCTCGGCTTGACCAACAGATTGAGAGGCCCTGACTTTCCAATCGTTGGCTGGTGATGAAGCGGATCGCTTTACGACCGGTCCTTGCATCCGAACCGGGCTTGTTTCAGAGGCAGTATCATGGAAATCGTCGCTCTTCTGTCTGACCCGGCCGCCTGGCTCGCCCTGCTGACCCTGATCGCACTTGAGGTTGTGCTTGGGGTCGACAACCTCATTTTCATCGCGATCCTGTCAAACAAGCTGCCCGTGCACCAGCAAGAGCGTGCGCGCAGGCTTGGCCTGATGCTCGCGTTGGGGATGCGGATCGGGCTGTTGATGCTGATCGGTTGGATCGTGACGCTCCAGCAGCCGCTGTTCGATCTCGGTATCGTAGGACCGCCGGTCGAGGGCACCAACAAGGCAAGCTTTGAGACCGCCTTTTCAGGGCGCGACCTTATCTTGCTGGCGGGCGGACTGTTCCTGCTGTGGAAGGCTACCAAGGAAATCCATCACTCGATGGAGCCGAATGACCCATCCGGCGATCTGCTCGACAAGACACCCGGCGTCGCGGCTGCGGCCACTGCCAGCTTTGGCGCGGTGATTGTTCAGATCATTGCCATCGACCTTGTATTCTCGGTGGATTCGATCCTTACCGCCGTTGGCATGACCGACGACATTCCAATCATGGTTGCAGCGGTGGTGATCACTGTTGGTATCATGCTGTTCGCCGCCACGCCGCTCGCACGCTTCATCGAGACCAACCCGACGCTGGTCATGCTAGCGCTCGCCTTCCTCGTGATGATCGGGCTGGTGCTGATTGCCGACGGCTTCGGCTTCCACGTGCCCAAGGGCTATATCTACGCGGCGATGGGCTTTTCGGTGGGGGTCGAACTGCTCAACATCGTGCAGCGCAACCGCCGTCGCCGGATTGCAGGGCTGGGCTAGAACCACGCCGAGACGCCGGCATAGCTCTGCACGCCCGCGCGGACGTCGAATGAACCACTTGGCGAAGCGGATTTCGGTTCGCAATCAGAGCGTGATGCCGCTAATGGGCCGTCCCTCATGTTCTGGCGCAAACAATGACCACCAAATATCTTACCGGGCTGCTCGCAAAGGATCTCTCGCACGCAGGTCCCGCTACGCGGACCACTGGCGAAAAGCTGTTCCAACTGAGCTTTGCCTTGGTGCAATGGCCCTGGCTGCTCAAAAGCCTTTACGGCGGGACCACGGCGCAAAAGGCAGCCTTGCTTGAACGCGTTGGGCTGGAAAGCGATGCCTTGCCGCATCTGGGAAGCTGGAAAGCCGATACCTATCTGCTGCACCGGATCGTCGACGAGATCGAAGCCCGCCAGCCACAGGTTGTGGTGGAACTGGGTTCGGGGGCAACCTCGCTGGTCATCGCCAAGGCATTGTCGCTGCATGGAGGCGGCGCTCTGTATAGCTACGACCAGCACGAACCATTTGTGCGGCAGATGGGAGAATGGCTGACAGAGCACGAATTGGCGGCGCGGTTCTATCATGCCCCGCTCGGGCAGCGTGATCCGGCATGGCCGGGGCTCTGGTATGACCTGCCCGAGATACCCGCGACAATCGAGATGCTGATTATCGACGGCCCGCCGTGGGCGGTGCATCCCTTTGCCAGAGGCATGGCGGAGCGCCTGTTCGACCGGGTTGCGCCAGAAGGCATCATTTTACTCGACGATGCGGCGCGTCCCGGTGAGCGGATCGTAGCCCGGCGATGGCGCAGGAAGTGGAGAGATTTAGACTTCACCTTCGAAGGTGGAGGAACCAAGGGGCTGTTGATCGGACGAAAGGGGCGTTGATGGCAATCATTGCAGCACGCGACTATCGCGAGGGACGGGTCGTGGGCGAACCGCTTGCGCAGGGCAAAGTGGACGCCCGTGACCAACAACCTCCCGATGCGTTCGCGTGGGTCGGTCTGCTCGATCCTACCTCTGAAGAAATGTCTGCCTGTGCCAAGCGCTTCGGCCTCCATCCGCTTGCGGTCGAGGACGCGCTGCACGCGCATCAGCTTCCCAAGCTGGAAATCTATGGAGACCAGCTCTTCGTCGTTGCGCGCACCGCCAAGATGGAGGCCGGACATATCAGCTACGGTGAGACCGCCTTGTTCGTCGGGCGCAACCATATCGTCACCGTCCGGCACGGTTCCGACCAGGGCCATTCGGCGCTCCGAGAGAAGCTCGAGACACGGCCAGCGCTGCTGGCGCACGGAGTGGACTATGTGCTTCATGCTCTGCTCGACATGATTGCCGACAACTACTTTCCGGTCATCGATGCCGCGGGCGAGATTGTCCAGCGGCTCGAACAGAGTGCGCTCGATTCCGCGCTGACCCGCGCCGAGATGCGCGAACTTTTCAACCTGCGGCGCGACCTGTTGCTGCTGCAGCGAATGCTGATTCCCATGGAAGAGGTCTGCGAAAAGCTGGCGAGCCTCGATTTGCCCAATATCGACCCCGAAGTGCGCCCCTATTTCCGCGACGTGCTCGACCATGTCAGGCGTGTCTCATCGCTGGCAGCGCTGCACCGCGAAATGCTCAATTCGGTAATGGAGACCAGCGCCTTGATCGTAGCCCAGCGCCAGGGCGAGATTACCCGCAAGCTGGCCGCTTGGGCGGCGATCCTCGCCGTGCCGACTGCGATCGCTGGAATTTATGGGATGAACTTCGAGAACATGCCCGAATTGCGCATGAAATATGCTTATTTCGCCGTGCTCGGGACTATCGCGTTCATATGTCTGATGCTTTTCCTACGCTTTAGGAAGTTGGGCTGGCTATAGCTCGTCTAGAAATACGCCCAAGCTCGATGTGGATAGAAGGCCTGCCGATTGGGCGATGCCGCGGTCCGCGAAGCGCGAGGCGTTCGACAAGGTCAGGGCGGGCAAAGCAGATTCTCGCCTTTTCACCCAGCTGCGGCCATGCCCGGCCACCCACCGCGATCCTCAAACTTGACAGACAGCTTCAGCAGGTTTTTTGCCAAAAGCGCCGTTCATCTACCGCCCCCTTTGCGGACATCTGCGAACGCGCTATCTGTTCGTCATGGATAACAGCACGTTGAAGGGTCGCCTACGCGGACTCGGTGAGCGTTACTACCTGATGGTGGGTCCGCTCCTTTTGGTGATTGGAGTGGGCAGCAATGGCTCACCATTTCTAACATGGACGGCAGTCTCGCTACTTTCTTTATTGACGATCAACAAGGCCTTTGGTCCTGCGTTCATAACCGTTTTACACCCGGTTTCGGTAATGAAGCCGAAGCTTATCGCTTCCCGAAAGCTGACGCTGTCATTGCGACAGCGAGCAGCATGCTGACGCGCAGCTGCATCCGGGCCAATCGAGTTGCTCGCAGTGCGCAGGCCCGCTTTCGACGATCAGTCAAAAATGTCGAAGATCGAACTTCGCTTCTTTCGGTAGCCGCTGCGATCGCCATACTCGCCGCGTTCCCCATATTCTCCACGCTCGCCACGTTCCCCGCGCTCGCCATGGTCTCCATAATAGGGTTGCTGTGGCGGAGGTGCGCGGTTTTGGCTGGGTGGGGGCGACGCGTTGTCCTGCGCTCCGGCCATAAGCTTTTCCAGCTCCCCTCTATCGAGCCAAACGCCGCGGCAAGTCGGGCACATGTCGAATTGCACACCGTCGCGGTCAACAGTCTGCATCGAGCTGTTGTCGTTAGGGCATAGTAGCAGGGGCATGAGAGTGTCCTTTTAAAGCAACGCGTCGAAGGCGCTCGGCTACCGAGCTTTACGAAATTTCACGATTGACCCTCTATCAATAGCTTTGCCTTAGCACACAATGGGTAGGCGGCTCAAACACCTGATGATGGCCGGCGCTTCGGCTTGAAGTCATTTTGCGAAAAGCTGACAGTCAGGATTCCACCCACTTCCGGTCATCCGGCGCGATCAAACTGCTTCCCTAAACCGGACATAAGAGCATACCCTGCGGAACCGAAAGCAACGCATGGCTTGGGCAAAGCTCACCGCGCCAGCGATCGCCACCCGAACGGGCCGAGACCCGGCAGGGACTCGGTGACGCCGGTCGCAGACGCAGCACACGAGCAAGGCTTGTGTGCTGCCGGCAGCCCGGCGGAATAAAGTGCGATGCCGGCCATAGGCCGGCAGGCGCCAACCTCCCCTTCGGCATCCCTTGACGATAAAGTTCTTTATATGTTCTCGGTGGCGTATGGGAACCAAACGCCTCGATTCTGTCGCCGATCTCGTTCGTCATGGCCTCAATGCGCAGATCGAGTGCGGCCGCTGCAGGCGTGTAGTCATCATGCCGGCGGCCCGGCTGCG
>NZ_JAIEPN010000112.1 GCF_019748365.1 Novosphingobium sp.
GCCAATTGCTGATAGGCGTTCTGCACGAAGGTCGTGCCGATCTGGTCGACCCGTTGGAGGAAGGCGTCGACCGTGAAGTTCATGGCGGTTCACCGCTCGTAGATCCGATTGACGCTGTCCGGCGGCCATTGAGGGGTCGCAGCGGGCCACACGGATCAGAGACGGGAATGCCGCCGCCCAGCCGGTCGAGCGGAGAACCTGAGATGGGTAATGGCGCGACAGGCGCATAGGACATCGCCAAAGATGCGGTCGACAGCTTGCCTTCGTCGGGACCGCACGGCGCCTTGAGCTCGCGATAGCCGCATCCGCAGAGAGCCGACGCAAGCGCGGACGCGGACGCGAGACGGGCGGCGATGTGCGCGAGGGTGCCCATCACAGCTTCCCCGTCATTGCCCAGGCGTGACGGACATGGCGCGCGCCGTCGACGACAGAAGCTGGAGCCGTTCAAGGTTCTGCTGGTTGGTGGCTGCAACCGCGTTGTTCACCACCCCCGTCAGTTCGTTGATGGTCTGGCCGGTCTGGATCTGGACCTGCGTGTTCTGATCGACCGATCCCTTGAGGTCGGGGGCCGAGCCGATCTGCTGGCCGCCGGAAGTGAAGGCCTGGCTGCGCTGCTGGATGGCTCCTTGGGTGGACGAAACGAGGCCGGCCATGGTCGCCGCCATGTTGACTGAGTTGCGGTAGCCCTGGTCATTGCCTGTCCGCTGGCCGTTGATCAGGCCCGACAGTGACTGGACGAGCTGCAGGCCGTTGATGAGCTGCGAGACCATCCCTTGCGAGGATCCCATGCCCTGGAACGAGAGCGGTCCTCCGGACAGGAGCGAGCCGAGCGACGGGGCCTGCCCCATCGAGAATCCGCCACCCAGCGCCATGTTGGCGAGCGAACCTGCCTGGCCCGTCCGGTCGCCAGTCACCGCCTGCAGCGTCCTTTGCGTATTCTGCATGATGTCGCGGGATACGTTCAGGATGTCGTTGGTGGTGTTGGCGATCTCGGTGGATTTTGCGAGATTGGCCGCATCGTTGACGGGAACCTGCGCTTGAACCACGTCGCTCCACAGGATCGCTGCGGCGAGAATTCCGATCCAATGGGTCACATTCTTCTCCTTGATCCTCTCCATGGTCGTTTCCCTTTCCTGGCTATCGGTAGGATTGAAGCGCTGCCGTGATGTCGGCAGCGGTGGGCTGGGATGAAACGGGTGGTGCGACGGACGTGGCCGGGGCCGATAGGAGCTCGGTCAGCGAGGCGTCCTGGACGCCGCCGAGATAGACCGCGACATTGCCGCTCCGGTCGATATAGCGCTGGGAAACGCAGGCCGGGTCCGGCGCGACGCCTGGCGGCGTGGTCGAACAGACCGTATTGGCGGGTCGGCAAGGATCATCAGTTGTACCGCGGCCGACAAAGCCCGCCGCACACATCCCACTGCCTGTCGGACTCGGCACGGGTAAGCCGGTAGCCATGCCACCTGCGCTGGTGCTGAGCTGCCCGACATTGAAGAGGCTTGCGGTGTTCAGCGCCTGCACGAGCAGATTGGTGGATTGCGTGGTCTGGTTCCAGGTGATGCCGTTCTGGATACGCACCGCGCTGTTCTGGTCGAGCGCACCCATGACGGTCGGCGCGGTTCCGACGCCTTGACCCAATTGTCTGTATTGCGCCTGCGTGTCCGGGATGATCGCGGCAGTCACGTCCACGCCGCCGACGACGGTCGAGGTGCCATCCATAAAAGCGCGCTGTTGGGCATTGCGACCGGGGTTGATGGGGGGATTGCTGGGAGGACTGCTTGTCGTATCCGGCGCGCGCTGGACGC
The DNA here is from genome assembly GCF_019748365.1 of Novosphingobium sp. Taxonomy (GTDB): domain Bacteria; phylum Pseudomonadota; class Alphaproteobacteria; order Sphingomonadales; family Sphingomonadaceae; genus Novosphingobium. The sequence continues at coordinate 1,806 of NZ_JAIEPN010000112.1, forward strand.
CGGGATCGAACTGCCGGACGCGAGCGTCACCGCCGTTGGGAGTGACAGGTTGCGTGGTATCGCGCGTCGTTCCCCGCTGGCCGGTCGTTGTGGCGCAGCGGATGCCCCTGGTGTTGGTGTCGGTCTTCTTTGTTGTGTCCAGCAGACGGACCTTCACCGTGGATGTCTCGGTACGCTGGTTGAGGATCGCCTGGTCGCGTGTCGGCACGGCTGCGAGCGCCGCGCTGCTCGCAGATAAAAGAGCGGCCATGACCACGATAGCTCGCCAGATCCTCATGCCGCCCTCCCGAGGAATTGCGGCAGCCAGTTTGCCGGATCGTCGCCAAAGCGCTTACGCAAGGCGGCACATTCGGCCAGCGTCTCGGTCCGGCCAGAGAGAACGCGGATGAGATCGGGCATGGAGGAGAGATCGAGGCGGGCGATGACGGAATCCTGGCCGGATTTGATCAGGAACTGGCGTCCCTCGGGCACATTCTCGCGGATCCAGGCGACCTCGCGGCGGCTCAGGCGAAAAGCCTCGCTGTAGCTCTCGTCATCGGCCTTGGCGTTCGGAAAAAAGATGTTGGTGAGCGACTGCTCGATGATCGTGTTGGAATCCGGCGATTTGACAATGTCCTTCGCCGTCTGGGTGCCGAGGCCCACGATGCCGTTCCTCTTCCGGATGGTCTTCAGCTTGTCCTTGATGAAGTAGGCAAACTCCGGATCCTCCAGCATCTTCCAGGCCTCGTCGATGAAGATCATCACCGGATCGCCGGTAAAGAGCTCCTCGATGCGGTGGAAGATGTACATCAGCGCCGCAGTGCGGATGTCGGGCAGATCGAGGACGCGCGTCATGTCGAAACCGAAGATCGAGGTAACGGAGAAATTGTCTGATGGATTGTTGAAGAGCCAGCCTTTCTGCTCCGGCGCCACCCAGCTGTTCAGGCGCGACATCAGATCGCCTTCGTTCTGGCGAAGGCGGCCTCGCAAGAGAGTGGCGAATTCCGGCAATGTGCGCCCGTCAGGGCCGCCGGCGAGCACGGTGTTTACGGCGTTGCGGATGACCTGCTGCTCGGAGGCCGACAGTGTCTCGTGCAGGCTCGGGGGTTTGAGCATGAAGCTGAAGAGCTGGAACAGGAACTCCCGGTTCGCCCCATTGTCCGGCAGCATCAGGGGGTTGAATCCAGTGGGCTCGCCGGGGGTCAGCACCTCGTATTGCCCGCCCATGGCGCGGATGAAGATCTCGGCGCCCCTGTCCTTGTCGATGTAGACGAGCTTCGGCCTTGGCTGGATGCGCAAGGTCTGCGCCGAGATAAAGGACATGAACACCGTCTTGCCGGACCCGGTCGGGCCGACGACGGTGAAGTTGCCGATATCCCTGACATGGTGGTTGTAGAAATAGGCCGTTTGCGACGAGGTCTCGAGGATCGAGATCGGCAGGCCCCAATGCCCGCCCGATTGCCGGCCCGAGGCGTAGTTGTGCATCGAGATGAAGCCCGCGAGGTTCTTCGAGCTGATCAGGCTCCGCCTAGCGATATAGCCGAAGTTGCCCGGCAGCATGGCCCAGAAGGCGGGCTCGCAGTTGAGATCCTCGCGCGTCCAGAGCATCGAGCGGTCGGTCAGGGCCCCGCCCACCGCCGTGACGCAGGCCTGAAGGTCCTGCATGGTGCGGCCGAGGCAGAAGACGCTCATATGGTGCTCGCCATAGAGAGCGGCCGAGCCCAGCAACTCGTCGCGGGCCTCAGCCAGATGCTCCGCAACGATGGTGCCGGCCTCATCCGACATGTCGACCTGGCGACCGATGAGGTTGATGGTCGAAAGCGCTTCTGCCCGGTCGACGATGCCGAAGGATTGCGTGACGATGAACTCGTGCGGGACGGCCAGCAGATTGTCGATCGAGCCGGGTCCGGTATAGGCGGGGTATTCGCGGACCGAGAGCATGGCGCCGACGCGGGAGTCAGAGGGCGACGCGCCCCTGATCTCGACGGCGTTCCTCCCGAACGAAATCCGCTTTGTCGCCAAGGCTTCGGAAAGTGGCATGCGCGGCAGGGCCATCGGCCGGGGCAGGGCGCCATTGAGCAGTTGCACCAGAAACGCGAGCGGTTCGGACATCCAGACGCCGTCGCGCTTGACGACACGAAGCGTCCTTGCGCCATAAGGGCCGAGGCTTTGCTTGAGAGCGGCGGCGGCTTCCAGAAGTTCCGTCAAGGCGGTCTGCTCATCGACGGATTCGCCCGCGGCGTCGCGCTTGCCTATCAACCGCTTCATCATCACATCGAAGGTGCCGACATGGCCCTGCATGTTGCGGCGCAGCAGGGTCAGGTAGATGTCGTTGACGAACATCCGCTTCTTGCCCAGCGAGGTCCTATAGCGCTCGTCGAGCTCGCGGCAGAAGGCATTGTCGAAGCTCGAGGGGATCGTGGGAAAGACCTCGCGCCGGATGATGTGCGAGGTGAGCGCAAAGCGGGAATTGCCAAGCGTGCGCAGGAAATCGTTGCGAGCCAGCAGCCGGACGTTCAATTCCGACTGATCCGCAGTCTCGAAGGAGAACCCGTCGAGCTTGAGGACGGTCATCAGCACGCCGTCATTGAGCTTGATGACCTCATCCTGCAGATGCCGGACGTAGGGGACATGCCGTGCGACCGGCAGTTCCCGGCTCGCCACCCGGCCGAAGGTCAGTTCATTGATCAGCGCCTGTGCGACCATTTCCCTTACACCCTGTAACTGTCCGCACCCCAGAACGCCCGGCTGCGCGGCGGACAGCGCCGGAACCGGATGCCGAGGATGTCGAAGATGCGATGGTCCTTGAGGGTGAGGATGCGGCCTGCGGCATAGATCGGCAGGCAGCTGGTCAGAAACCAGAGGTTCTTGGTGGCGAGGAAGATCACCGCCGTGCAGACACCGGTGAACATGAAATACGAATAGGGCACGCCGAGGATCGTCGGCGAGACCGTCAGCGGCTTCACCAACGGTGTGATTAGCGGCTCCTCGAGATCGCGTTCGTCCATGGCGTTTACCCTCCGCCACCGCCGCCGACGGCGGACTGGAAGAAGGACACGATCTGGGCCGAGCCGAAGACCAGGACGATGCCGAAGATGATGCTTCCGGCGAAGAACCAGTTGAGGCGCCCGACGAAGGCGAGGAACCCCGCCGCGATCACGGCGAGGATTGCGAGCGAGGTGGCGATCGGCCCGGTCAGGGTCTGCACTAGCCGCTGCAGCGTGCTCTGCACGGGCTGGAGCTGGTTGGCAAAGGCGCTCGACTGAAGTGCGATCAGTGCGCATTGGGCGGTCAGGATCAGATGCGACAGTCGAACCATGTTTTGCTCCTCTGTTCAGTCGAAATTGGCCACAAAGCCACCCTTCCACTCGATGGGACCTGATTCAGTTGCTGGCCGAGGTTCGCCTCGCGATCGGCGTCGCTCCGCCGGCAGGGAGGCCGTCGTGGTTCCGATCCGTTGTGGGGACCCGGCCAAACTGCGATCGCGGGCGTCGGCGGCCTCGGCTTCGGCGCGGCGCGTGCCGTCGGCGATGGCGGGCCATTCGTAGTAGTCGTCCATCACCCGGGCGATGTAGGTGAGGGTTTCTAAGGATGGCGGCAGTCCGTTCCGCTCGATCAGCGTCTGTTCACCGGCGTTGTAGGCCGCCAGGATGTAGAAAGGATTGCGGAAGCGCGCGTGGAGATGGCGCAGGAAGCGCACGCCGCCGCGCACATTGTCTTCCGGATCGCAGATATCGACCTTGAAGCGCTCGGCCGTCGCGGGCGTCAGCTGCATCAACCCATAGGCGCGGCCGGAAAAGGCGTTCGAGACGAAGGTGCTTTCGATCTTGGCTACCGATTGTACGAAATCAGGGAAGAAGTTCTCTTGTTGGGCAACGCGCTTCACGAGGTCTTGTGCGGCGGAGCGGTCAAGCGGCGGCGCGCCAGGGCAGGGGTGGTCGATATCTTTTGGGCTGCTGCTAGTACTCGAGGTGATCGACCCGCTGGGTAGGGGAGGAGCACCGACAATCTGCGTCGGCTGGTACGGTGGATTGACGGGCCGCAGGACGCCGTCTTGGCCGACGGCAAGGGTAGCGGGCGGCTGGGCTGCGACGCGATCCTGCGACTTGGCCGTCTGGGCGGATGCGCCCGAGGTCGCCAATACGAGAGTCGAGATCGCTACAGCTGTGCGCATCAGTTCCTCCGGTCATTTGTTTATTATAATGACTTTTTGGAAACGGCAAGGCTGAAAATGCAGGGGAAAGCAGCGGGTCAGCGGACTCTCGTAACTTGCGGCGACTGGATGCGGGTTTCTTATGCTCGGTTGCCGCCATCGCTCGTCACAGTGACAGCGCGCACTAGCGTGCCGTGGTTCCTTGAGTAAGCCGCGATTCTGTCGCTCGTAACGTGTGATGGCAGATCTGCGTGGCGATGCTGGCTACCAGCGTACGCCACCTCTTGATCGCTCATGGCTTGGGCAGTGGAAGGACTTAGCGTCAACTGATCGGTGCCTCGGCCTCCCGCTCGCTTTGCGGCGCGGCCCGTTCGCGGGCCGCAAGCGTGTGCTGGTCCTCGGCCTTCAACAGGCCGCGCCGGACATGAACCTCGCCCTGATGGTTGAGGAACACCCGGACGCCTGCCAGCGCCATGGCTTCCGGATCATAGCCAATGCACGCTGCATCGATGGCATCCATCCGCGCGATACGAGCCTCGTAGTCTGCCGTTTCATCGTCAGTGAGGTCACCTGCCTCATAGGCTGTTTTATTCTCCTCGATGAACGCCATGATGCTTGCCACCTCGGCATCCTCAGTGGCGGAATGTTCACGCTGGAAAGAGGGCAGGGTGGGCAGGTGCTGGCGGCAGTCACTCTCGCTGAGAAAATGCTCCGCCCATTTCCAGCCGTCGGCCTGTATCTCCCGTGCTGTCGCTTCGAGCCGCTCTGTGCAGAGTTTCAGGACAAGGCCCTTGTCGTCGAGGAACTGGTTGTCCTCGTCCGTGAACAGGTCCTGCGTGATGGTGCCACCCGCTTCAATATAGTCCTCGATTCCGATGAACCGGACGAGCCGGCTGCTGGCTCTCAGCTTGTCGGAGGTCAGGCGGTTGTGAATATGGCTCGCGTCCCGGGTTCACTCCGGCAATGTGAAATATGCGTCCTCCTGCTCGGCATGGTCATCCGCCACCGCCAGCGCCTCCATCTGCTTCAAGGTGGCGGTGCCTGCCCGGAACTCATCCATGACGCGCGGGCTGACCTTGGCCAGCTTGATGCGCCGCCTCACCGTCATCACGCTGATGCCGAACCGGTCGGCCAACTGTTCGGGGGACATGGCGTCCTCGTCGATTAGCTTGCGGAACGCCTCGACCTGATCGGCGACATGCATATTCACCCTGACCGTGTTCTCAGCCAACGACACTTCGGTATCGTTCTCGCCGTCCAGCACATGCACCGGGAAGGGGCTGGATTTGGTGACGCCGCTGCCTTTGCGGCCTGCCAGCTTGCGCAGCGCCGCCAGACGCCGCCCGCCCGCGACAACCTCGTATTTGCCTTTGGCCGCTGCCCGCACCGTCAGATTCTGCAACAGCCCGTGCGCCTGAATGGATGCACACAGTTCCGTCAGCCCGGCCTCGCTCTGGGTCCGGCGCACGTTGTCCTTGCTGGCTGTCAGTTTCGACAGGGCAATGCAGGTGTTGGCCGTGATCGTGGTGATGGTCATGATCGTTCTCCGTCGGTAGCAAAGCGCCGCCTGTCTTCATGAACCGAAGGGACAGGCCTGCCCTGTTCCTTCGAGCAGGTGCGGAACCGGGGAGAGGGGAACACCGCTCCCCTCCATCGGCGCCAGTCCTGGCGCGCAAGGATCCTCGCACGAAGGATCGTCACTCATATGGGCCAAGACGACGGGTGTTGAAGCGATAATCGAGGACACCGGCGGCTTGGTGAAGCACAGCGCAGCGGCGCGGAATAGAGCATGGTCGCGGTAGCGACGTGCCTCCTGCTGCCCATCTCAACAGCAGCCTTCCACCCGCAAAAGCTTGTTGCCCTTAGAGTCTGCCCGAAAAAAATGCATTATATCAACCGTTTGTGCTTCGTTCGGTGTTGCGAAGCAGCGAGGGAAGTCGACATGTGGACCGCTATCAGTCAATCTCTTTTTCGGTCAGGCGATCAAAAAAATGGCAAAAGCCAGATATTGGACTTTTCACATTCCAGCGCCCTTGTCTTGCGCTCGCTTATCTGGTCTTTTGCGCACGTTGGAAATTCGCATTTGTCGTAAAGGTCAGTTTGCAAGGCTTCATGGGATCAGGCCAAACACGCAAATTCAGTACTGACGTGAGTGATATAAACCCCTCCTGCATATTAGTTTGTTTCGCTGAATTACTCATTTACCGCCCAAATTATCCCGATCAGAATTGGAATTGTTGGATTGATAAATGACCGACTCATGGGCTTGTTACGCAAGCGGGTGCTGCTTTTCGAACCGGAGAATTCTGACAGGCGAGGGGTTTTTAGCGGCATGTATGCAATTGGTCTCTCACGCCGCAGCGCTCTTGCGATGTTGGGTTCCTCAATGCTGGCAGGCTGCGGCTTTCTTGGGAAAGACCTTGGCACCTATCGCTTCAGACTGACGCTTTCGGTCAATACGCCAGAAGGCGTGCGTGAAGCCTCTGGTGTGATGGAGGCTTCGTACGGGCTGGAACAAGTGATTGGTCGCGGTGAGGTTTCGAACCACCGGTTGAAAGGCGAGGCAGTCTTTCTTGATCTGGGCAATGCGCGCAATCTTGTGATGCTGCTGGTGCACGGGCCAAGAGGCGCGGACGTGAACCAGATGGCTTGGCTACCCACAACAGCGTTACTGAAAAAGCCATGGGGCATGGGCTCTGCAGAAGCATTGGCTGAAGGGCTAAAGCTGGAAGGTTCGGTTGAGCTCATACCAGCCCTGATACCAACAATCGTTACGTTTTCCGACTTGAATAATCCAGCAACTGCGCAAATTGTCTATGCAACCGGCGTCGGGCCACAAGATCGCGACCCTCTCACTATACAGCCCAAGCGCGAGCAGTATGCGGTGATCGATACGATCAGTGAGACATTCGGTTCTGGCTACAGTTTCAGGGGGGTCACATTGAAGATGGTCTCGGCTGGCATTTGGCCTCTCAATTATTTTGGAATTACAGGTCAACAGGTCACAAGCGGAATTGAGAAGCATTTGACGTGGTTATCGAAGCCATTACCGTGGCTTAAATCAAATAATCGAGGCGCGTACATTGACACGCGTCCACAAGATAGCTTCCGACTAAATATAGAACATCTTAAGAGGGTTATATAATGAGCATCTCAAACAACAGTCCTGATCTTTTTAGAGCTATTTTAGCAATGGATGTATACAATAGAGACTACAATGCAGGTGTAGTTGTCAGCGGCACGGCGATCGGAATTGCGAATCTTGGATCAAATTCATCAATCCTGAAGGATTCTGGAGGGGCGCGGCTAGATCAACCAGCTAATTTTTTCGCGCAAGCCTATATATGGAACGGAAATACAACAATTTCATATCGAGGTACAGATCAAACATCGCCAAGCCTTAAGTCTGGTTCCGTTGGCGACATCCCTGCTTGGTCAATTTGGTTCGCCGACAAATATAACGGCGCTGAGACCCGACTTGCTGCGGATTTTTTCCAAGAAATTGCGGCAACAGGAGCCACAGGCATTGAAACTACTGGCCACTCACTTGGTGGCGCACTCGCCGGGTTTGTGACTGCACTCTATGGCGGCAACACAACCATGTACGATCCAATCGGCTGGCAAGGCGCTGTTACCTCATTGCTTACCGCAGTGGATACAACTTGGCGTGATTATTATTTCGGATCGGGTGCTGTTCCAGATGGCTCTTTTCCGCCAAGCAGGTTTAGAGGCTTCCTCGCACCCGGTGAAGTAGCAAGAATAACAAGGGATAATGCTGAGAATGGTCTTCTGCGTGCCGTGTCGGATGGTGCACTTGGTTTAAACGATCTTTCCGCTGCTGACTTACACAGCCAGTCATGGCTTGTCGTCAACATGTATGGCGACACGTTAAATGACAAATCTTGGAAGTATGCCCATAAATCTGTAGGTATCTCGTTGTTCGACAAGGACATAGGGAGGGCATTAGGGTTAAGTGACAGCTCTGGTGGTTCATCAGCAATTGACGATAAACTTCGAACAATGCTTGGATATTCCGCCATTGATGAAGGGTACAAGCCCTTTGGCGACGCTGGTATCACAGCACTCTTCAACGACGAAAACAAGCTCGGCAATTTGATTCAAAATGGCCAAATCTCCAGTTACGTCGAAACTGCGTCTGTCTTGAAAGGTATCGCGCAGATTATTGTGCAACATGGTGGTGATGTTGCTAACGCCGCGCGTAGCGGCGCTACCGCCCAGGCCGGTATTCTCACTGTCAACGGGACCCTTTCTTTCGAAATTGATATCAACGCGTCCGAGTTTGTTTCAACTTATAGTGGCTTCGGTCAACAGCAAGTCGTTGGCGTCAAAACACTCGTTCAAGGCCTGATGGATGCGGCAGGCAACAGTTCTGTTGCGGGCGATGCCGCATTCAATAAGTTTGCCTTCGCTGCGACGAATGAGGCCTGGAAAGATGTCACCAAGATCGTCATAGCCCAGGACGAGAAATCGATTAATCAGGATTATTCCGCCTTAACCTTAGCTTCCCCACGCGGCAGCGGTGTCGGTGGCATTATCGTTGTGGGAGGCAGCGGAACAGGTAGCATCACTGGAAATGACGTCATCAAAACTGGTGCGGGAAACGATATTCTGATCGGCGGCAATGAGAAGAATGAAAATGGCTTTGGCGATTTACTGGACGGGGGCGCGGGGACTGACATTCTGATTGGTGGCAATGGCAACGATACATTGAAAGGTGGCGTCGGGAGTGACTACCTGAACGGCGGGGCCGGGCGTGACACGGCTGATTTCAGCGCGGCGGCCGGCGCTTCTCAGACCCTGAAACTGACTGCGGGTACGTTCACACAAGGGCAACGTAGTGTTGTTGTCGATAATGTAACGACCGGTGACCGGGATGAACTCGTCGGAATCGAGAGAGTTCTTGGCGGGACTGGGAATGAAACATTCTTGATACAGGGTACGCCGAGTGCGCCGTTTTTGACAAAGACCGCAGTCGATGCCGGTGCAGGCGATGACACAATCTCTCTTTTGAATCAGGTGGAAGGTATTTACAGTGGTGGTTCTGGAACTGATAAACTAATCTTGAATTTTACAGCCGCAAATTTTGATCTGAATAAGCCAATTTTCATAGATTCAAGTTTTGAGGAAGTGATACTTGACCCGTCATTCGGGCCATTGGGTCGCGAATTTTCGCCAGGTTTTGCTGTACCTTCGCAGTATAGTGGTGCGAGAATAGCGATCACCGATCTCGATCTTAGAACTTTGTTTGAGTTAGATTATAGTAAATTATTTGCAGCAACTCGCGGATTTAGGACGTTTGAAATCGTTCCTGTTGCTGATAGATTTGGCGGAATTACAAAGTGGACAGAAATACCAGTTACTTTTACTATTGTAGACGGCTCGACCATAACGCAGTTTGACTTAGATAATGGCGATGTACTTGATCTGCGTGGAAAGGATGTCTGGAAAGCAGTAGAACCCAATGGAAGTGATCTAGCAAATCCAGTAAAGCCAGCTTTACCTGATGATGGCGATAATACTCCACCTCCGGCAACACCCAACAGAGCACCTGAAATTACCAATATCGTTCAGGATTTGAGTTTTATTGCGGGAAAAATCGCATCAATCACATTGCCAGGAGATCTTTTCACCGATCCGGATGGAAATTCCCTCGTTTTAAGCGCCTCGCTGGACAGTGGCGGAGCGTTGCCGTCCTGGATCACTTTCAATTCAGCCAGCGGCGTTTTTTCCATAGCAAGCTCTGCGCCTGATGTCGGGAGCTACAATATCCGTGTTACGGCCAGTGACGGTTCACTTACCCGATCCACCAGCTTTTTTGTTGTGCTGGAGCCGCAGGATTTGCAGGTCGTCGGCACATCGGGCAACGATACTATTGCCGGTACATCAGGGGCTGATACTATATTGGGCGGCGACGGTGATGATACCATCTCTGGTGGTACCGGCCCCGATGCGCTTTTTGCGGGAAATGGCATCGATACACTTAGTTATGCATCAAGCGTCGGCAGCGTGGTTGTTGATCTCAACGCTGGAACTGTTTCTGGTGGCGAAGCTCAGGGTGACTTGATCCTGTATGATTTCGAAAATGTGATCGGCGGTGCGGGTGCCGACCTGATCACCGGAAGTTTTGAAGCCAATTCCCTATCTGGTGGCTCGGGCAATGACACCTTAAATGGGGGTGAAGGCAATGACAGCCTTGATGGCGGGACTGGTACGGATGTTCTGAGCGGCGGGGCTGGTGACGACACCTATGTGGTGGATGTGGCCGCCGACACGGTGACCGAGAACGCAGGCGAGGGCGTGGATACGGTGCGCACGGGGCTGGTCAGCTACACGCTCGGTGCCAATGTCGAGAACCTGACCGGCACCGGCACAACCGGACAGACCCTCACCGGCAATACCCTCAACAATGCCATCACAGGCGGTACTGGTACGGATACACTCAGTGGCGGGACCGGCGCGGACACTTTGACGGGCGGCAGTGGCAACGACGTTTATGTGGTCGATAATATTGGCGACGTGACTACGGAACT
>NZ_JAIEPN010000205.1 GCF_019748365.1 Novosphingobium sp.
TGCGACGACATGTCAGGCCAGACCGTCATGCTGAAGCGCTGCAGCAGGCCATCGTCCATCGACGTGCCATCAATCACGCCGCGAACGTAGTTCTGCAGGAGCGACGGCTGGGTCGAGCCAAGCAGGCTGAGCGTGACTGATGGTACGAACAGGTTGGTCCCGCGACCGATCCGGTCGAAAACATAGGATTCGGACCCGTTCCAGCCGGTGAGGTAGAAGCCCCTTGATTCGGAGTTGTCATCCCGATCCAGTGCCCGCAGCAGCGACATCAGCTCGTCGCGATGGACCAGGAGGCCATTGGTGTTCTGGCGCAGCAGTTCGCCCAGCGCCTGATACGACGTGTCATTGGCCTTGTACCGCCGGACGACCGGTTCATCGTCTTCGTCCGCCGCCAGGTCCGAGACGTCCGCATCAAGGTCGGCATCGAGTCGCTTCTTGAGCGCACGCTTCCGTGCCTCTTTTCGGACCGTGCGCTCGTCGGCTTCGTTGTTCCAGGTCTCGATCGCGAGCTGGTACTCCTCGTTGGCCCTGGCTTCCAACTGTGCCAGCGGTTTCAGGGCAGCCTTGATGGCGGGCGATTTCATCACCCCCGGCCGGCCGACGATGCAGCCCCAGAGGTTCGGCACCTCCTGCCAGTCATCGCTCTGCAGCGGCCTGATGCCGACCTTGCGGCCGATGACAGCACCGGCGGCGATCATGGCGGGCACGGCAACGAACTCGGGCGGCGTCTGCATGCGTTCGCTGATGTCTTCGATCCATGGCCGGAACGGTTCGGGGAGCAGCCTGCAATCAAACAGTTGCACGGGCGCCAGCGCACTCGGCAGCGGGCGCGGATCGGGCCAAGAAGCGTGATCTGCGATAGGCCCGCTCACAGCCCGCGCCCTTCCATCAGCTCGGCATTGAAGTCCTTTGCCCCGACCGGGAAGATCGCGCGCGAGCGGATGCCGCGGGCGCGGTAAGTTGCCACCGCCCGGAGCGCCGCCTCGCGGCCGGCAGCGTCGTTGTCTCCGCCGACAATCACTTCCTCAACGCCTGCCGGGAAGATCATCCTAGGAAGCATGCTGGCGCCGCAGGCGACCCACACGGCGCAGCCATGGTCCTGCATCAACGTCAGCCCGTCCTCCAGCCCTTCGGTAACGAACAGCCGCCGCGCTGGCGGCGCCAACCGGATTGCACCGCACGCCACCCGGCCCAGCGAGAGCTTGGGCTTAGGCACCGGGGCCTTCGCCGTGCCGCAGCTGCTGAGATAGGTGCGCTGGATGCCGGCAAGGTGATGATCGGCCGAGGCGACCGCAGCGATCAGCGCGGGGTACTCACGCCCATGCTTGCCATAGCGCAGGCGAGCGTAGCGGATCGAGGCCGGGATCGGCAGGTGCAGCCCGCGCGCGCGGAGGTAGGTTTCGGCCGGCGTGCCCTGAACCGGCATGGCGACCCGCCAGATGGCCCGGGCCTCGGCAATGCGATCGCTGCGCTCGTCAAGCGGCGCCGGTGCGAGTTGCACGGCGGGCAGGTTGCGGCTGGCCAGGATGGCGGCGGCTTCGCGCAGGCCGATCCCGTGCAGCCGCTGCAGAAAGTCGAGCACGTCACCGCCAGCGCCGCAGCCGAAGCAGTGGAAGCGCTGCCCTTCGGCGAACACGGTGAAGCTGGGCGAGCGGTCGGGGTGGAAGGGGCAGCAGCCCTTCCACTCGTTGCCTTGACGGGTCAGGGCAACGATGCCTGCGGCAATCTCAGGCAGCAGGTTGGCTTGGCGCAGGGCCGCGATGTCGATGTGGGTCTCAGCCTTCATGGGCGTTCTCCCGGAAATGCTCAGCCCCGATCACGCGGGCAAGCAGGAGGGAAACATGGTGACGGCGCGCGATCAGTTGCGCGCGCCAGTCGGGTTCGGTAAGAATTGTGCACGAAGGGCCGCCAAGCATTTCGCGCGAAGCCCCGCCGGGTGCGGCGGGGCTTTGTTGTTCCGCAGGCATCGGTTCAGACCTGCTCCGAGGTGGAGCGGACGAGCCTGCTCTCCAGCCAGGCGTCGAGGTCAGCCTTGCGGTAGCGGACCGAACTGTTGAGCTTTGCGAACTTGGGGCCATTCCCCTTGAGCCGCATGCGCTCCAGCGTGGGCTTGCTGAGGCCGAGGTAACTCGCAGCCTCGACGGTGTTGAGGATTTCGGGTGTCATCTGAAGCCGCCTCCTGTGATTGGACGGCCTCACTCATATGCAGGCGGCATCTCCCTTTGCTGCCGGCAACTGCCACTAACTGCCACTAACTCCGCATCACCGTTTGCCGGACCTGACCAAGCGTTCAATTTCAGCAACGATACGGCGACCAAGCTCGCGTAGAAGGGAATCGGCCGGATGCTCACCGTCCGGGCTATTCTCCGAGAACCAGTTGCCCATTAGTCTGGCGAGATGACTTGCCGTCACCTTGTCCTGCGGGTGTAGCCCGTCGCGGCTGTTGGCAACTGCTATCAGATGAACCAGCGCCCCTTCCCAGTCGTACTTTGTTGGCGCGCCACCCGACTTTTTACTCTTGTTTCGGTCTATCGCGGTAGGTGTCGTTCCAAATAGGCGAACCATGTCCGTGCGCGAGAACTTAAGGCCGCTAACGTAAAAGCTCCAAAGCAGGGGCGTGTCACCAATCCTGTCGTCACCGAATTCGAAGGTCCCTGTGAGGAAGCACGCGAAGCCTTTCAGACCGGGAGCATCGTTGCCGTACCGATGGAGGAGATGCTGAAGGAAGAAGTTGGTTTCCGGATGATCGACAGGGTCGTCAAATTCCAGGTCGATTGTATCCGCAAGTTCATCGGCCGAATCCCATCTGCAGGCTACGGCCCTATCCGCCGATACTCGGACGTGGCCAAGCAGACCCATTCGCAGAACGGACCGGAACGGCTCGCAATCTGACGACGCCGATTTGCAGATCTCGCAGACCAGCCGCTGCGCCTCGCCGCAAGTGATCCAGTCTGGCGATGAGTTTGTCATGTTGGCCTACTCATCCTCGCTGCCATCCCCACCACCATCCTCGCGTTGACCCGAGGACCTTCCGTCGGCCTGCAAAACTAATCTTATTCGGCGATACGGGACGTGCCCATCAGACCTGCGTCTCAAACCAGCCAACTTCAATGCTCAATCTTCGAAGCCCGTTGATTCCGCTTTGAACTTTAGCTGCTTGGCATTGTCTCGAATGACGCTGACGTCGGCATCCGAAAATCCATCTGTTGAGATCGCCTCAATGTCCAAAGTGACACTGACCCGAGTGCCAGGCGCATTCTGCAGTTGCATGACCACAGCCTCTAGGATCGTCTCAATTGCCTTGATCGGGCGAACCATATCGATATCGACCGAGCCATAGAAACGTTTTGGCCCAGTGGGTTTTGCTGTTTCACCTGTCGGTCTTTGTGGTGCCGGAGTAGAGCCTTCGCCGCTGGGACGCGGCCCTGAAGAATCTGGAGACGGCGCTCGAAGCGCGTCGAGTACAGCACGCGCAACTTCTTTGCGGACGATGACTGCAGTTGACGGCAGAAACTCCGGCGGCGCTTTGGCCAGCAGAAGGTTATCGTATCGGTTGGTTGCCTGATCGAAGCCGTCCGCATATCCAAACTCTGCGTCAAACTTGGCTGCGCCTTCGCGTACCGCTTGATCAATGACCACCCGGTCCCGAATTTTTGGCAGGTACGCGTAGGATGCGAACCAATCGACCAGTTCACTGACGGCGAGGTGCGGCTGACCATCAGGCCAATATGGCGATACCTTGCTCCAGAATGTTTCTGGCCCCAGCCGCTCGGAGACTAGGCTGTCAGACTTGATCTTGTCGTACACAGCCGCCGGAATCGACAACCTGTCTCGCGAGCTAAGCTGAACATGATCGAGGTCAAATGGCCTTCCCGGCTCGCTTGCCTGGACTGGGTAAATCACATGGCTCCAAGCCGTGCGGACCGCCTTGGCTGCGGCTTCCTTTTGCGATTTTGCTTTGTCCTTCGCGTCATCGGATTGCGCCTCGGTCATCTCGCGCCGGAGCCGCTTGTCGTCGACAATTTGCGCCCAGGCCTTGGCCCGCCGCACGACCTCGCGCGCCGTGGCAAGCTGAGCTTCGTCAGGAGCGACGTAGAACAGCGTATTCCGGTAACGTCGCTGTGCTGACCGACACCGGGTAAGGCCTTCGCTCACAGCTTCGGTCGCCGCACTTTGGACTGCACCTCTGCCAGAGTGGACAGCCTTCGGATCAAGGATGACAAGCGACAGCGCGTTGGCCTCGTCGATCGAGGAAGCCTCGTCCGGGGCGGCAAAAACCTTTGCAAACCTGTCGCGGCTCCGCGCGTCTTCTTGCAACATCCGCACGATTTCGTCGTCCACATCGTGCGGCGGGAATGCCTTGGCAATCTCGTCGGCCAGCCGGTTCAGAGTTGGCTGCGTGGAAAACCAATACCTTCCAGCTTCCTCGTAAAGGTAGGCCGACTGCTCCAGAAGTTCGCGGAGCGCTTCGCCGAAAATCGCAATCTGATCGCCGGGTTCGACACACGCCAACCGGATGGTCGGATGGACGACACCGGCGTTCGCCTGTCCAGCCAGCGGGGCTGAGCACAAGAAGACTGCACGCGCTGCGCGGGTCGCTGCCCTCGCTTGCGATATGCGCCGGGTCGGGTTGGCCTCCTTCTGCGCTGGCAGCGAACTCGGCCCATCGACCTCGCGATCTACCACCGCTCCGAAGGCCGGGTTCAGCGGATAGAGTATGCTGGCCCGCACCCGCTCATGGGCGACCGGCACCCGGCCCGGAGTGATAAGTGGGTCACTGGTCCGTTCGTGCCACAGCACGCCGATAACGTTCGCCATGAATTGGAGAACACCGCGCGTCCGCTGGAAGTTCGGCAGGCTGGCCCAGTCTTTGGATAGCCGCTCGAACAGCTCGGGATGGATAGGATACGCAAGCCGCAGCAGTTCGAGATAGCGCGGCTCGCTGGCTGGCGCGGGAAACTCCGCCTTGTTGTTCCGATAGAGCGCGTGGAACGCTTTGACCGTCTCTTCGCGCGCTTTCTCACCTTCTGTGTCGAGGGGCTGAAATAGCCGACGCCGAATGATCTCGAAAGTTTCATCGCCAGATGCAGGCAGCCAAGGCGATTGCACGCGGCCGAAGATCTTCTCAAGCCGGAGCAGCGCCGCCTTGCCCTTCTCGCCGCCGGCCTCGGCCTCGCTTTCCGGTAGCGAGCCGATGATCAGCGCATCGGGGACCATCTTTGCCGCTTCGGTTAGCGACTGGATAAAGGACAGGAATGCCTCGAACCGATCTTCCGGCAACTGCCGCGCGTAGGCCACCAGTTCGTCGAGCAGGATGAGCGAAGGACCTGCCAGCCGCAGCACCTCGACCATCAACTCTGAGCCTGGATTGGTCCGCGCGGCTTCTGCTTCAGCGACCAGTGCCAGTCCTTCGCGCCCAGCCAGCCGATACGCGATATAGCCCCACAGCGTTTCGATCCGCTGCCCGTCCTTGTGGATCAGCGGAACGTCCGGCCCGGTCGACGTGCCGACAAACACGGCAACCTTGGGCCGCCGCCAGCGCGTCAGACCAATGGCCTCGGCAATTTCGCCAGCGCCGTCGAGGAGCGAGAGCTCGTCAACGCCGCACAGATGGTAGGCCGCGAGCATGGTGTGGGTCTTGCCGCCGCCGAACGCAGTCTGAAGCCCAATCACTGGATCACCACCCGCGCCGGAGAGCCGTTCCATTGCAGTGGTGACGACCCGCTTCAGGCCTTCGGTCAGGAAGGTGATTCGATAAAAGTCGCGCGGGTTCGTATAGTCGCCGCTGGCATTCCCGGAATCGACGGCGAACAGGTCTGCCGCGAACTCCGATTGCTTGAAGCGGTTCTGCAGCACGTCCGGGTGCGGCAAGGCCACTTCGATCCACGGGCGCAGGTTCGATCCGCTTGCGACCGGGGCCTGCGGCTCACCCAGCGGCAGAGAGAGCGTTTCGCGCTTTTCCTTGGGCGCTGCCGCCGGTGCAGCCACGCCTGTGGCGCGTTGGGCCTCATAGAGCGCCTTGACCGTCGCGACTGATGCATCATCGGCTTTCACCGACCTCAGCAATTCGTGGATTGCGTCGATGTAGCGCAGCGCATCGTTGTCCTGCAGCGGCAGCGTGAGGTGCGCGGTGGCGTTGCGGGCATCGAGCGCGGTCGAGACGAAGTTCCTGATCCGGAACCGATCCCGCTGCTGGAATGCATCCTCGAACGTGTAGCGCCAGTTGTCGATGACCGTTTTGAGCAGACCGTAGGTGTCAAGCGGGCTGTCGGTATCTCCGCCGCCCGCCCGGCTGGCAAGCTTGCGCCAGTCCTTGCCATGCTGCTTCGCCATGCGCGCCTCAACGAACGGCGCAAGGCCGCGCTGCAGCTGGTCAAGGGCATCGCGCACGCGCTGGGTCGGGAGCATCTCGGTCATGGCAGCTTACAAATCCAGATTGGCTTGAACTGGCTTGACCGGGGCCGAGGCAGCGAGATCACCGGCCAGAGCTTCCAGTCGCGGCCACTCAGCAGCCAGCTCGTTATAGACCAGCGCTTCCTGCGACCAACCCTTGTCGGTCGCAATCTGGAACAAGCGCCCTGCCAGCAGTAGCGCCTCCTGAGAGCGATTCCCCATCTCGCCGATTAGTCGTGCTGTCGCCACCTCGCCTCCGTCTTCGGCGCGGAACACTCGCGCAGCGTGCTGAACGCATTCCCAAATGGTGAGAGTTTTGTCCGTAGAAGGTGACCAATCTTTCGGCAAATCGGTACGCGGGGTCAGCTGCGCCTTTCCTCGCAGGTCTTGAAACACACCTGACTTATACAGCGCATCGCTTGCCACATTCTTGGCATTTGCAAGCATGATAAGCTCGCCCGAGGTGCGCGCGTCGAAGCCGTAGGTTGCAAACCACGCCAGAGCGACCTGTGTTTCTGGGTCAAGACTGGCATCGGCCTCATTCTCAATTTCACCCCAGATGCGATTGATATCCGCAAGTGCAGTTCTGACCGTCATACTAGAGTCGTCATCCATTAAGACTTTCATGTGGCGAGAAAAAATACCCATCCCGGGGCCTATGACTGATTGCTGCATGTCAACTGGGCCTACGCCTGCAGTCCGAATATCTTCGATCGCTTGCGGGAGCTCTCGCTTGAGAAGGCGAATGTATTCACCTCGTGTTACAACTGCCGCTTGATCTGATCGTTTACGGCAGACTAGCACAATCGAGGATGCGAGAGCATTGGCTTGATTCCCAATAAGGCGACCAGCACTCTCCGTCCGAACGGGCCAAGTCCCATCAACAACTAAGCCCGAATCGACCACAGCCTGTAAAAACGAAGCCCATCCAGCAGAAGTTATACCATCTTCCGCGACTTCAGCCTGCTTAAACGCATAATATATGGCGACTGGAAATTCATCCGAAGCTGATTTTCGAATGGCAGTTATTGCCGATGACATGCCCTTCATAAAAAAATCTTCTGCCTGCTGCTTACCGCCATGGCGCATCGGTGTAGCAACAAGTTCATCATCTTTTGGAGTTGATAAGCGTCGAAACAAGTTGGGCCAAACGCCGTTCAACGATTTTCGGAGCCATATATAGAAAAAATCCGACAAGTCAGCATAGCCAATATTATCATAATACGGCGGATCTGTCGAAAATACAGGTTCACTGACTCCGTAATTATTTTTTGATGCATCAAGTAATTTTACCGAGGAAAACCCCTTGGAAATTCCTATCTCCGAAATTGATTTCACCAAGTATCCGAGGTTTACATCAAAACTTCCGGAGTTTCCCGAAAAGGGGTTAATCTCAACGAAATCCCATGTCATTGGGAGCGCTTGACGAGAGAACGTATTCCGAACTTTGGTGTTCCAGCCAGCACCACCAGGATCCCACGTGCAAATCTGTGACGAGCTATTCGCAACGCTGGAGATATTAAACGCAAGATAAGTTGCAATAGCATCGGCATATGCAATTGAGCCGTCGCCGCCATCTGCTAAATTTTCTCCTAGCGCAAGGCCAGCTTCTATTGCTTCTTCGGCAACCTTTGTTTTTACTGAATCAATTAATTCGGAAAATGTCGCGAGGGCAAGTGCTTGACGATCAGTAAATATATCTCCAAAATTATTGAATCCATACAAGGAAAGGTTCACTCGACTTTTTCCGCTGAGAGTTACATCCGGCTTATCGGCATTCAAATATGCCTTACCAACTTCCTCGTGATCTTTGGATGGGGTCAGATATTCTCTACCTTTTGGTCCGTCTACAACCACAGTCATTAAACGGCGACCAAGGCGCTTCGCTGTGCCTTCGGATCGAATATAGGTGAATGGAATTGAGGCACCAGTTAGTGTGCAGATGGCACCGCCACTACGCTGAACGTTACCCTTTCTGAGGCGCTCTTCGTCAGCCCGTTCGATTTTCCCTGTGTGTGTTGTAAAGCGCCAGCCATCCTCCGCTAATGAGTCCAAGACTACCTCTCCCCAAGCTTTATTTCGAACCATACGCGAAAAAACTAGGGACGAGTAAAGCGGGACCATTGCACCTTGGGCCGCAGGGTCGGGTGAGCGAATGGTTCTGGACCATATCCAGCCGATGACTGAACCTTGGGATCCATCCGATAACGTAGCTGTCGGGTATAGATGGCCGATGCGTTTTTTCGCCTCGTCGCGCATCCACTCTCCGTAGTAGCGCACGTCCTCAGCCAATCCCTGTGCGCGCTTGCCGGTCCAAGTGCCGCCACTGCGCTTCAATTCCAATCGGGCCTCGGGATTGATTGGGGCCAATCCCGCAAACTTCGACGGAATTTCGACTAACGCCTTGCCAATCAGCACAGCGACCGGATTGATGTCCGAGCCATAGGCGCGCAGGCCCAATCGCTGCGCTTCCAGCGGAATCGAACCGCCTCCCGAGAACGGATCATAAACCGGCGGAGCTTTGGTTTGGAGGTAGTCGAGGATCGCCTTGGTATCCTGCTGCGGTGGCGGTTCCTCGCCGAGTCCCCAAGCCACCGTACGGGCAATTTCCCATCGCGCCTCGTTCAAGATCGTCTCGTTGTTCGAGGCTTCCCACGGCACCAACCGCTCGATCACCCGGTGCAGGCGCGCACGCTCCTTGTCCTGCGCTTCCTCGGTCGGAAACCGGTCGGGCCAAGCGGACGGATCATCGACTAGCTGCGCAAACAGCACGGCCCGACAAGCCGCCAACGGCCGCCGCGCCCACCACAGGTGCAAGGTGGAAGGGTGCCCATGCCGGATCGATTTCTCCCGCGCCGACGCCTTGTTGATCGCCTCCAGCGGGATCGAGACCTCAATGAGCTTCTTGCGGATCGGCCGCGACGAGGTGGCTTCCATTGGTACTCCGGCAACTAGGTTTGCGGCTGAGCGATCAGCATTTCGACACCCAGTCCTATACGAGCCATCTCCTGAGAGACGAGGAGCTCGTCCACAATCTTTTGCCTCTCGGGATCAAGCGCGGCGCCATCGCGTAGGCGCCGCCTGGCGCTGACCCGATTGCGGACAGCCCTCTCGTCTACGCGAACAGAATCACCGCGAAGCTCCCGGAGTGATGTCTGTACCCTGTGCATCAGCTCACCCAGTTCCAATTGTGGGCGATCCTTTTGAGGTGACTCAATATCGGATAGCAAGGCGTCCCAAGTTATGATCTCCAAAGGCCGAGGTTCGCTGCAGAACCAGCCGCTAGACGTGGTCTTGTAGGAGACGTGGTGGGAGAGGTCGTCCGGCAGAGGCCCGATCGCCTGCGGGGAAATGAATGCTGTATGTTGGTGGATACGGCCCGCATTGTATTCCGCGTTGAACCGTCCGAGCGTTGGAAGCACAGGCGTGGCGTAGAACACGCGCCCAGGAAACTGGGTTTCGAGTTGAATGAGCAGCCGATGCTGATCAGACTTATCCCTCCGCATCAGCGGCATTCGAAAAAAGTCGCAACTTAGACCTGACAGCTTGTGGACTTTAATCTCCTTCGCGCGCCGCGTGGTCATCAGTTCCGGAAGCTTGAATTGAAAAAACAATGGAGCCGCTGGTAGGTCTATCCGCACATCATAACCCAAGCTGGCTTCCTGAATAAGGTTGGGGAACACCGGACAGCCTGCGGGTTTCTTTGCCGACCAGCGGAGCAGGTTTTCCGTGAACCCATATCCGAAGGAAAACTCGGTGTAGCCCAGTTTCATGTCGGTGAAGCCCCAAGGCTGATGAGATCGTTCACGCTAAAGACCACGGCGGTTTCGCCAAAGCCTAGTTCTCGATCAAAGAAGTTCCTGACGTAAACCGGCTCGCGGGCGAACCCATTTTCGATCTGCACTATGGCCAGAATAAACTGCTCGGATGCGTTGAGCGAGGCAAGTATTTCGTTCTTGGTCAGGATCAGGTCACGCCCATCGGCATGGCGGCCCTTGACCTCGATGAAGCGCAGGTGGCCGGTCTCACCATGCCGGCTCTCGATGTCCCAGCCCTTCTTTTCCAGCGCGACATCACGCGGGAAGTGGCCCAAGGCGCGCTCGGCGGCCATGACGGCCTCCATCGAAATCCGTTCACTCTCGGCGCGGGCTAGTGGATCCTCGTTGACGAAATCCATGCGGCGATGTTCTTGCGCGCCCTTGGCCTTGAGCAGACCGCCCGGAATGATCAGCGCAGCACCCTTCAGCACAGGCGGCAGCGCTGCGATCTGGCGCTCCTTGTCGAGTTCGCTCTGACGCTTGTGCAGGCGCTCGACGAGGCGTGACGCATTGGCTTCTGCGTTCTGCGCGTTGATGCGCTGCTCTTTGCCTGCGCGTTCCTCT
Organism: Novosphingobium sp.; assembly: GCF_019748365.1. GTDB lineage: Bacteria > Pseudomonadota > Alphaproteobacteria > Sphingomonadales > Sphingomonadaceae > Novosphingobium. The sequence continues at coordinate 10,776 of NZ_JAIEPN010000205.1, forward strand.
TCGCGGAGCCGCGCTGCGCGGCCATCCCAGTAGTTGATCTCGCGGTTGAGGCGCGCGCGCACTTCCCGCTCGACCTTGTCGATCTCGGCAAGCCGCCGCCGTCGGACCTCGTTGAGGTGCTGGGGAACCAGCTCGCGGATCGCGTAGCTCAGTGCCTGCTCCTCGACATTGCCCGCCAGCCAGGGCGCCGTCAGCGCATCGCGGATCAGATCGCGCTCTTCCGCAGTGATCGGGCGGCAATCAAGATAAGGTGCGGGGCCGCCGTCCTCGGCCTGGCCGTCCTGACCAAGCAGAATGAACTGAAGCCGCTGCGACACCGTGCGAGGCTCGCCAGACCGGACAACCCGGCCATCCTTTACTGCATGTTCGAGGTAGACCAGCAGGCGCGGGGCTTCGCGTTCGTCCGCTTCATCAACAAGCACTGCGCCTTGCTGAAGCAGGGGCTGGAAGCGTTCCAGAACAACATCGACGAGTGCTTCTAGCAGAGGATGGCCGGGTGCCATCAACTCCGCTTGAGGCTGGCCGGGAATGAACGCCTTGTCGAAGGTGATGCGGGCATAGCGATCCAGAACCGGGTCTGCCCTGCCGATCAGCCGGTCGCGTTCCTTGAGGATCGATGGCACACGGAGGATCTCGAAGCGTCCTGCCTCGCGGGCGGAAATGCGTCCGCCAAGCATCGAGAATGCCTCACGGAAGAACGCGCCAATGAAATGCGGCTGGAGGCGGCGGGCCTGTGCCCGTTCCATCTGCTCGCGAATCTCGGCGACAGAGGCCGAGGTCATACCTTCGGTGGTGAGCTTCCGTTCAGCAACGAGGCGCTCGATCGCCTCGACATCAACGACGCCTTCGACCTTCTCGAACAGTTCGGCCTTCTTTTCGGGTCGGTCACCATAGCGGATGGCGTCGACAAGCAGATCGCGAAGGGCATGGCCCTCAAACAGTTCGCCGAGGACATCATAGACCTTGCCACCAAGCGCAGCGCGAGCTTCCTCCAGCTTTTCAAGCAGACGGCGATAAACCTCGCCCTCCCGCGTGTTGGCTGCGCAGAGGTTCCACAGGTGACAGACCTCGGTCTGCCCGATGCGGTGAATGCGGCCAAACCGCTGTTCCAGCCGGTTAGGATTCCACGGCAGGTCGTAGTTGACCATCAAATGCGCACCGCGCTGAAGGTTGACGCCTTCGCCCGCCGCATCGTTGGCGATCATCACGCGAACAGTTGGATCGGAGTTGAATGCTGCGATAGCTGCGCGCCTAGCCTCGCGGGCAACGCCGCCATGGATCACTACTACGGCGCTAGGGTCACCAACGTGGGCGGCAATCTTGGCCTGCAAGAATTCGAGCGTGTCCTTGGGCTCGGTGAAGATCAGGACCTTGCGGCGCATACCCGTGGCTTGGTCAAGCATCATTGGCTCGTCCAAGATCGATTCGAGTTCGCGCCACTTGGTATCCTGGCCCGACAGCTTCAGGCGAAGGGCTTGGCCTTCCAAGGCACGGAGGGTGATCAGCTCGGCCTCCAGCTCGGCAATCGTTGCGGCAGCGGTGGCCCGATCTACGATGTCCTCTTCGACCGCCTCGGCCTCTTCAGCAGTGACATCCTCGTAGTCATCGGGGTCGTAGTTAGGGAGCGCCTGTGCACGGGTCAGGTTAGGATTGGGGCCACTGCCACCTTGGATGTCAATCGGCGTCCAATCGGGCCCCCCTATCGGCGCGCAAAAGGGACCCCCTTGCGGTCATGTGGATCGGTTGATG
>NZ_JAIEPN010000071.1 GCF_019748365.1 Novosphingobium sp.
TGGTGCCCCAAGGCGGACGAAAGCGATGAATATGAATCGCCGCTTCTACTACCCTAGAGCCGCCATTTAACGCAAATGATCGCCTTCCTTCGTCCCCGGATTGCCCCCAGCGCTATGACCTAAAGGAATCGTTTTACTCATCCGTCGAGGAACGATCACCCTGCGGCAAACCATCACATCGAAAGGATTGACCGTCCATGCGGCATTTGCCATGATTTGAATATGGGGATCGCGGTCTCCCCACGAGGCGACAGGCTCAAGAATCGCGTCCTACTTTCAACAAGGACGCATCATGTCTGTTCTCAACACGATCTCACCGGATAAACTCGTTCGCTTGGTCGGTATTCCGACCGGGCCTGTTTTGATCGACGTTCGACCCGAGGAGGAATTCTCGGCCGAACCGCTGCTGATCCCTGGATCGTTGCGAAGGTCCGCCAGCGATGTCAGCGCCTGGGCACGAGCATTCCACGGCCAGTCGGTCGTTGTTGCTTGTCGGGACGGTGGATCGCTGAGCCAAGGCGTCGCCGCCCGGCTGCGCCACGACGGCGTGTCAGCGGAGGCGCTGGAGGGCGGTGTGGCCGGATGGGCGAACTCTGGTCTTCCAATGGTGCCGAACACCGTGCTGCCGCCCCGCGATGCCGAGGGACGGACCGTCTGGGTGACGCGCGGTCGCCCCAAGGTGGACCGGATCGCCTGCCCGTGGCTGATCCGCCGCTTCATCGATCCGAGCGCGATCTTCCTGTTCGTGGCGCCCTCCGAGGTTCAGGGCGTCGCCGAGCGCTTTGGCGCCGCTCCCTTCGACATCGAAGGCGAAGGCGTCACTTGGAGCCATCGGGGTGAGCTATGCACCTTCGACGTCATGGTCGAGGCATTCGGCCTCAGCGGTCATGAGTCACTCAAACGCCTCGCGCCGATCGTGCGCGGTGCCGATACCGGCCGCCCCGACCTCGTGCCCGAAGCGGACGGGTTGCTTGCCGCCTCGCTCGGCCTGTCGCGCATGTATGCCGACGATCAGGAACAGCTCGAGGCCGGGATGCTCCTCTACGACGCCTTCTATCGCTGGTGCCGCGACGCGACCGACGAAACCCATAATTGGGTCTCGCACCAGCCCGCGAAAGCCCGCGCCAAAGCGCAGGTGCGGCCATGAGCGGCGCGGTGACGGAACTGCCCGTAGGCAGCGAAGCAGGCACGCCGGATCACGGCATCACATTTGGTGAAGCCGTGCGCGTCTGGGCGCGGATCGCATCGCTGAGCTTCGGCGGCCCCGCTGGCCAGATCGCGGTAATGCACCGCATCCTCGTCGAGGAGAAGCACTGGATCGGTGAGGAGCGCTTTCTGCACGCGCTCAACTATTGCATGTTGCTGCCCGGCCCCGAAGCGCAGCAGCTTGCCGCCTATATCGGCTGGCTGCTTCACAAGACCAAGGGCGGTCTGGTCGCAGGCGGACTGTTCGTGCTGCCCGGCTTCCTCGCAATCCTGGGCCTCAGTTATCTCTATGTGCTGCTCGGCCATGTGCCGCTGATCACCGGGTTGTTCTTCGGCTTGAAGGCGGCGGTCCTCGCGGTGGTGATCCAGGCGGTGGTGCGGGTCGGATCGCGTGCTCTCAAGAACAACGTCATGCGCGGGATCGCGGCGGCCGCCTTTGTCGCGATCTTTTTCCTCAATGCGCCTTTTCCGCTGATCGTCCTAGCGGCGGGCATCGGCGGCTATGTCGGCGGACGGCTGGGCTTGTCGGCCTTCAAGGGCGGCGGCGGACATGGGAGCGCGGGCGGGAATGTCGTCCATGACCGCGATACCGCGCTCGGCGAAAGCCTGCCGGATCATGCCAAGCCCAACCTTGGCTGGTCGCTCAAGATTTCCGGGACATTCCTGTTCCTTTGGCTCGCGCCGGTCATCGCGCTGCTGGTGCTTCTCGGCCCCGATGACGTGTTCACGCGCATCGCAACCTTCTTCAGCCAGATGGCGATGGTTACATTCGGCGGCGCTTATGCCGTGCTGGCTTATGTCGCGCAGGAAGCGGTAGGCACCTATCATTGGCTCAGGCCCGGCGAGATGCTCGACGGCCTTGGCCTGGCCGAGACGACGCCGGGGCCGCTGATCATGGTCACGCAGTTCGTCGGCTTCCTCGCGGCGTTTCGCGATGCGGGCGCATTGCCGCAATTGGTCGCGGCCACGCTGGGCGCGATCCTGACGACATGGGTGACGTTCATGCCCTGCTTCCTGTGGATCTTCGCGGGTGCGCCGTTCGTCGAGCAGTTGCGCGGCAACCGGACGCTCTCGGCCGCACTCAGCGCGATCACGGCGGCCGTCGTGGGCGTGATCCTCAACCTTGCCGTCTGGTTTGCGATCCACACCTTGTTCCAGGACGTGCGGGTGGTCCGGGTCGCGCGGTTCGCCTTCGACTTCCCGGTTCTGACCTCGCTTTACCTCCCGGCGGCGCTGCTGGCCGCCGGCGCCGCGATAGCCGTGTTCCGGTTCAAGGTCGGGATGATCCCGGTCCTCGCGGCAAGTTCCGCGATCGGTGCGGCCCTCTATCTGTCAGGCGTGGTCCAATGATCCCGCTGCTGCTCAAGGAGATCATGATGAAGCGTATCACCACGTTCGGCCTGTTGGGGCTTCTCGCTCTGAGTTCGCCCGCATTGGCGGCTGAACCCTGGGAACAGGCGGTCGCCACCGCCATCGGCAAACCGGGCGCCGAGATGCCGGGCGGTGTCTATCGCATCGGCCTGCCGCGCAGCGACCTGCATGTGGTGCTCGACGGCGTGACCTTGAAACCGGCGCTGGCGCTCGGCTCCTGGCTGGCGTTCGTACCGCATGGCGGGGGTCAGGCGATGGTCATGGGCGATCTGGTGCTCACCGATACCGAAGTGAATCCGGTGATGGCCAAGCTTGTCGCCGGCGGAATCGAGATCACCGCGCTCCACAACCATCTGCTGCGGAACACACCCCACACCATGTATATGCACATCGCCGGGCATGGCGATCCGGCGCAACTCGCCAAGGTGCTGCACGATGCGCTGGCGCTGAGCGGCACGCCCTTGTCCGCGCCTCCGGCGGCAAGCCCCGCCGCGCCGGAGACGATCGACCTCGACACCGCCGCGCTCGACCGCATCATGGGCCACAAGGGCAAGATCGGCGGCGGCGTCTATGCATTCGGCATTCCCCGTGCCGAGGCACCGCGCGATGGTGGGATGGCGTTACCGCCCGCGATGGGCGCGGCCATCGCCATCAACTTCCAGCCAACCGGCGGCGGCAAGGCGGCGATCACCGGCGACTTCGTGCTGACAGCGTCGGAGGTCAATCCGGTGCTGCGCGAGTTGCGGCAGAACGGGATCGAGGTGACGGCGCTCCACAACCACATGCTCGACGACGAGCCGCGCCTGTTCTTCATGCACTTCTGGGCCAATGACGACGCGCAGAAGCTCGCGCGCGGGTTGACCGCCGCGCTCAGCCATGTCGCGGTCGCGGCGAACTAGGGCGCAGCGATGAAACCCTGGAGGGGATGTGCAGCGGCACTGCTGCTGGCGCTGCCGGGGTGCAGCCAGGCACAACCGACCGATCCGCACTCCCCTCTCGTGCTGGAGCGAACGATCTCGCTCCCCGACACCAGGGGGCGCATCGACCATCTGGCGGTCGATCTGGCGGACCATCGGCTGTTCGTTGCCGAGATCGCCAACGGCACGGTCGATGAGGTCGATCTTGAGGCCGGCAAGGTCATCGGCCGCATCGCCGGCCTTGGCGAACCGCAGGGCGTCGCCTGGCTTCCGGCGACCCACGAATTGGTGGTCGCCTGCGGTGACGGCTCGGTCCGCTTCTATGACACAGAGCTTCACGAGCGGGCGCGGATCGCGCTTGAGGACGATGCCGACAATGTGCGGGTCGATCCGCGCAACGGCCATGTCATCGTCGGCTATGGCAAGGGCGGCCTCGCCACGATCGATCCCGTCCGTCACACGGTTCTCGCCCGATTGGCGCTGCCCGGCCATCCGGAGGGGTTTCGGCTGTCCGGATCGCGCGCCTATATCAATATCCCCGATGACGGCTCGGTGATCGCGGCCGACATCGACCAGGGAAAACAACTGGCACGCTGGCCGACCGGACTGCACCGGCTTAACTTCCCGATGGCGGTCGAGCCGTCAGGCAACCGGATCGTGATCGCCTATCGGCTCCCGGCGGCGCTGGCGACGATCGATACAGCGAGCGGCCAAACGCTCTCCCTCGGATCAGCTTGCGGTGATGCCGACGATCTATTCCTGGTGCGCGATCATATCCTGCTGGTCTGCGGCGCCGGCCATGTCGATGTGATCGGCGCCGATGGACAGAGCGCGTGGGCGCAAACTGCTGGCGGCGCACGCACCGGGCTCTATGTGCCGGAGCTGGACCGATTGTTCGTGGCGGTTCCGGCCCATGGTCATCCCGCCGCGATCTGGGCGCTCAAACTGAATCTCGCGCAGCCCCAGCGCTGAAGCACGGCGGCGTCAGAGATATTTGGCCAGTTCACCCAGCTTAGCCAGTTCGTCGCGCGTCGCCTTGGGCAACGGCCCGACCAGTTCCTCCAGATGATGTTCGATATGATCGCTGACCAGCAGTGTCTTGGTCTTGTCGAGCGCAGCGACCACCGCCTGCATCTGCTGCGCGATCTGGAGGCCGTCCCGGCCTTCGGCAACCATTTCGACGATCTTGGCGAGATGGCCCTGCGCGCGCTTCAGGCGGTTGAGAAGATCGGGATTGGCGGCATGGCTCATGCAAATGTCCTGCTCAATGCGGTAGCGCGATCCATCCGTGAACGGCGACATAGAGGCCGACGATCAGGATGACCCCACCCGAAACATAGGGCGCCTTGCGGACGATCTCGCCAAAACCGCTCCAGCGCTTCGTCACCTGCTTGACGCTGATCGCGGCGATGACGCCCGACGCGACCATGGTGATGGCAAGCCCGATGCTAAAGCACAACACCAGCACGGCGCCCAGCGCGAGCCGCTGGAGCTGGAGGCAGAGCAGCAGCACGGTGATCGCGCCCGGGCATGGGATCAGACCGCCGGTCAGGCCGAACAGGATGATCTGGCCGGTGGTGACATTGCTGTTCGCGAAGCGGCGCCGGATGTCCTCTGCATGGGCCATTTCGTGCGCATCGACAAAGCCGCCGGTCGCAACCTCCAGGCCGCGTTCCTCGGCTTCCTCGAATTCTTCATGTTCATGGTGGTCGTGATCGCCGTGATGATTATGCCCGTGGCCGTGGGAGTGGCCGTGATGGTGCCCATGATCGTGGTGATAGTGTTCGGCTGCAATCTGCTCGCGGCGGGTGCGCCATAGCATCCAGGCGGCGATCACGACGATCAGCACGCCGGATGCGAGCTGGAAATAGGGTTCGGTCGCTTCCGCGTTGAGGCCGCCGAACAGCCACATGCCGCCGAGCGCCACGACCCAGACCACGACCGTATGGGAGAGCGTCGCCGCCAAACCCAGCAGCACGGCCTGGCGCACTGTTCCCCTGACCGCGATGATGAAGGCCGCCATCATCGTCTTCGAATGGCCCGGTTCGAGCCCGTGCAGCGCGCCGAGCAAGATGGCGGTAGGCACAAACAGCCACGCATGGGCGGCGCTTTGTTGAAGCAGGTCTGCAAGAGAGGTCATGGCGTGGCGTTTAGCATGAGCTTTCGCATCATCCCATCCCCCTGGATAGGATATTTATCGATAAACGAACCTTATTGTGTTCTGGAGATTACTCCTCATCGCCTGATGAGCATCGGCGCCCGCTGGCTCAATCTACAAGTAGCGCGAGATTGCCTTGAAACCCTCGATCGCCCTGTTCGAGGGCGATCGGCGGTTCGCGGTGGTGGTCCGCTTGCCGGATGCCCAGCGCGACGATCTTGAAACGCTTGGCGTCATCCCGGTCATGCTGCCGGCGGCCGAAGGCCAGGCTGGTGCTGCCGGCGATTACGGCTTGGACAGCCCGCCTGAAGATCGGTCCCATGCCAAAGGCCAAGTTGGCGACCTCGTAGGCAAACGCAATGCCGGTGCCCGGATGGGCATCGGCATTGTGATCCAGCAAATATCAAGCCGGTCAGACTGCACCGTCCCTTCGGAATGCTGGTCGCGGATACGTAGCCAGAATCTCCGCAATCGATTTGAACTCCATGACCGTCATCGATCGCCGTTGTCACTACGCTGGCGTAGCAAAGGCGGTTTATAGGTCATTTTCGGCGGAAACCAACGGTATGTGGTGACCCGCGATGATGAACACTACATTTACGCTGTAACACCGCCCTAATGCTTGCACATTCGAATCAATTCGGATGGGCCGCCGCCGCAGTCGAGTCTATGACGGAAGAACTTCGACAGTCATGGAATAAGACGATCGTGGCCGCGGTGGCGCAATCGGGCGCGGTGCTCCTTCGCCTCCGGGCAGATTACCAGCAGCCAGTGGCTGTTCAGCCTTGGCACTGGCTTGGGGCGCAGAACCACCGGGGCCGGCCGCGCTCCGTCCACCGCCGCTGGCGACGTTTACCCACCACATACCGGCGTCCGGCCAAGTGATCGTGACCTTGCCCTCGGCATCGGTCGTGAGATCAAGCTGCTGAATGCCATCGCGATAGCGAACGCCACCGTTTACCGCGCTCACGGAAAGGTCGGCCGCCGGCTTGCCATCAAGCAGGAACTGGAAAGTGGCAGCCTCGCCGCTCGCCAGTTCGGTAGGGTGCGTAACCGGAACCATCTCAAGTCCCTTGCCGGTCGGCTTGAAAACCGCGGTGGTCGGCTCTCCAGCGGTCGCAAAGGTCTCGATGCGGCTCGTATTGACCGCGCTCCATACATCGGTCGCCCCGGCGGGCACAGCTTGAGCGAGCGTTGCAGGCGTGGTCCCGCGCGGAAGCATCTTCCGTTCTCCGTTCAGCAGGTAGCTGCCGCTCACCGATTCAGAAACGATTGCGATCTTGTAGGTGCCGGGCTGCACGACATGGACATCGAAAGTCTGACGCAGGCGGCCCTTCGCGCTGTTCTCGACCGCTACCTTGCTGCCATCCGGCGCGAGCGCGAACGGTTCCCAATTCTGCACGGCGTGATCGAAATAATAGAGGTCCGTCGATAGGGCCGCATCGACCGTCAGCCATTCGTCGCCGCTACCGACGAACATGGTCTCGGAAGGAAGCATCCACGACCGGGGCGCTGCCTCGACAGCGATCGGCGCAAGCGCGGCTCCCATGGCGAGGGCCGACAGGATCGACGTGCGGATCATCTTCACAGGCATAGCTCCCCCTTAACGCCGGGCGTTCAGTGAGACGCGGCCAAGCTCGAACTTGCCGCTCGTCGATGCAGTTGCCTGGGTTCCCGACCAGGTGAAGGGCAGACGCACCGCTTCGCGTCCACCGGCCTCGCGTGCTGCTTCGACGACGAGGACATAGTTCCCCGGTGTCAGCGCGGGCATACCTCCCCGACCGGCGGTGAAGCTGAGCGTATGCGATCCGGCCGGACGGGTTGCGCCGCTCACGCCGTCGGCAGGAACACTGAGCATTCGTCCGGCAGCACGCCACCAAAGACGCACGTCGCGCAGCCATTTGGCGCCCGCATTGTTGCGCTTGTCGACATCATAGAGAATGCTGAGGGTCCGGGGAGCGCTGCCCGCCTTCTCCAGCCAGACCGCCACATAGGGGCGATGATATTCGGCAACCGACAATCGCGGCAGCGTGAACGAAAGGTCAATCGTCTGCGCGCCAGCTGGCGTTACCCCAAAGCCGCTTGAGCCGAGAGCCGCCGCAGTCAATCCCGTCAAGCGAAAACGCATGCATATATCCCTGATTTCGATTGCTTCTAAGAAGCCCAAGGTCCAATTCAACATCACCCACGTAGCGCAAACAATTCGCATTCGCAACAAAAGGGACTTGCGTTCATCAATATTGCATCGTCAAATGGGAAGAGCGCATGTTCGTGCACCTTAACTCCGATTGTAAGAACGGCTATTCCATTCAAGACGGCGACCCACAGATGCAGCATGGGCGGGCAGTCCTTCAGCCTCGGCAAGGGTCACGGCTGCACGACCGAGTTCTCGTAAAGCCCGTTCGTCCAGCTCGATAACGCTGGTGCGCTTCATGAAATCAAGCACCGATAGTCCTGAGGCGAACCGCGCCCGGCGCCCTGTTGGCAGGACGTGATTGGGGCCAGCGATATAGTCGCCGATAGCTTCCGGCGTATGCTGGCCGAGAAAGACCGAGCCAGCATGTGCGACACGGTCAAAAAGATGGCGAGGTCGAGGGGTGGCGATCTGGAGATGTTCGGGCGCAAGCGCATCGATGAGTGGTATGGCATCGTCGAGAGCAGGGACGACAATGATCGCGCCATGCGCTTCCCACGAGGAACGCGCCACCGCCGAAGTGGCGAGGGTGCCGAGTTGCACTTCGACCGCCGCAGCGACGTGGTCGGCGAAGGCCCGATCGTTGGTGATGAGGATCGACTGGCTCGTCGGATCATGTTCGGCCTGACTGAGAAGGTCGGCGGCGATGCAATCCGCATCGTTCGCTCCATCCGCCAGGACGACAATCTCGGATGGACCCGCGACCATGTCGATTCCCACGACACCGTAAACCTGCCGCTTGGCTTCGGCGACCCAGGCATTGCCCGGACCGGTGATGACATCGACGCGTGGGATCGACCCAGTGCCGTAAGCCAGCGCGGCGACCGCTTGTGCACCGCCAATCGGACGCACCTCGTCAATGCCGGCGAGGTAGGCCGCCGCCAGCACCAGCGGGTTGGCGATGCCATCGGGCATCGGGGTCGCCATCACCACGCGACTTACGCCCGCAACGGCGGCAGGAATCGCGTTCATCAGCACCGATGAGGGATAAGTGGCTCGGCCCCCCGGCACATAGATACCGGCGCTTTCCACTGCCCGCCATCGCGCGCCGAGCCGGACGCCAGCACCGTCCACATAGTCGCTGTCCGTGGGCAACTGCCTTTCATGGTAGGTGGCAATCCGCCGCGCGGCAAGTTCCAGGGCCATACGCAAGTCAGGGTCGAGGTCGCGGAACACCCTCTCGCAAACGTCGCGGCCGATCGTCCATCCGGTCTGGTCGAGGTCGTGCCGATCCCACTTCCAAGTATAGGCGCGCAACGCATCGTCGCCGTCCCGGCGAACAGCCGCGATCACCTCGCGCACGACCACCGAGACATCCTCGTCGGCTTCGCGCCGCGCTTCCACCAGTGCGTCAAAATCCAATTTGAAATCAGGGGCGTCCGCAAAAAATCTTCGAACCATGCTTCACACTTCCACTTGTTGGGCGCTGAATTTGGTGAGGCGACACGCAGCAGCTTTCGCAGATTACCGCACAGCCTCGACCGCGATCAGCAGCACGGCATAGCGCCCGCCTTTGGCCAGCAACACCAGCGGCAGGAAGACCCGTAAAGGCGTGCGTAGCAATCCGGCCGCAAAGGTTAGCGGATCTCCTACAATCGGCGCCCAGGAAAGCAGGAGAGACCATTTGCCCCACCGGGCATACCAGCAAACGGCCTTCTCGACCGTGGCGGCCTTGAACGGAAACCAGCGCCGGTCGCGCAGCCGTTCGAAACCGCGTCCGAGCAGCCAATTGAAAAGCGAACCGAGCGTGTTTCCTGCCGTCGCACTTAACAGCAGCAGGAGCAGATCGTATCGCCCACTGATCGCCATCGCCGAGAGCAGGATTTCGGACTGTGCAGGCAGCAGGGTCGCGGCGACGAACGCTGTCACGAACAACCCGGCATAGGGCGCCGCTATAGCGATCATCGCGATCGACAGAAGGCATAGCGGTTCGCATCCTTCACTGCACAGTCGTGCCGAACAGGTGGCCGATGCCCGCCGTGGCTGCCAGCGCGATCGCGCCCCAGAAGGTCACCCGCACCGCGCCACGCCACATCGACGCGCCGCCTGCCCTTGCGCCGATCGCGCCGAGAATGGCGAGGAGGACGAGCGTCGCGATCGTGATTGCGATGACCAGCGAGGCGCGCGGGACCACGCCGACCATTAACACCGGTATGATCGCACCTGCGCAGAAGGTTGCCGCCGACGCCAGTGCCGCCTGGATCGGCCGTGCCGCCAATTCGGACGTGATGCCAAGCTCGTCACGCATGTGCGCGCCGACCGGATCGCTGCGCATCAACTGCTCGGCGACCTGGACGGCGAGGTCGGGTGCAAGCCCGCGCGCTTCATAGACAGCGGCCAGTTCGCGGCGTTCCTCCTCGGGGTCTGATGCATGTTCGCGCGTTTCGCGCAGCCGGTCGGAGCCTTCGACATCGGCCTGACTGCTCACCGAGACATACTCACCCGCCGCCATCGAGATTGCGCCGGCGATAAGCGCTGCGACGCCGGTCAGCATTACCGTCGACGAACTCGTCTGGGCCGAAGCGATGCCGACCACCAGGCTGGAGGTTGAAATGATGCCGTCATTAGCGCCGAGCACTGCCGCTCGCAGCCAGCCGACCCGCTGCACCAGATGCCGTTCGCTCGGATGTCGCATGCCTCAGTCTCCCTGCCTCGTTCGCGATGGGCATCCAGTGAGACGCCCATGGCGCGGACTGTTTCCGCACTTATGCCCGAAGGACTCAGCACTCGGTGGCCAACGCCGAGACCCCTCCATCATGCTTCCGCAATCCTGACGCGCAGAAGCTTGACCGAATTAAGGAACACGAGAACGTCTGGTCCCAGATGGATGAACGCCGCCTGGATTGGTCCAATCCAGCCCATGAGCGCGGCGGTGATGCCAAGCACATGGACCACTCCGACACCGACCCAGAGATTTTCCTGGACGGTCCGATAGGCGCGACGCGCGATAGTGCGCGCGCCAACAATCTTGCCGAGGTCGTCGGTCATCAGTGCGATGTCAGCGGCTTCCAACGCCGCCTGCGTGCCGCCGCCGCCCATGGCGATGCCAATGTCGGCACGCGCGAGTGCCGGCGCGTCGTTGACGCCGTCACCCACCATCGCAACCTTATAGCCGCGCTTCTGCAAGTCGGCGATCATGGCGACTTTGTCTTCGGGCATCAGGTCGGCCTTGACCTCATCGACACCCAAGTCTCTCGCAATCGCGTTAGCAGTCGTCTGATTGTCGCCGGTCAGCATGACGATATGTCTGACGCCATTTTCCTTCAAAGCGGCGATGGCTTCTCGCGCCCCTGGGCGCAGCGTATCGGCGATGAAGATGATCCCGCAAAACCGGCCGTCAACCGCGACGTGGACGGGCGTGCGATCCCGATCTTCGACAGCATAGGCGATGGACACGCCGTTCTCGCGAAGTAAAGCCGGATTACCTACGAGAACGGTTCTGCCTTCCACGGTCGCCCTAACGCCTCGACCCTGAACCTGCTCGTAGTTTTCCGGTTCCGGCACTGTGATTCCGTCCTCGGCGGCCGCCTCGACCACCGCCTTGGCCAAAGGGTGGGCTGAGCGGCGATCGGCGGCGGCCGCGATCCGCAGCAGTGTCGTTTCCGAAAAATCTGGATTGGTCACCTTGACGTCGACCACTAACGGCTTGTTGGCGGTCAGCGTGCCGGTCTTGTCAAAGGCGATCGCGTCTGCCTTGGCGAGTTGCTCAAGATAGAGCCCGCCCTTGATGAGAATGCCGCTGCGAGCAGCCCTGGCAATCGCGGCGATCATGACGATCGGCGTCGCCAGGCCAAGCTCTGCCGGCGAGGTGAAGATCAACAAGGTCACGATCTTGGAGACGTCGCGCGTCACCAGAAAAACGACGATCAGGAAGACGAACACGACCGGGATCAGCCATCCCGCGACCTTGTCGGCCAGCTTCTGCACGGGGGCAGCCTCGGCTTCGGCATTTTCGACCAGCGCGATGATGCGGGAGAAGATCGTATCGCCGCCGACCTTTTCGGTTCGGATGTCGAGCGCGCCGGCTTCAACGATGGTGCCGGCGAACACCTCTGCACCCTCCGTCTTGTCCTGGGGGACGCTTTCACCGGTGATCGGTGCCTGGTTGACCGAGGCTCGCCCGCCGACGACCACGCCATCGACCGGGATTTTCTCGCCGGTTCGCGCGAGGACGATGTTGCCCGCCTTGAGCGCCGCGATCGGCACCGTGCGCTCCGACCCGTAGCACATTGGGAAGCTGCTCTTTTCAGGCAGCATTTGCCTTGATGGAGACAAGGGCGCGTAGCGCCCGTCGGCTTCATCAAGGCGGCCATGATCGGCCTGCAGGTCTCTAAAGTGAAGTTGTCGACTCAACACTTCGGAGACTGACCGACCATGACCAAGCGTAGTTCTACTCCCGCCGATGCCGTGCTGGTAGCCATCGACATGTCCAAGTATCGTCAGGAGGTCCTGATCGAGCGACCGGAAGGCGGTCGCCGCCGCCGCATGACTGTCATGGCGACCAAGGCCGACTACGATCGATTGGCGGACGACCTTTCTGCAATTGGCCGCCCGATTGTCGTCGGCTTCGAAGCTACCGGCAACTACCACCGTACACTGGCGCACAGGCTGCTTTCCGCGGGTTTCGAGCTGCGCCTAATTTCGTCGGTCGCATTGGCCCGGACACGCGAAGCGCTTCACAATGGCTGGGACAAGAA
>NZ_JAIEPN010000047.1 GCF_019748365.1 Novosphingobium sp.
GGTGGTGGGGCATGCCCCACCACCAGCAGCACCTAAATCTCCACCGAAAATTACACCACGAGCGCGGACGCTAACTCAGGTCCGGCTGCCATTGCCCTGCCATCGCCACCGCATGCTCGACGGCAGGCTTGATCCATTTGCGGTACCGGTCGGGGAAGTGGACCACCTGGCGATACAGCGTCTTGCAGCTCTCTATATGGGGCTTGATGCGGCTGTCTGGTTTCGCGAGCAGCACCTTGGCGCTGTCTGCAGCCTGGCGGAGCACCGGCGCGGGGGGACTGAACGGAATGTAGCGGACGGCCTCGGGCGCCAGACAGTGCTCGAGCTGTCCCGCAACCGCCGGATTCTCGAGCGCAATCACCCTAACGTCATGGCCTTGCTGCGACCACCAACGTGCCAGCATGGGGGCACGCACCGCACCCAGCGGAGAATAAGGCGGAAAGAAGCCCGCAACGAGCAGAATCCGATGCTGCATGATGTCGCGTCCGCTCAGCAATCGGCGGCCAGGATGGCAATCTGGCGTTTGCGGGCAAGGGCGGGGAACAGGCCTGGTTCGATGTGCATGTCAGCCTTTGCTTTTTCCTGGCACGTCTGGTGTCCGGCCTCGCTCGCACCGACCTGGCAGCGTGAGCCGCAGTGAAGACCCAAATCATGCGGCGCAGACAGGTGCATCTGAGGGATGGATAATGCCCCGGATTGCTCCAGCTGCGACCCGGCAAAACCGGGGCATCACCAAGGATCTGCTCCAATGCACGCACCGAAATCCTGTGCTGCCATATCAAGCCGCACGAAATACCTCCCGGCACGCAGGAACAGGGCTATATTCCACGATAACTGGCAGAACGAAATTAGAAATCATTCTATGAACCGCATAGGAAAAACCTATTGGGTGACTGCAAGCCCACAGTTATTGTGCAATTGTGTATCCACGTATCTGCAGATATTTAGAAATAGTCCATCAAACGGTTCCGAAGGTAAAGCTGATGCCTTTTGCTACCGCGATGAGTGGAGGAGCGCTCTCGCGCAGCTAGCGAAAGAACATACGGGGCAAGCGCAGTTCCCTAGGAGATCCGCTTGCCCCCAGGCTGCGCGCCAGCGCGCAACCGGCGGAGCCTGGCGCATGAGAGCATTGCTGGACTCATGCGCCAAATATATCCTGCGGCGACCTGCTGCCAGGCTATGGCCGTCCCGTTATGGCCGTCAGTTTGCCGCCCGCATCAACGTGTGTCAGGCGAGGTCGCGAACCTTCGGCTCACGCTCCCAGTGTCGGACTGGCCCGATCGCCATAAAGGCTTCGGGATCCACGACCCCGTCATCGGGCTCGATATTGGCCTTGGGAAGCAGGTACTTGCGGGTGCCCGCGCATGCCCCGATGGTCTTGCAGTGAAACCACGCATCTGAGAACCAGGCGACAGCACCTACGTCCCTCGCCAGCTTCTCGGCGCGCTCCGGCAACAGCATGGCAACCACTGCGTCAAAGAGCACCGAAGGCGAACCGGCGAGTTGGCCATTGGCTTTGAGTTCCCCACCCTTCAGCTTTAGCGGACCGATTTTCGGCGCCACCAGAAACGCCGTGCCGCCAGCGGTTTGGATGTCGGACACCAGCTGCGTGATCGCCTGGCGATCCGATCCCTCGTCGAACAGGATACCAATCTTGCGGCCCTTGAAGGTCTGCTTGGCCTGCTTTTGAATCGACAAGGCATCGGAAGTGCCAAGATCCACTGGAGCCTTGGCAGCAGCCGCCCGTCCGGGAAGATCGATGCCCAACCCGTCGGCAACCCGCTTGGCGAGGTCCTCATCGATATTTCTCAACCGCGCGATCACCCGCGGCGGGACATGCTCGATCTCCACTTTTGACAGCTCGAACACGAGCGCGGATGCAATATGCGCCTGTTCGTTTTCGGTCTGCGAACGATAGAACAGCCTCGCCTGGCTGTAGTGATCGGCAAAGGCTTCCGCCCGCACCCGCAGCTTCTCGGTGGGATCGTTGCGCTCGGCATTCTCCCGGAATGAGGTGAACCCGGTTTCGGGGCATGCACGCGGACCGCCGTCCTCGCCCGCCTCGGCGAGGGTGTTCGGCTCGTAGTTCGCGCGTCCAGTCGGGACGAGGGTCTGCATCAGGCCATCGCGCTGAAAATTATGAAACGGGCATTTGGGCGCATTGATCGGGATTTGGTGGAAATTGGTCGTACCCAGCCGCGACTTCTGCGTGTCGAGATAGCTGAACAGCCGCCCCTGAAGCAGCGGATCGTTGGAAAAGTCGATTCCCGGCAGAATGTTGGTCGGCAGGAATGCCGCCTGCTCGGTTTCCGCGAAGAAATTGTCGACATTGCGGTTCAGTGTCATCCGACCGATGACCTCCACCGGAATCTCCTCCTCGGGGATCAGCTTCGTGGCATCGAGCACGTCATAGGGCTGTTGCGAGGCCCAGGCTTCATCGAACACCTGAACGCCGAGATCCCATTGCGGGAAATTGCCCGAGTCGATCGCTTCCCACAGGTCGCGGCGGTGGAAGTCGGGATCGGCACCCGCGATCTTGACCGCCTCGTCCCAGGTGGTGCTCTCGAGCCCGAGCACGGGCTTCCAGTGAAACTTCACGAATTTTCCTTCGCCCTTGGCATTGACGAAGCGGAAGGTGTGGACGCCGAAGCCCTCGATCATGCGCAACGATCGCGGAATGCCCCGGTCCGACATCGCCCACATGATCATGTGCATGGATTCGGGCATCAGGCTGATGAAATCCCAGAACGTATCATGGGCGCTGGCGGCCTGCGGATAGCCCCGGTCGGCTTCCATCTTCACGCTGTGGACCAGATCGGGGAATTTCATCGCATCCTGGATGAAGAAGACGGGGATATTGTTGCCGACCAGGTCCCAATTGCCTTCTTCGGTGTACAGCTTGACGGCAAATCCGCGTACGTCGCGCGGCGTGTCGACGCTGCCCGAGCCGCCCGCTACGGTCGAAAAGCGAACGAAAACAGGGCAGCTGTTGCCCTGTTTCTGGAACAGCGCCGCCTTGGTCCATTCAGGTATCGCCTTCGTGACCTCGAAAGTCCCGTGCGCGCCCGAACCGCGCGCATGCACGATGCGCTCGGGAATCCGCTCGTGATCGAAATGGAAGATCTTTTCGCGGAGAACGAAGTCTTCCAGCAGCGTCGGCCCGCGCTCGCCCGCCTTCAGGGAATTCTGGTTGTCGGAAATCCGGTGACCGAAATTGTCGGTCAGATGGGTCTGGGCGGCGTCGTGGTCTGCATCCTCCGGAACGTCCTGATGGAGTTCGCCAGCATTGCCTTCGGCTTCGGAAATCGGCGAGGAGCCCTCTCCGGGCTGGTGGTCAGCAAGGCCATTGCTGATGGCGGGCGAAGGAAGGTCTTTCGTATCGGGGGCTGGCATTTCGAGCGCTCCAGTGAAGGGAGAACATGGCAGGCCCGGTGGTCCCGAAATTAGTCCCGCCGGGGCTGCCATGGTAGAACGAGGGTTCGGGTCAGTCGTACTGGCGGGCCAGTTGATCGGTCAGGCGCTCGCCCTCCTTCACTTCGAGATACGCCTTCTCGATCGCGGCTCGCGCGGCTGGGTCGATATCCTGGTCCTTCAGGGCTGCTTCGAACTTCTTGACGAGATAATCCTCGCCCTCTTCGGCACGCTCGGCGGCAGCTTCGTCGCCTTTTTCGAACAGCGACGTGATGTCCGCCCACAGGCGATGCAGGCCACCAGCGGTCGTACCGCTGGTCACGGCATGGCCACCGACCCGCACCAGTTCCTGATTGAGCGCGTCCAGCGTCGACTGGCGCTTCTGCGCCTGCTGGGTCAGGACAGCCTTGAGCTGCGGCGACTTCGCGGTCTCAGCCGCCTTGCGATAACCTTCAACCGAATCAAAAGTCGTTTCGACCAGTGATTTCAAGGCGCTGCGGGTCGCTTCCATATCTGTCTCCATCCTTTTTTATTGCTGCGCCAAAATCGGGCGGCACTTGCAGCAATAAGCAGGGCTCGGCAGATCGTTCCCAGGCACGTGATAGCGTTACAGGCCGTCGGCCCAATACATCACCCCTTCGGGCTGCTATCCAGCGGGGAGCCGTATGGTCATTTCACCCTTGCTGCTTCCATGCGGAGCATAGCAGCGATGATGGTGCTTTCGACCTAGGCCGATGGAAGGTGCGTAGAGATAGGGTCAAAGACGCTGCAGACCGGGTCGTAACGCAAGCATTCCAAAACTTGCGGCCTTGGAGCGGGTAGCGGGAATCGAATTGTAGGCATAACTTACTGAATAAAGATGATAAAAAATTGATCTATCCGAACAGGTCCATCAGTCGTGCCATCAAAATTTTTTTGTAAACAGGTTCGATTCCAGAAGACGGAATCCCATGAAGCCTGCGCCCGATTCGGTCGACCTTTTATCGGAGCCATATGACCATCGGCGAGACGAGAAATCTCCGCAACGTTCACCCCAGACGCTGAATTCGCCGACACCAGCGCATGCTTTTGCTCATCCGACCAGTACCGACGGCGCTGAACGCCAGAAAATACCGAAACCAGACCCATCGCACCGTCTCTAACACCGGTGCAAGCACCCGCGCCTGCGCCAGTGCCTGGTCGATATGTCGCAAAATCAGCGCAAAGCGGCCCTCACCGCAATGGTACCCTCGGCTTTTCATCAAATCGACTTGAGCGTCGGCGGCTTGTGACGCGCCCCCCGGCTAGGATGAGAGCCGGGCGGCTCTTTTGCGCTTCAGCGCGGTCGAAGCAATGCGAGGGGGATGACAAGTTGTGTGAAAAACGGACGGCAAATGACCGGCGCGCACCCTCTTCTGGCCCCGAATGGAAAACAGCCACCATAGGTCAATAGCTCTCCTCGGCAGCGCCTCAATCCAATCCACAGTTTACGATTGTTGAGAAGACGCGTCGGCTGTGAAATAATCGATCAAGGATTGGGGGGATTCATCATGGCATTGCAAACACTACTGGGGCTGAGCGTGCTCGGAGCGCTAGTCACAACGATCGGCAGCCTCATCGCACTCTTTTTGAAGGATTTCGTGGCCGCAACTTGGCTGGAGCGCTGGAAGGCCCGGCAGACGTTGCTTGGCGCCTATCGTCGCTACCAAATGCCGATCTTCCTCGCCGCAGAGGAACTGTCGAACCGCCTCTACGGGCTGTCACGCGACAATAATGATCGAGAGCAACTAGAGGTCGGGCTCGCGGTGCTGAAAAAGCCGATCGTGCGCGAACCGAGCGCGGCGGTGAATGACCATTATCTCCGCTATCGGTTCGTCAGCAACGTCTATCGGCTTTGCAGCTTTCTCGGCTGGGTCGAGCTCTATCGGCGCGATATCGAGTCGCTCAACGTTGACGAGCTGGACCGCAACCGGCGGCTTGATGCGTGCCTGCGCAACATCCAGAGCGTGTTGGCCGATGGTTGGATCAATCAGCATAAAGATTGGCAGGATTGGAGCGATTGCCTCATTTTTCGCGAGGAGTTGCGCGCGATCGGCCATGCGATGTTGCCGCCCAGCGATAACCTCTGCATCCTAGATTTCGGTAGCTTTACATCAGTGCTAGAACATGACCCCGACGGCACCGAGGCGGCGCGCTGGTTCGTCCAAGCCGCGCAATTTTTCGAATGCCTGAAGCGCGATCAGGATTTCAGGCTGATCCGGATGCGTATGCTCGTCGTATATTTGACCGATCTGATGGAGCTCTTGCAGCCTAAGCGCATCGATCGTAGCCATATCACCACCGCCAAGGCCTACCGAATAAGCTTCGACACAATCACGGGCGGTCCTAAATGGTCGCAAACACCGCTCCCAGGCGGCGCGCTGCCGATCAATCGCTAAACCGTATCGACCCAAGAAGGATACATGCAAATATGATCGAACAGCCCATCGAGATGATTGACGAAGCCGCCCTGCAGCGGTTGATCGACAATCAAGTCTCGGAAGGCCGCGATCTGGAATTCAAGCGCGAACTGCCAGGCGGCAATGATGAGGCGACCCGCGAGTTTCTCGCCGATGTTACCGCCTTTGCGAACGCCCAAGGTGGCGATATCATCTACGGCTTGGACGAGGCCAACGGCGTTGCGGCCAATCTGCCTGGCGTAGAGGCGGACGACCACGATGCCGCCATCCTGCGGCTCGAAGGCAAACTCCAGACCGGTGTCAATCCGCGCCTAATCGGAGCGCGAACGCAATGGGTGCCGCTCGCCAATGGGCGCAGTGCACTGGTGCTGCGCATTCCCGGCAGCCTCAATGCCCCGCACCGCGTCACTTACAAGGGCGGCGCGCGCTTCTTCGGCCGCAACAGCCGGGGCAAATATGAGCTCGACGTCCACGACCTGCGCCATGCCTTCACCGACGCAGCCCAACTACCCCAGCAATTCCGCCAGCTCCATGCCGAGGCGATAGCTGCATCGCAGGGAGTCGAAATGCCTTTCGCGGTCGAGAAGGCACCGGTCGCGGTCATTTCGGTCGCACCGCTCGGTCTGTTCCGCGAGGAGCGGCGGATCGAGGTCGCGCGCGAGAATGCTGTCGTGCCCGTCCGGGTCGGCGCTTTTTCGTCGCTCGACACGATCGACGGTGTGTTGGTCCATGCACCGCTCAACGACGCGGGAAGGGTCGGCTCTTATGCGCTGACCTATCGCACGGGACGAACGGACTCAGCCTTTGTCATCGGCGGCGTGCGCCGGAATAATGGAGAGGATTGGCGCACATGCTGGCCAGCCACCTTCGAGCATGGCCTGCAAGCAATGACGAATGCCACGCAGATGCAGCTTCGCCAGCACGGCATCGAAGGCCCTTGGGTGATCCTGGTCAGCGTCTATGGCGCGAAGGGCTTCCGGATGATCCTGGGCGACGGCTATCAGACCGCTCTGGCGTTCCGGAACAATGTGCTGCTGGGCCAGCATATCGTCGAGCGGATCGACAATGAAGCGTTGATGCCGATCGCCGAAGCCTTCTGGCTGCTGTTCGGAGTTCATCGCCCCAAGAATCGCGCGCTCGGCGCTGAACGATAGGGCTGTGACCATGGCCGCCGCCAATCGGCAGAATACACCCAAAGCATACCTCGACATCCGTCGCTCGCTCCAGGCTCGCGAGATTCTCGTTGCGCTGGAAGAGCACGGCCCCAGCAATGATGCACTCTTCTATCAATGGCTGGGAGAGATTGGGCTCGGTCCCTCGCATCGCGATCTGGCCGACCTCCTCGATCGGCTGGAGGCCGACGGGCTTGTTGTGACGGAGCAGGTAGGCCAATTTCGCGTGATCAGGCCATTACGCGCCGGGATCGAGATCGCAAAGGCGCACGCCCAGTCGGACTGGATCGCCCGCGTGGATCCGGAATAGCCCGAGTCAGTTCGCCGTCATCTGCGAGGGCACGGCGGGCAGAGCCGATCCTGCACACTGCTGATCTGGAACAGGTGCTTGAAGATCGCGCCTAATTAATCAAATTCGGTACATCGATCATTCTCGCAAAGGAGCACGAGTGCTTTCGCGCTATCGTGACGCGATCTGCGATTGATCAGGGAGTGGATCAGCTCTCCGCCGGCATCGCAAAACTCACGCCCAAGATATTTGGTGACGAACTGGTCAACACATATTCGATATGTTAGTGGCCCTCGAGCTGGACCAGCTGGACAATGTTGCAAGCGAAATCCAACAAGAAAAGCATCAGCTGGACGAGATGGTGGTGGCAGGGTTAGAGACGCTAGCGCCTCCCGCCAGGTTGGCAAAGTCGAGAACGCCCAACCGGCTTGGGAACGGCAAGCTTCGCCAGAACTCGTCATCCATGAGGCGACAAGTGGGGTCCCCGCTATTTCCGAGATTGCGAACTAATCGGAAAGCCCACCTCGCGCCAGCTCACAGCAGTAAGCTGCGATCCTCTGAAATCAGCCGCCAGACGTCTCCATGTGCGGATTCTGGCGACTGCCTGAATGAGATTTTTGCCGTCGTAATGCAACCCAATGGAACACAGACCGACACTGCCACCGGCCCGCGCCCGAGGTGTGATCGATTACACGGCCCGCTTCAACGTTCTAGTTTCACGATGGCGCTATGAAATTGGCGATTTTTGCTGGCGCTCCCCCACCATTTACCGCACGCTGGTCCAATCCTCCATTTGACAGTCCGAGAGAGGGGCATGGACGATCGAGACCGCGAAATACTTGCGCTAGAGCTGGCCGAAGACTTTCGGCGGCTAGGTGCACCCGAACTCGCCGATGTTGCGGCCTACGCGGAGGACACGCCGGACGGTCGCTATCGCCCCGAGCCGCGAAAGCGGCTCTTGCTTATGCTCGAGGCTCTCGACCGTATGATCGCGCTGGAGGATGCAGCGACACTCGATGACGCTCGCAACCGCCTGAGGCAAGCCATGGATCAGCCTGTACCGGAGCTGCGCATTCTGCCCATGGCGGACGAAGGAGGCGGCGTTCGCGATCCGCTCTTTTTCGACCTGCCGCACCTCGTCGACGTCCGTCAGGATCTCCACCGCCTGATTGACGCCATCATGCGAGATGAAGGCGGGCCCGATCCAGAGGAAACGGCAGAACTGGCATGAGCGGCATCAGCATAAAGCGCGCGCGGCGAGAGTTACGGTCGCTCATCCAGCGCTTTGAAAGTCGGCGTGCCGTACATTCCGAGACGCGCAGTCTCACAGCCGGGAAGCTCTACGAGTTCTATGTACTAAGCAGAACGATCGAAGAACTTTGCAGCCGGGGGTTTAATATTACGTTCAGCGGCAAGGTCCTGGAGCTCAAGCAAAGTCCCAGCATAATCCAGCCGGGCGACGCGCATTTTCTAGTTCATCATCCGGCGACCGGCCAGCGCTTCAACATTTTCACCGACATTGAGGTTAGCACGCTGGGCAGCACGATTACAGGATCAACAGGACTGTGCAGCTATCACGAAATCGACATCGTTGTCGTCTTCGACGGCGTGAGCGGGCGGCCTTCTCACGACAAAATTGCGCTAGGTGTAGAGTGCAAGTCCCACGCGAAGTTCACAAAATCGATCGTCAAGGAGGTTCTTGGTATCAAACGCGAGATCAGTCTATACACCCAGGACTCGATGTCGATCTTGGCTACCGCTGCGCGGCAGATAGGGCCAGTTGTGCCTTCGAACCCGCCCCTCGAATACTGGCTGTGCTATTCAGATCCGAAGGGCGACCAGTATAGGCTCAGCCCGTCAGCCTTTGGAATCGAGTTCAAAAACTGGGCGCCTTAGATTCGCAGGCTGAACGTTGCGCGGTTAAGCGTCAGCTTGCCAAAACTTGAAGCCCTCTCCACACGCTTGCTCAAAAACGTCAAAGCCGATGGCATAAGATAAATCAGAGAAGTTGAGACAATACAGTATCTCATATTTTCGCATTTATTGTTACCTGGAGGTGTGTTAAACCTGCTTCTGACAGGTGAAAGAAAATCGGATTTGATAGCGACAGAAAATCGTAGCTGTAGCGGTCGCTATCGGACCTGGGCTGTACAAAACTTTGTGAAAAGAGTGTTCGGTCAGGAGGGGGAATGGCAGACAGTCAACTTAGCAAGGCGCAGCTTAAGGAGTTGGCCCGCAAGGTCGTCGTGGCCCAAGGAAACACTTTCATCAAGGAGCTGCTGCGAAACAGTGGTGCCAAGATTGGCACGACTAAGAATGATTTCTCGAATAATCTCGATGCTGCTATAGATGCCGACCTCATTTCCCAGAACATGCTGGAAGCCTGGTTGGCCGAAGTTGAAGGATGGGGCGACCAACATCTCTATCTCGTGGAACCGCCGCAGATCGACGCCGCAACCCTTGCGGACAGCATTGCCGCAAGTCCGCATGCCGGCGCGCTAAATTCCGCTACGAGTCTCGAATTCCCCGATGCGCTCGAACTCAAGCATATTGATCTTGATGAGGCGGGGCTCTTGAGGTGGTCCCGCCTTCTTGGACAGTTTGGCGGCTGAGTTAAGCTAATCCCGGTTGTCGTTCATGCCGCCTGTTTGATCATCAGGTCATGGGGGGCATGCCCCCCATGACCTGATTGCCCGATCCGCCGATAGGCCTCGACCGGGGTTGTCCCGGCCAGTCCGGAGTGCGGACGCTGGGTGTTGTAATAGGTGATCCACCGGCCAAGGCCAGCCCGCAGCTCCGAGCCGGTCTCGAAGGCGTGGAGATAGACGCACTCGTACTTCAGGGATCGCCAGAGGCGTTCGATGAAGACGTTGTCCATCCACCGGCCCCGGCCATCCATGCTGATGCGGACCTCGGCGTCACGCAGCACGCTGGTGAAGGCGTAGCTGGTGAACTGGCTGCCCTGGTCCGTGTTGAAGATTTCTGGCTTGCCGAACCGGGCCAACGCCTCTTCCAGCGCCGCGACACAGAAGCCGGCGTCCATCGTGTTCGACAGCCGCCAGGCGAGCACCTTGCGGGTCGCCCAGTCCATGATCGCCACCAGATAGAGAAAGCCACGGCGCATCGGGATGTACGTCACGTCGGCGCACCACACGTGATTGGGCCGTTCGATCGCCAGCTTGCGCAGTAGATACGGATAGACCCGGTGCTGCGGGTGCGGATCGCTCGTGCGGGGCCGCTGGTAGATCGGCGTCAGCCCCATTTTCGCCATCAGGCGACGCACCCGACGGCGACCGACCTCGTGCCCGGCACGCCGCAGGTGCCGCGCCATCTGGCGGCTGCCGTACCACGGGCAGTCCAGGAACGTCGCGTCGATCACCGTCATCAGCGCCAGCGTCTCGTCCGTTTCCGGCACCGGTGCGTAGTAATACGACGAGCGGCTGATGCGCAGCAGGCGGCACTGCGCCGTGATCGACAGGCAGTGGTGAGCAGATTCGACCATCGTCCGCCTCCGGTCCACGCTCATCGACCGAAGGCTTTCGCTAAAAAATCTCGCTCGACGACCAATTGCCCGATCTTGGCATGCAGCTTTTCCACCTCGCTCTCGCTGACGGCCTTGGCCACATCGCCAGCCCCGGAGAACGTGCCTGCCATGCCGTCGATGGCCTGCCGCTTCCACGACGCGATCATCGTGTGGTGCACACCATGCTTGGCTGCTAGCTCCGCCAGCGTCAGATCGCCCCGGATCGCTTCCAGCGCGACCTTGGCCTTAAAATCGGCGCTGTAGCGCTTCCTCGTCGTCTTCATTCCCGTACCAATCCATCAGGTCGGGAGTAGCTTAACACCCTGTCCAGAAAACCGGCACCACCTCATCTCGATGGTTTGGCACCAGAGCAAGGAAGGCTGGAATCGCTGGCGCCCCAAGGATTTTGGGCAAGAAGAAGGGCTCGAGCGGTATCGGTTCGATGCCTATCGTCAGCGCTTTGATCGCAGCATCGTCCGATACGTGTGGAGCTTCAGCGACCCCTATTGCGCGATCTTGATCCATCGCAATACCGAGATCGACCACGCCGTCGTTTTCGCCGATGTGCGTGCTGCGTTGGCCACGATCGGCTGTCCCGACTGCCCCTTTTCGAGGATAGTGCTAAATCAAGCTGTCAAGGTCGCGGCGACTAAAGGCAAGGGCATGCACTCCACGCGCTTCGAGCTGGATGAAGGCTACGTCGAAGTTGCCTCGACACTCGCGGAGGGCGGCATTGATTCTGTCGAGCCCGTTCGCGTTGTTCTCCAGACCGTCGATACGAGCCAATTCGACAGAGCGCAGGGGATGCTCCATTTCGCCGCCGAAGAAGATGGTACGAGTCGGCGAATAGCGGTTCAAGTCTATGGCAGCGAGGCGCGGCTAAGGATATGGGCGCAATGCAAGCGCGAGGACGTGGCGCAAATTCTTAAGCTTCTGTGGGATTATAACAGCACACCATGATTGCTTCCGAAGCGCCAGAGCATGCGTGGAAGGTGGA
Source organism: Novosphingobium sp. (assembly GCF_019748365.1). Lineage (GTDB taxonomy): Bacteria > Pseudomonadota > Alphaproteobacteria > Sphingomonadales > Sphingomonadaceae > Novosphingobium. The sequence goes on from NZ_JAIEPN010000047.1 coordinate 11,831, forward strand.
GGTCGTTCGACGCCTGGAACGAGGGGACGGCCTCGAATTCAGCTTAGCGCAGTTCGCTCAGGCAGTAGGTACCACCCCTGAAAATCAAGCGCTTGAAACTTTTCTTGATCAGGCGGTCGCCTCGGGAGTGGCTAGGAAGTTGGTCGCCTACCGGTGCCCGATACCTATTTGCAAAAGAATCCTTAGTTCTGCAGGCGCGCCCTACACTATTTGCCCCCACTGCTCGACCGACTACCTCGAAGAGGGCGTGGAGGTCCTCGTCGAATTCGTCTATCGCCTCGTTGGCGAGAACAGCCGTGATATCAGGTGGATGATCATCATTCACGGCATGAACAGCCGCGCTAAATGGCAGGAGGAATTCAGCTGGCAAATCGCCAATCGACTTCGCTACTCCGCGCCAGTCCTAATATACAAATATGGCTGGGTGACGATTGATGTGCTCGTTCGATGGCTGCACGGGCGTTTGGCGAAGCGCCTTGGCGAGCGAATGAGGATCGCGATCGCGCAGGCGTTAGCAAGTCAGCGGCCTTCCAGGCCCGATATCATTGCCCACAGCTTCGGCACATACCTCTTGTCAATTGTGTTAGAAGATCCGGAATTCGAGGACTTGAAGTTCGGGCGGATCATCACCGCAGGAAGCATTATTGTTAGCGTCCGCGCTCGTGGTGTAATTTTCGGTGGAGATTTAGGTGCTGCTGGTGGTGGGGCATGCCCCACCAC
>NZ_JAIEPN010000152.1 GCF_019748365.1 Novosphingobium sp.
AAGACTCGAACTTCCACGGGCTTTCGCCCACAACGACCTCAACGTTGCGCGTCTACCAGTTCCGCCACGACCGCACATCGCATGCGGGGTAAGCCTTGCAAAAAGGCCGCCCCGCCGGGGTAGAGGGGCGCCCCTAGCAAAGCCCCCCGGCCTGCGCAACAACCAAGCGGCGATTTTTTATTCGGGCTTCCAGCCGATCTCCGCGACCTTCGCGCTCTTGGGCACATCGGTCACCGCTTCGTTGATCGTCACGCTCTCGCCGGGCTTCAGCATCTCGCGCGGAGGGCTGACGTCCCAAGTGTAGACCACCTTGTCCTTCGCATCACGCAGCACGATGAGGATCGGCGGGACTTCCTGCGGCTGCTTGCCGACATTGGTGACGGTGCCGCTCGCGCCGAAGTATTCGGTGCCATTGGGCAGCGTGCGGCGGTCCTGCCGTTCGGAGGGGAACGCCAGCACGAGATCGGGGCTGCCGGCTCCGAAAGTCGCATGCGCAGCCGGCAGCCAGCGCGGAAGGCCGAGCCACGTGGCAAGCCCGATCAGCACCGCCACCAGCACTGCAAAGCTGACACCGGCGATCGTCCACAGCTTCGCCATGTTGCGACGTGGGCGGAACGGCGGCTGGTGATCGAAGCTCGAAACGGTATCGTCAAAACCTTCGTCGTCCGAGCGCGCGACCGGACGCATCGCCGGCCGCGGAATAACGGGAGGCTCAGGCACCGGCTCAGGCGAGGCGGCTGCGCTCTGGCTTTCGGCTTCGGGTGTGGGCGAAGCTGCGGGCGAAGGCTGCACCGCCGGCTCCTCGCGCAGCGGCATTTCGGGACCTTGCTGGAACCAGCTGTGCCGGCACTTGGCACAGCGCACCGTGCGGCCCTCGATACCGATCGCGCTGTCGGGGACGACGTAACGCGTCGAGCAGGCGGGGCACGCAATGATCATGCGGCGGGTTAAGCATGGGGGGATACAAGGAAACAATAGGTTCGGGCGGGGAGAAGTGCTCGCCTGCCCTTTTTTCCACATCGATTGCGCCTTATAGCCGCCGCAATCAGTGTGCGCCCCCCGCGCGCGCCAACCACCCTTCGGGACAGCAACGCCTGACATGAGCCAGCCTGATGCCGAGATCGTCCAGTTCGACAACGTCGGGCTGCGCTACGGAACGGACAAGGAAATCCTGGCCGACGTCTCGTTCACGCTCTATCCGGGCTGCTTTTACTTCCTCACCGGCGCGAGCGGCGCAGGGAAAACCAGCCTGCTCAAGCTGCTCTATCTCGCGCAGCGCCCCTCACGCGGGCTGATCCGGCTGTTCGGCACCGATGCAATCACTCTGCCGCGCGAACGCCTGCCCGGCTTCCGCCGCCGCATCGGCGTGGTGTTTCAGGACTTCCGGCTGGTCGACCATCTCTCCGCCTTCGACAACGTGGCGCTGCCGCTGCGCGTCGCGGGGGTGAGCGAGAAGGATATCGCGCGGCCCGTGGGCGAAATGCTCGACTGGGTCGGGCTGGGTGATCGCCAGCACGCCCGCCCCGCCACGCTTTCGGGTGGGGAGCAGCAGCGCGTCGCCATCGCCCGCGCGGTGATTGCGCGGCCCGACATGCTGGTGGCCGACGAGCCGACCGGCAACGTCGATCCCGAGATGGCGCTGAAGCTGCTGCGCCTGTTCGAAAGCCTGAACCGGCTGGGGACAACCGTGGTGGTCGCCACCCACGATGTTCACCTTATCCGCAAAGTGCCGGAATCGCTGATCATGCGGCTCGACAAGGGGCGGCTGAGCGACCCGACCGGTGCCCTGCGCTATCCGCCGCGCCGCAGCACGATGGCCGGCGCAGACGCGTCGCCGTCCCTCTGAGCGGTTCGGGCAATGGGCTTCCTTTCTTCCCTGTTCCAGCGCTGGCGCGGCAGTTCTTCGGCCGGTGATGCCCGCCTGCTGCCCGAAGCGCAGCTTTCCGGGCCGATGCCGTGGGTCATCGCGATCATGATTGCGCTGACCGTGGTGGCCGCCGCCAGCGGCCTTGCCCTGCGCAACGCGGCAAGGACCGCCAGTGCCGACCTCGAAGGCGGCGTCACGGTGCAGATCGTCACCGCCGCTCCTGCCGAACGGCTCCGTCAGGCCGCGGCGGTGGTCGGCGTGCTTGCAAAGGCACCCGAAGTGGCCGAAGTGCGGCAAGTGGCGCAAGAGGAACTCAACACTCTGGTCGAGCCATGGCTCGGCACGCGGCCGGGCGATGATGTCGAGGCCCTGCCGATCCCGGCGCTGATCGACGTGCGGCTCAAGGGTCCGGCCACGCCCGACCGCGTTGCGCAGCTGCGCGCGCTGGTGGTGCCGGTGGCGTCCTCGGCCCGCGTCGATGCGCAGGCCGGCTGGCTGGCACCGGTGTTTGCCGCGATCGGAACCTTGCAGTGGCTGGCAGGCGGCCTCATCGCGCTGCTGGCCATCGCAACGATGGCGGCGGTGCTGCTCGCTTCGCGCAATGCGCTGGGCAATCACCGCGATACGATCGAGATCGTGCACATGCTGGGCGGCACTGACAGGCAGATCGCGCGGGTGTTCCAGCGCTCGATGGCCTTCGATGCGGCCGCGGGCGGGCTGGTCGGTCTGCTATCCGGCGTGGTGACCATTGCCGCCCTCTCGCGCCAGTTTGCGGGGCTCGGCTCGGGCATGGTGGCCGGTGCAGTGTTGCATTGGCAGGACTGGATCGTGATCGCGGCGATCCCGCTCGCCGGGGTCGCACTGGCCGTGCTGACCGCGCGGATCAGCGTTCTCGCAGCTCTCAGGCGGATGCTCTGACATGGCGCGCGTGCGCAAGCCGCCCGGCCTCCTTCGCCGCATCGGTGCGGCGGTGCTGCTCGCGTGGGTGCTCGGCTTCCTCTGGTTCGCGCTCGCCCTGCCGCGCCCGGCAGGTTCGCAGAAGACCGACGGCGTGATCGCGCTCACCGGTGCGGGGGGGCGGATCCCGCGCGCGATCGACGTACTGCGCGCCGGGCAAGCCCGCAAGGCGCTGATCGCAGGCGTCGCCAGCGAAGTGAAGCCAGGCGAGTTCGCGGCGGAATACAAGGTTTCGCCGCAGCTCCTCGCCTGCTGCGTCACGCTCGGCTTCGAATCCGTCGATACGCGCTCCAATGCGCAGGAAGCCGCGCGCTGGATCGCGGCGGAGCACGTCACCTCGGTGCGCCTTGTCACGACCGACTGGCATATGCGCCGGGCGCAGTTCGATCTCGCCATGGCCGCCCCGCGCGGCGTGGAAATCCTGCCCGATGCCGTGCCTTCGCGGCCGAGCATGAAAACGCTGTTCATCGAATACAACAAGCTCATCGCGCGCATTCTGGCGTGGCTCGCGGGGTGGTAGGGCAGATCATGAGCCGCCACGATGCTGCCGGCCCGCGCCTGCCCGATGTGCTGCGCAGCCTTGCTTTCTATGGCGCCTTCTATGGCGGCACAGTGCTGCTGGTGATCGTGGCGCTGGCCGTGATGCCGCTGGGGGGCAACCGCTACCGGCAAGTGGTGCGGGTATGGTCGAGCTGGCACCGCACCTGCACGCGGGTCCTGCTGGGGATCTGTGTAGAAGCCGAGCCTTTCACGCCCCGCCCCGGTGTACTCTACGCGATCAAGCACGAATCCTTCTTCGAGGCGATTGACCTGCCCCACATGTACCCCCTCCCCGTGGTCTTCGCGAAAGAACAGCTGCTGCGCATCCCGCTGTGGGGCGCAATCGGCATGCGCTATGGCCTGATCGCTGTGGACCGCTCGCGCGGCGCGAGTGCGCTCAGGGCCATGCTGGCAGAAGCGCGGCGCTGGACGGCGGACGGGCGCCCGCTGATCATCTTTCCCGAAGGCACCCGCGTCTCCCACGGCACCCGCCCCGCCTTGCAGGCCGGTTTTGCCGGGCTCTACAAGATGCTTGGTCTGCCGGTCGTGCCGGTCGCGGTCGATAGCGGGCCGCTCTACCACCGCCTGTGGAAGCGCTCGGGCACGATCCGCTACCGCTTTGGCGAGGAAATCCCCCCCGGCCTCCCGCGCGAGGATATCGAGGCGCGCGTTCACGCTGCCATCAATGCGCTCAACCCATGAGCGTTGAAGACACGCGCATCGACGAGCGACATACCGAGGCCGATGCGCGCACCTGGGGCGAGGTGCTGGGTCCCGGCCTGATCACCGGGGCGGCAGACGATGACCCGAGCGGGATCGGCACCTACAGCCAGGTCGGCGCGCAGTTCGGCTTCAGCCTCGCCTGGATCATGGTGTTCAGCTATCCGCTGCTGGTCGCGACGCAGATGATCTGCGCGCGGATCGGCGCGGTGACCGGGCATGGCATCGCGCACAACCTGAAGCGGCACTATCCGAAGCCCGTGCTGTGGTTTGCCGTGCTGCTGCTGCTGGTGGCGAACACGATCAATCTGGGTTCCGATCTCGGCGCGATGGCGGCGGCCCTCAATCTGCTGCTGCCGGGGCCGACCATGCTCTATGTCGCCCTGTTCGGCGGCATTTCGGTGCTGCTCGAGATTTTCGTGAGCTATGCACGCTATACGCAGATCCTCAAATGGTCGGCGCTGTCGCTGCTCGCCTATATCCTCGTGCCGTTTGTCGCCGACATTTCCCCGCGCGAAGTGCTGCAAGGCGTGCTGGTGCCCGAACTCGGCTTCGACCGCCAGACCGCGATGGCCGTGATCGCCGCGCTGGGGACGACGATCAGCCCCTACCTGTTTTTCTGGCAGGCCGGGCAGGAAGTGGAAGAGCAGCACCGGCTGCACAAGCATCCGCTGGGGGTGTTTCCCCGCGCCGCCGGCCCGGGTCTGGCCCGCATGCGCACCGATACCGTGCTGGGCATGGCGGTAACGAGCGTGACCGCGCTGTTCATCGTGATCGCCACGGCCGCCACGCTCCATGCCCATGGCATCAACCAGATCGCCTCGGCCGATCAGGCCGCCAGCGCGCTGCGCCCGATTGCCGGGGATCTCAGCTTCCTGCTCTTTGCGGTGGGGATCATCGGGATCGGGCTGCTGGCGGTGCCGGTGCTCGCCGGATCGGCGGCCTATGCGCTGTCCGAAACCTTCGGCTGGACCGAGGGGCTGGACCGCAAGCCGCACGAGGCCAAAGCGTTCTACGGCGCGATCGTGGTGGCGGTGCTGGGCGGGGTGGCGCTCAACCTCATCGGCATCGATCCGATGCAGGCGCTCTACTGGACCGCGGTGATCAACGGCCTGCTAGCCCCGCCGCTGATGATCATGACCATGCTCGCGGCGAGCAATCCCAAGGTCATGGGCCGGCTCACCCTGCCGCCGCTGCTGAAGGTGGGCGGCTGGACGGCGACAGCGGTGATGGTGATCGTCTCGGCGATGTTCCTGCTGAGCTAGGGTCAATGTCTGACATTTGGTACCCTGGTTGATCAGTCCTCGAATGACGGGCCATGGTGGGGAGCAGGCGTTCTCAAATCAGCGCATTGATCGCCGCCGTGATCGCTAGGCCCTCGATTAGCCCAGCTAACATGAAAATCGCTCCAAGGTTTCTTTCAACACGTCCTCCAAAGAAAACCACTCCCGCTACCTGCACGATCAGCAACAGAGCGATCAGGCTCGCATATCTCGAATTGTGGCGCTTGGGCCATGTGAACCTGACGGCAAACGACGTTGCGACGATTGCAGTTGCCGCCAGAAATGCGTGCCCTACGAGTTTGAGCGCAACTAATCCGCCCACCGTTAGAGCGGTTGCCAACAGAGTGGCTGGAACCCACAGGTGTCCAAGAAAATCATCATTGCGTGCGTTTTGGACCATCATCGACAGTTTACAGCATTGCGGAATGTCCGCAACTGGACGCAAGTTGCCACTGACCTGATTGGCACCAAACGTCATATTTTGACCACTCGCGTGTGATGACAGCAGGTGGAAGCGTCGGACCGGACTGGGCTCCGGGCCTTGGCTTTTCCTTTCCGGCGCCGCGCCAGTAGAAAGGCCTGACCCTGTGCCGAGCACGGGGTGACGGAAAACAGCTCGACGCAAAGTCGTCGGAGACCGGATTTTCCTACATCGACGGTTTCTGCCATGGTTGCGCTGGAAGGAGCTTGCACCTTCCCGCTCTTTCAGATGGTTGAAACCCGATAGAGATGCGCATGGCAAACAAGTGTCCGCCTGTCACTCTGAACGTATTTATGGTATTCATATCAAAGGCTTGTCGCCAAAAATCGAGGGGGACACCGGTGTAACTTGTGTCACCCTGAAATGGCCGCCAGCCTGACTCGGAACCTACCCCTCGTGGTTGCGCCCGAAGTCCGGCCGCGCATCGTCCTGGCCCATCTCGATGATCGAGCGGCGGATCGCGCGGGTGCGGGTGAAGGTGTCGAACAGTGTGGCCCCGTCGCCCTTGCGGATCGCCTTCTGCAGTTCGGTCAGATCCTCGCTGAAGCGCTGGAGCATTTCGAGCACGGCATCGCGGTTGCTGAGGAAGACGTCGCGCCACATCGTCGGATCGGAGGCCGCGATGCGCGTGAAATCGCGGAAACCACCGGCGGAATACTTGATCACCTCGCTCTGCGTCACTTCCTCGAGATCCGAAGCGGTGCCGACGATGGTATAGGCAATCAGGTGCGGCAGATGGCTGGTCACCGCAAGCACGCGGTCGTGGTGCTCGGCATCCATCGTCTCGACCCGCGCGCCGAGCGTTTCCCAGAAGGCCGTGACCCGCGAAACGTCGCCCTCATCCGCGCCCGCAGGCGGGGTGACAATGCACCAGCGATTGCGGAACAGCGCGGCGAAACCCGCGTCCGGGCCGCTCTGCTCGGTACCGGCAACCGGGTGCGCAGGGATCACGGTCGCGCCCGGCAGCGCCTCGGCCAGAGCCTTGGCAACGCTGGCCTTGCTCGATCCGACGTCCGTCACGATCACGCCGGGCGCGAGGTGCGCGGCAATGCTTGCCCCGGCTTGTGCCATGGCCCCGACAGGCACGCAGAGCACCACGAGATCGGCCCCGGTGACAGCCTCGGCCACCGTTTCAGGCACGAAGTTCGCAAGGCCGATCTCCCGCGCCCGCTCGCGCACCGCAGGATCGGCATCGAAACCGGTGGTCATCGCATCCGGCAGGTGCGCATGCACCGCGCGGGTGACCGATCCGCCGAGCAGGCCAAGCCCGATCACGGCGATCCGCGTGAAAGGCGCCGGAGCGCTCATCGCGCCGCTTCGGCCATCTGGCGCAGCACCTCGGCGACGCGGTCCATCTCGGCCGCCGTGCCGATCGTGATGCGCAGGCACTGGGGCAGGCCCTGCCCCGGCAGCCAGCGAGTGATGAAGCCGTGGTCCATCAGGCCCTTGTACGCGGCATCGGCGGTCAGCGCGCCGGTGAACTCGATCAGCACGAAGTTTGCTTCGCTCGGCAGCGGGCGCAAGCCATGGTTGCCGAGTGCCGACAGGGCAGCAACGAAGCGGGTCCGCTCCGCGCGGTTGTGCTCGCGCGAGCTGGCAACAAAGCCCTGGTCACCAAGCGCGGCAAGCGCCGCAGCCTGCGCGGTGACGGTGAGGTTGAACGGCCCGCGAATGCGGTTGAGCATGTCGATCAGATGCGGCGAACCGGTCGCCCAGCCGACCCGTTCGCCGGCAAGCCCATAGATCTTGGAGAAAGTGCGCGTGATCAGCACGTTCTCGGTCGTGGCGGCGAGTGCGAAGGCGCCGTCATCGTCATCGGCGGCGACGTATTCGGCGTAGGCCTGATCGACCACCAGCAACACGTCGGCAGGAAGCGCGGCGTGGAGGCGGGCGAGTTCGGGGCGCGGCAGGTAGCTGCCGGTGGGGTTGTTCGGATTGGCGAGGAAGACGACCCGCGTGCGCGGCGTGACGCAGCCGAGCAGGACATCGACGTCTGCCGCATAGTCGCGGTCGGGAGCCTCGACCGGCTCCGCACCGCAGCGGCGGGCGGCGATCTCGTAGACCGAGAAGCCGTAGCGCTGATAGAGCACTTCATCGCCCGGCCCGGCAAAGGCCTGTGCGGCGAGGTGGAGCAGCTCGTCCGAGCCGGTGCCCATCACGATCCGCGCCGGATCGATGCCGTGGAGCGTACCAAGCGCACCGCGCAGGGCGTGGCTTTCGGGATCGGGATAGCGCGCCGGATCGCCGGCGCCCTCACCGCCGCCAATTCGGGCGGCGAGGGCGAGCGGGCTGGTGCCGAGCGGGTTCTCGTTGGCCGAGAGCTTGATCAGCACCTTCCCGTCGGCACCGGTAGACTTGCCGGGCACATAAGGATGGATCGCCGCGATCCACGGCTTGGGCACGGGACGAGCGGCGACAACGGGGGCGGATGGTTCGGACATGATCGGCGCGCCTTAGCGGTCTTGCCGCGCCAAGGGAACTGTCTGCTAAGGCCCTGCTCCTAGGGATCGACGCGCAGGACCGCGCCCTGCCAGTCGCTCGCCATGGCAAACGCGGGCATCGAGGCCTTGCCGTCCTCGCCGCCGCCGCCGATCAGATGCGGCCCGATCGGTTGCCCGGCTTCACCGCGCGGACCTTGTGGCAGGCCTGCCGCCGCGAGCTGATAGGGCGAGGCACGGTGGCGCGTGCACAGGCCGCCGTTGCCATCCGGCACCAGCGCCTGCTCGAACTCCAGCCCCTGCTGGCGTTTGCGCGAACGCCGCACGCGGGCAACCGCAAGCTGGCCTTCGCCAAGATCGATCACGAATTCGGTGCCGACCGGTACATCAACCAGACCTTCGATCAGCGCGCCCGAGACCGAGAGATTGCGCAGCACGACCGGGTAGTAGTGGTTGTCGTGGATCGCACCGATGCGACGGAACATCGCCTGCCGGTCGTGGCGCTGGAAGGCCGGACCAGACGGCTCGATCGTCCAGTTGCCCTCGTTGAGCTTGTTGACGAACTCGTCGTTGGGGATCGGTTGACTGTAGATAAAGCCCTGCACCAGCGTGACGTTGAGGCTCTTCATCAGATCGAACTGGTCGAAGCTCTCGACGCCTTCCGCCGTCGTATCCATCTCCAGCGCCTGTGCCAGCGCGACAATCGCCGCGATGATGGCGCGGTTGCGCGAACCCGCTTCGGTGGCGCCGCGCACGAAGGATTGGTCGATCTTGATCTTGTCAAACGGCGCGGTCTTCAGATAGCCGAGCGAGGAATAGCCGGTACCGAAGTCGTCGAGCGCCAGCCGGACCCCGAGGCCCTTGAGCGCCTTGAAGCGATCGGTGGTGGCACCGCCTTCCTGCAGGAACACGCTCTCGGTGATCTCCAGCTCCAGCCGCTCGGGCTCGATCCCGGAATTGGCCAGTGCGCTGGCGACGAGCGCGGGGAAACCATCGTCCGCGAACTGCACCGGCGAAACGTTGACGGCCACCCGCAGGCCGCCGGGCCAGGCTGCAACTTCCTCGCAAGCACGGCGCAGGACCCATTCGCCGATGCCCTTGATGAGGTTGGATTCCTCGGCAATCGGGATGAACCGCGCGGGGCTTACCGGGCCATGTTCGGGGTGGTTCCAGCGCACAAGTGCTTCGACACCGACGACATGGTTGTCCGCCGCCCGCACCACCGGCTGGTAGTGGATCTCGAGCTCGTTACGCTGCAGCGCATCGTGGAGGTCTTCCTCGAGCAAGCGGCGATCCGCAGCGGCCTTTAGCAGGTCTGCGCTGAAAAAGCGGAAGCGGCCGCGCCCGCCGCCCTTGGCGGCATAGAGCGCAAGGTCCGCGTTGCGCACGAGGCTGTCGCTGTCCTCGCCATCGAAGGGGGACACCGCGACGCCTACCGATGCGCCGATCAGGCAGCGGCTGCCATCGATCGTATAGGGCTGCGAAATGCTGGTGATGATGCTCGTCGCCATATCGCCGAGCAAGCCGCGATCCTCGATCCCCGGCATGATCACCTGAAATTCGTCACCGCCAAGGCGGCTGACCTTCTCCTTGTCGCCCACAACGCGGACCAGCCGGGCCGCGACCTGCTTGAGCAGCGCGTCGCCGGCCGCATGGCCCAGCGTGTCGTTGACCTGCTTGAAGCGATCAAGGTCGATCAACATGATCGCGCAGGGGCTGCGCTGCTGCGTGCACTGGGTGAGCGTGCGTTCGAGCAGCTGCGACATGCGGCGCCGGTTGAGCAGCCCGGTCAGCGCATCGTGCATCGCCATGTGCGAGCTTTCCTCGGCCGAGCGGCGCTCGCCGGTGATGTCCTCGCAGTGGCCGCGAAATCCGGCGAATTCGCCGCGATGGGTGATCGGCTCGCCGGAAATGGCCCACCACAGCGTTTCGCCATCGGCCCGCTCGCTGCGCACGGTGATCTTTTCGAAGCGACCCTTGCGCGCAAAGGCGAAAGGCAGGGTGCGCTCGCCCTCACTCTCATTGCCGGACTTGAGGAACAGTTCGAGAAAGCTCAGGCCGTTAGCGGAGCCCTCTCCCACCAGCAGCGCATGGGCGCCGGGCGAAAGGTAGCTCAGGCGTCCTTCCGCATCGGTGGACCAGAAGAAGCCGAGACCGAGATCCTCGTAAGTGTGGCAAAGCGCTGCCGCTTCGCTTTCTGACGTGCGGGATGGCGAGGCATCGCCTGCCCCTAAGCCGAAAACTCCACGTGCTTTGCGCAGCACCACCCAGACATCCCTTAGCCAGCCAGTTACCAGACATTAGGTATGTAGCGCATGGGCGTTGTAGGAAGGTTAACGTGGCACCACCGTGTTCACCCGCTTGATAAAGCGCTGGTGAAGAACAAAAAAAGGGCCGGAAGCGCGATTGCACTTCCGGCCTTAGTCTGTTCGCAGGAGGAACATGGTCTGGCGGGGCCCTGTCGGGCTAGAGGGAGAGGATCTCGCCCACTGGCCCCGCCAAGCTGGTTAATCAGTAGTTATAGGCACGCTCACCATGGTCAGCGATGTCGAGGCCTTCGCGCTCGCCTTCTTCGCTGATCCGCATGCCCAGGGTCTTGTCGAGCACGAACCAGATGATCGCGGTGCCAAGGCCCGACCACACCAGGGTGATCAGCACAGCCTGGATTTGGATCATCGGCTGGTTGGTGATGTTGTACGTGGAAGCATCGAAGGCGGCCGGGAACACGGTGTAATCGAACACGCCCTGCCCGCCGAGCGCCGGGGAAGCGACGATGGCGGTACCGAGCGCACCGACGATCCCGCCGACGCAGTGGACGCCGAACACATCAAGCGTATCGTCGTACTTGAACTTGCTCTTCACCGTGCTGACGAAGAAGAAGCAGATCGGCGAAACGACGAGACCAAGGACGATCGAGGTCATCGGCGCACCGAGCCCCGAGGCCGGGGTCACGGCCACCAGACCGGCGACCGCACCCGTGGCAGCACCCAGCATCGAGGGCTTCTTGTGGACGACCTGTTCGATGACTGCCCAGCTGACCGCAGCAGCGCACGTTGCCAGCATGGTGTTGACGAAGGCAACCGCGGTGACACCGTTCGATTCAAGGTTCGAACCTGCGTTGAAACCGAACCAGCCCACCCACAGCAGCGAGGCGCCGATCATGGTCATGGTCAGCGAGTGCGGCGGAGTGGCTTCCTTGCCATAACCCAGACGCTTGCCGAGCAGGATGCAGCCGACGAGGCCCGCGATACCGGCGTTGATGTGGACGACGGTGCCGCCCGCAAAGTCCAGCGCGCCCTTGCCGTAGAGGTAGCCCCAGTCGCCCGGCTGACCAGCGAGGAAGTCCGGGCCCGCCCAGTACCAGACCATGTGCGCGATCGGGTAGTAGACGAATGTTGACCACAGCACGACGAAGATCATCAGCGGCGTGAACTTGACGCGTTCGGCGAACGCACCGATGAACAGGGCCGGCGTGATCATGGCGAAGGTCATCTGGAACACGAAATAGGTGAGTTCCGGGATGTAGACGTTGTTGGAGAACGTCGCGGCATAAGTCCCGCTGGTGACCCCCGCCATCAGCACCTTGCCGAAGCCGCCGATGAAGGGCGAGCCGCCAGTGAACGCCAGCGAATAGCCATAAGTTGCCCAGAGCAGGCCCGCGATCGAAACGATCATGAAGACCTGCATCAGCACCGAAAGCATGTTCTTGGTGCGGACGAGACCGCCGTAGAACAGCGCGAGGCCCGGAATGCTCATCATCAGGACAAGCACGGACGAGATCAACATCCAGGTGGTGTCACCCTTGTTGACCATGGTGGCCTGCTGTTCGACCGTTGGCGCTTGAACCATCGCCGCCTGGGCGAAAGCGGTGGAAGCGGTGCCGAGCATTGCGCCCGCACCCACGACCCCGCCGATCATCTTACGGATCATCGAAGTTCCCCTCATGTCAGAAGTGGCGGCCCTCACAGCGCGGTATCCCCGGTTTCGCCGGTGCGGATGCGCGTGGCCGAAGCAAGATCGAGAACGAAGATCTTGCCGTCGCCGATTGCCTCGGTGCTGGCTGTCTGCTGGATCATCTCGATGATCCGCGGTGCCAGATCGTCGCTTGCAGCGATTTCGATCTTCACCTTCGGCAGCATGTTGGTGGTGTATTCGGCGCCGCGGTAGATCTCGGTCTGGCCCTTCTGCCGCCCGAAACCCTTCACTTCCGACACCGTCATCCCTGCAACGCCCAGCCCCGAGAGCGCCTCGCGCACTTCGTCGAGCTTGAACGGCTTGATGATGGCGATGATGAATTTCATTCATGCCCCCTTTGCGGCCTTCTCGCCGGGCGACCCGCCGGCTGA
>NZ_JAIEPN010000156.1 GCF_019748365.1 Novosphingobium sp.
CGAGTGGTTAAAGGCAGCAGACTGTAAATCTGCCCGCGCAAGCGTACGCTAGTTCGAATCTAGCCCTGTCCACCACCCCCTTATTCACCGACATTCGCCAAAGCCCATAGAAATCCCCGATTTCCTAGGGTATTTTGCTCTCATAATCCGTCAACAACCGCTCTCGTTCGCCTGCAGCCGGAGCCTAGTGTGGGGACGGTGTGGGGACGAAAGGGGCTGTCCCCACATTTTGGATTTCGAGAGTGGCCTCTGAAAATGTGGGGACGAAAATGGGCAATCTCACGGCAATGGCGGTCAAGGCCGCGCTCGCGAATCCGGGGACTTATCAGGACGGCGACGGGCTCTTCCTGAAGGTAAAGAAGTCTGGTGGTGCTTCCTGATTGGTGCGCGTCCAGCGTGATGGCCAGCGTCAGGACATAGGGCTGGGGAGCGCGAAGCTTGTGACGCTGGCCGAAGCCCGCCAGAAAGCTCAGGAGATTCGCAAGGCGACCAGAGTTGAGCGCCGCGACATTCTGGCAGAGCGCAAGGACGAGGCTGCGGCGAAGGTGACCTTCCGTCAAGCCGCCTGCCTGTATCACTCCGAGAACGAGGCAGGATGGAAGAGCGCGGTTTACGCGCGCCAATGGCTCGCCAGTCTCGAAAACTACGTCTTCCCGAAACTGGGCAACATGCCGACCGGCAGCATCACCAGTGCCGATATCATCAGCGTGCTGACGCCGATCTGGCAGGAAATCCCCGATACCGCCCGGCAGGTGCGCAACCGGATATGTACTGTGCTAGATTACTCCCATGCCAAGGGCTGGCGCTCGCGCGAGGCACCATCTGGCAATGGCAGCCTGAAAGCGGGCAGGGGGTTGCCGCGGCAGGTGAAGGAAAGGGGCAACCGCAAGGCCATGCCCTATGTTGCGATGCAAGGTTTCATGATCGCCTTGCGGCGCAAACCTTCGTTCGGACGGCTTGCCCTTGAGCTACTCATCCTCACAGGTGTGCGCAGCCAGGAGGTACGGCTCGCCACATGGGCCGAGTTCGATCTGGAGAACCGCCTGTGGATGATCCCTGCCGAGCACATGAAGCGGAGCAAGGCCCATGTCGTACCGCTGTCGGACGAGGCTATGGGGGTGCTGGCGAAAGCGGACGCCCTGCGGCTGCCCGAAACCGACGTCGTGTTCCCGGGCGTGTCGGGCAAGCCCATGTCTGACATGACGCTGCTCAAGGTCATGCGCGACATGTGCGAACCGTACCACGTCCACGGATTCCGCTCCACGTTCACCGATTGGGCCGCAAACGAAGGCTTCCCCGATGCCGTGGTGGAAGCGGCTCTGGCTCACAAGACGCCCGATGCAGTGCAGGCGGCCTACCGCCGCACAACCTATCTCGGTACGCCCGACCAGCCGGGCGCGCGGGTGAAGTTGATGGCTGCGTGGGCGCGCTACTGCTCGGGCAGGACAGCGGACAAGGTTGCGCCGCCGGATTGATTTAGGTGGCGTAGACAAATTCGGATGACTGCGTGCGACCAGAGCCGGTCGTTCCCCTACAAAACCTTGGACGTCCGCTGTTGGCAAAACCCGTCGTAGCTATCAGTCCATCATCTCGACGAAAGGTGCTGCCAACGCGACCGCTTGAGAAGCAAGAGGTGAAGGTCGCTTGCACTACTGCGCGGTGATTGCAGGACCACCAGCCCGACTAATCAATCAGATGGCGAACCAACTCTTCCAGATCATGTAGCAGGCAACGCAGAAGATCAGTGCGGCGAACACCGTGTTAAGAAGGCCCTTGTGCGCTGCCAGACGGCGGGACGCCGCTGCGCCGACAAGGCCGCCGATCACCCCGCCGCCGATGAACACTGCCGCAAGCCCCCAATCGATCAGCCCTGAGGCCGCATAGTTGAGCGCAGTCGTCAGCCCGAAGGCAGCGATAGCAACGAGCGAGGAGCCGACGGCATAGAGCATCGGCATGCCGGTCGATGCCATGAGGCCCGGTACGATCAAGAAGCCGCCGCCAATCCCGAAGAACCCGGAAAACAGCCCCGTCGCGCTGCCGAAGGCGATCACCCTGGGCGCATTTTCCCGGCGGCATTCGACATTCGGGTTGCCCGTATGACCGCGCCCCTTGAGCATCAATGCGCCGACAACCAGCATCAGCAGGGCGAACAGGAACAGCAGGCGCTGGCCATCGAACGCCTTGCCAAGGCTCGATCCGAAGTAGGCGCCGGCCACGCCGGCGAGGGCGTACATACCGGCGCAGCGCCACTTGACCGAACCTTGCCGGGCGTGCGGCACGAGATTGGCCCCGGCATTGGCGGCGACCGCCAGTGCGCTCGTACCGATCGCAACATGCGGCGAAGTGACGCCCACCAGATAGACCATCAGCGGAACAGCCAGGATCGAGCCGCCCCCGCCGACCAGTCCGAGGGTAAAGCCCACCAGCGAGCCCGAAGCACCGCCGAGGAGATACTGGAGGGGCTCGAACATCGCCGGGTTACAGCCGGTTGAGCGGCAATTTGAGGTAGCGCGTGCCGTTATTCTCGGGCTCTGGCAGATGGCCTGCGCGCATGTTGATCTGGATCGAGGGCAGGATCAGGCGCGGCATGCCCAGCGTGGCATCGCGCGCCTCGCGCATCGCCACGAAAGCGTTTTCGCTCACGCCGGGATGGACGTGGACGTTGTGCGCCCGTTCATCGGCAACCGTCGTTTCCCAGACGAACTGGTCGCGGTCCGGCGCCTTGTAGTCGTGGCAGAGGAACAGCCGGGTCCGATCGGGCAAGGCGAGCAGGCGGTGGATCGAACGGAACAGCGTGCGTGCGTCACCGCCAGGAAAATCGGCCCGTGCGGTGCCGTAGTCGGGCATGAACAGCGTATCGCCGACGAACGCAGCATCACCGATCACGAACGCCATGTCGGCCGGGGTGTGCCCCGGCACGTGAAGCACGGTCGCCTCAAGCGACCCCAGCCGGAATCGCTCACCATCCTGCAGCAGCCGGTCGAACTGCGAACCATCGCGCGCGAAAGCCGGCCCTTCGTTGAAGATCGTGCCGAAGACCGATTGCACTGTCAGGATATCGCGCCCGATGGCGACAGTGCCGCCAAGCCGTTCCTGCAGATAGGGCGCGGCGGAGAGGTGATCGGCATGGACATGCGTTTCGAGCAGCCATTCGACCGTCAGCCCTGCCGCCTCGACATGGGCGATCACCTTGTCTGCCGAGGTGGTGGCGATGCGGCCCGAAGCCGGATCGAAATCGAGCACGCTGTCGATGATCGCCGCCTTGCCGGTGGCGGGATCGCTGGCGATATGGGTCGCGGTGAAGGTCGCCTCGTCGAACACGGTATGCACATGGACGCACCCGGGGGTGACTGCCTCTACGATGCCACACGCTGCCAGGAGCGCGGGATCGCTCATGCCATGGCCCTCACCAACCAGGCCTTGCCCGGCACCTGCACACCGTCCGGCGTTTCGAACTGGCGGAAGAAGGCGATGACCTTTTCACGGATCGCTTCCTCAAGGCCAGCTTCAGCGCCCGCCAGAACAGTTGCAAATGAAAAGGCACGAAGCGAAAATTCAGCGGCCTTGGCTGCGTCACTGCCCGCGCCGCCCACGCCGATCGGCCCATACCAAGCCTGCATGTCCACTTGCGGGAACCCGGCGCCTGAAAGCAAGGCGGCGAACCGGTCCGGATCAGCCAGCGCGAAGGGGCCCGGCGCGAGGGGATCGGCTGCGGGAAGTTCGATATGCTCGGCCACGATCGCGCGCGCGCCGCTCATCCACAAATTGTCCTGCGGCGATGCCCAGACCGCGAAATCGGCCTGGCCCCCATCCTTCAGCAAGCGGCGCAGATTGGCGAAAGCGGCTGCGGGATCGGCAAAGAACATGATGCCGAGGCGCGACATCAGCCGGTCGAACGGGGCCTCCTCAGGCACGAAGCTCGTGGCATCGCCCGTGCTGAAGCGCAAATTGCGCAGCCCTTCCGCTTCAGCGCGGCGGGTGGCCTCCGTCATCAGCATCGGGGCGATGTCGATCCCGTGCACGCTGCCATGAGGCGCGACCAGATGCGCGGCGAGGCGGGAGGTCCGGCCACCGCCGCAGCCGATATCGGCCACATGCTGGCCGTTCTGCAGCGCGGCTCGGTCAAGCAGAGCGATCCCAAGCGGCTCCAGCATCTGCTCGTAGGAATCAAGCTCGGCCAGCCAGAGCGCGCCGCGCGCATCAGCCCAGTCTTCCCCGCTCGTGCCGTGTGCATCGGACATCGTGTTCTCCCTCGCGTATCGGTTCATGCGCCTGCCTTGGCGGCAAACTGGTCATAGGCCTCGACCGCCTGCGCCGCATACATCAGGCTCGGCCCGGCGCCCATGTATAGCGCCATGCCCATGGTCTCCATCAGCTCTTCGCGCGTAGCACCCTGGCGCACCGCCGCTTCGCTATGGAAAGCAACGCAGCCATCGCAGCGGATCGCGACGGAGATGGCGAGCGCGATGAGTTCCTTGGTCTTGGTATCCAGCGCTCCGGCTTCCGTGGCGGCCTTGGCCATCGCCGAAAACGCCTTGGTCACCTCCGGGCTGCCCAGGCGGACCTGCTTGATCGCGCCTGAGAGCTGCGCCGCCATTTCCGGCCAATCCTTGTGCATGGGTATGCTCCTTCCCGGGTTCAGAACTTGCGGCCGGTGAGCGCCAGCAGCCGGTAGGCCGCGACGATCCGGTCCGTGCCCGCGCGTGCCGCGCCAGCCGCAGCGGTTGCCGCTTCGCGTTCGGCATTGAGCAGATCGAGCTGCGGCTTCATGCCGACGCGCACTTCCTGCCGGACGCTCTCCAGCGCCTTGGCGGCGGCGGCGGTCTGCTCACCAGCGGCCAATTCGACCAGCTGCGCCGTGCGCACATCCTGGTATGCCGCGATCACTTGCTCCTCGGTCTGCTGGCGGGCAGCGCGCACGCGGGAATCGGCTGCGCGCACCGCGCTGTCGCTCTCGGCCACCTTGCCGGAGACGCGCCCGCCATTGAAAATCTGCCAGCGCGCGCGGATGCCGACCGTGGCGCTGTCGCCGCGGTAGCCGGGGAAGAACTGGTCGCGGACGGTTGCCGCTTCGGCAAAGGCGCCTACCGTGGGGAGGCGCTCCGCCCGTGCGCCGCGCGCCGCCGCTTGTGCTGCGCGCAGTCCGGCTTCTGCCCCGGCCAGCATGGGGTTGGCTGCCATCGCGGCATCCATAGCTTCATCGAGCGTGGCAGGCAGCGCGGGATTGGCGGGAAGCGGCTGGAGATCGGTCGGCTCGAGCCCGGTCAGATCACGAAAGCGGGCCTGCGCCGAAACCTGCATGCCCTGCGCCCGCACCAGCGCCGCGCGCGCTTCGGCAAGGCGCGCGGAGGCTTGCGCCACATCGGTGCTCGGGCTTTCACCCGCCTTGAACTTGAGCTCGGCTTGGCGACCGATTTCGGTGGTTTCGGCCACCAGCCGGCCATAGAGATCTACCAGCTGCGATGCGGTCAGCACATCGCCGTAGGCCTGCGTCACCGCCACGACGAGCTGGCTGCGCATGCCGATCTTGCCGGCCTCTGCGGCTGCCATCCCGGCGCGCGCGCGGTCTATCCCCGCCCCGACGCGGCCCCCGGTAAACAGCGGTTGCTCGATCGCCATCTGCGCCGCGCGCGGGGTCACGTCCGCCCGGTTCAGCCCGAAATAGCCGCCGGGATCGAGGCGGCCATAGCCGACGGTTCCGGTCAGCGTCGCCGTCGGCATATGCTCCGCGCGCGCCTGATCCAGCCGTGCGGCCGCCACGTCCGCATCGGCATCGGCGGCGGCGACTTCGGGCGCATGGGCAAGGGCTGCGGCCAGCGCGTCATCGAGCGTCGCCGCCTGCGCGCTGCCCGCCAGCGCCAGCGGTGCGGCCAGCCACAGCGCCAGAAGGGCGGGAGCGCGCCGCCTGCTCATTGGAATGCCGTACCCGGGCGGATGCCCAGCGCCTTGAACACCATGGCCGCCGGGCAGAACCCGGTAAACCCCGCCTGGATCATGTTGAGCCCGGCAAAGGCGGTGAGGCCGATCCACCAGGGGTGGACCGTCAACGACAGGACAATGCCCAGCAGCACCACGCAGCCGGCAAAGATCATCACGGCACGATCGAGTGTCATCGCACTTGCTCCTTTCTGGATGGCTGGCGCGGGGTCAGGCGCGCAGCTTTTCGATGCCCATCACCTGCATCGCGAGCTTCTCGTAGAAGGGCTCGCTCTCGCCCTTGCGGATCTTGCGCAGGAAGTATTTCTCGAAGCCGATCTTGGCGAGGTGGACCCATTTGCCTCCGGCCGCCCAGTTGACGTTGCGCGGCGGAATCTGCGGCTGCGCAACGAAGGCGATGCCGCCATCGCCGAAATCTGCGAGGCACACGGCGTTCCATGTCGCCTCGGCGGTCGGCGCCTTGCCATCGAGCAGCGCGCCGATGTTGTGGGCCGTCGCCGTCACCATGCTTTCGATCATGAACCCGGTCTTGGGCACGCCCACCGGCACGTTGGTCGGACCCGTCGGCGGGATCGCCACGCAGACGCCCAGCGAGAAGATCTCGGGATACTTTGGATTGCGCTGGTGCTTGTCGATCAGGATGAAGCCGCGCGGGTTCGTCAGGCCGGGAATGTCGCGCACTGCCGCCACGCCGCGAAACGCGGGAAGCATCATCGAATAGCCGAAGGGCAGTTCGTGCGTCTTTGCCACCGCGCCGCCATCGGCGATTTCCTCGACATGCATGAGGCCGGCCTCGACCTTTGCCACGCGGGCGTTCGTGATCCACTTGATGTGCCGGTCGCGCAGCTTGCTCTCGAGCAGGCTCTTGGTATCGCCCACGCCGTCGAGCCCGAGGTGGCCGATATAGGGCTCCGCGGTGACGAAGGTCATCGGCACCTTGTCGCGCATCTTGCGGCGGCGCAGTTCGGTATCGAGGATCAGCGCGAACTCGTAGGCCGGGCCGTAGCACGATGCCCCCTGCACCGCGCCGACGACGATCGGGCCGGGATTTTCGACGAAGCGGTCGAACGCGTCCGCTGCGAGCGAGGCATGGCCGGTATCGCAAACCGAGACAGTGTGGCCTTCAGGACCGAAGCCTTCGATTTCGTCGAAGGCTAGTTCCGGACCCGTTGCAATTACGAGATAGTCGTAATTGACCGAGGTGCCATCATTGAGCTCGAGTCGCTTCTCATCGGCGTGCAGGCGCTTGGCGCCAACGGCGGTGAAGCCAATCTTCTTCTTTGCAAAGATCGGGGGCAGGTGAACCTGGATCGCTTCCGGCTTGCGCCAGCGCACCGCGACCCAAGGGTTTGAAGGGATGAAGGAATAGGTCTCCGTGTTGGAAACCATCAGGACCTCGGCCCTGCCTTTCACTTCGTCCTGGATTTCATAGGCGGCAATGGTTCCGCCGAGGCCAGCCCCGAGCACCACGATTTTCGGCTTTTCCGACACGTCCGTTCCTCTCACCTTCACATCTCGCTTGACTAAATATGATGATTACACGATATATGCAATATGCAAATTGATGCTGCATAAGGAGACAGGCCATGTTCGGATTTGGCAAGAGCAAGGCGCACCGTGAAATCGACGCGCAGACCCTCAAGGCGATGCTGCATGAAGGTTCGGCGCTGCTCGTCGATGTGCGCGAGCCCGACGAATTTGCTGCGGAGCACATCGCGGGTGCCGTGAACGCTCCGCTTTCCAGCTTTTCGCCGAAGAACCTGCCCGATGCCGGGACGCGCACGGTCGTGCTGCAGTGTGCAGGCGGCAAGCGCTCCGCGATGGCGCTCGATCACTGCGCCAAGGCGCAGTCTGCGATCGACACCCACCTCGCAGGCGGGATCGGCGCCTGGAAGGCCGCCGGTCTTCCGGTCGAGCGCGGCTGAACAGGGCTGGGGAGGACGCAGGCGTGGCAAGGTGGACATGGATCGCTGTGGGCGGGGCGTTGGCCCTTGCCGGTTGCGGCGGCGAGAAGGCGGCTGAAGCAGGCAGGGTTACCCTGCCCCCCGGCGAGCAGCTGGCCGTGACGCTGGCGGAAACCGCCGACATGAAGGCGGTCGGCGGCGAAATCACTACACGCGATGCAGCACAGGCACTGGCGCGCATTCCGGGCACGCTGGTGAGCTTCACCGTCCGCGCGGGCGATACCGTGTCCAGGGGACAGCGGATCGGCATGATCATCGATTCGCGGCTAGGCTACGAAACCAGCGCCGCCGGTGCACAGGTCGCCGCAGCACAGGCTGAAGCTGCACGCGCGCGCGGCGATCTCGCGCGGGTGCAGGACCTGTTCAATCACAACGTCTACGCCAAGGCGCGCCTCGATTCTGCGGTCGCCATGGCCCGCGCCGCCGATGCGCAGGTGGCTGCAGCGCGCGCCCAGCAAAGCGCCAGCGCAAGCGTAGCAGGGCAAGGCGCCGTCCTCGCGCCCGCAACAGGCCGGGTGCTGCGCGCGGACATCCCCGCAGGCTCGGTCGTCGCCCCCGGCATGGCACTCGCCGTCATCACGGCAGGCCCGCCGGTGCTGCGGCTCGATCTGCCGGAATCGCTCGCAAGGACCGTCCATGTCGGCTCGGCGATCACCGTTGCACCGCAGGATCTGCCCGAAGGGTCGCGCCAGGGGCAGGTGACGCAGGTCTATCCTGCCATCACCGGGGGCCGGGTTCAGGTCGATGCGACTGTGCCCGGCCTTACCACCGAGCTGGTCGGCCGCCGCGTCGGCGTCTCCATCGAGGTCGGGCGCCGCAAGGCGATCGTGATCCCGCGCCGCTTCGTCTCGACGCGCTACGGCATCGACTATGTGAACGTGCTGGGCGCGGACCGGCAGCCGAGCGCCGTCGCGGTGCAGACCGCGCCCGCCAGCGATCCCGCCAAAGTGGAGATTCTCGGCGGCGTTGCTGCCGGGGATATCCTGTTCGCACCGGGACGCGCGAAATGAACCTTGGCCTTTCCGGGCGCCTGACCCGCGCGACGATCGCCTCGCCGCTGACGCCGCTGTTCCTGTTCGCTGCGCTCGCCGTGGGCATTCTCGCGCTCTTCACCATCCCGCGCGAGGAAGAGCCGCAGATCAGCGTGCCGATGGTCGACATTCAGGTCATGGCACCTGGCCTTTCCGCGCCCGATGCGGTGCAGCTCGTCGGCATTCCGCTCGAGACCATCGTCAAGAGCGTCGACGGGGTCGAGCATGTCTACACGCAGGCCGAAGACGACGGCGTGATGGTCACCGCGCGTTTCGTCGTCGGGTCCAACCCCGAGGCCGCCGCCACGCGCATTGACGAAAAGCTGCGCGCCAACTGGGATCGCATCCCGGTCGGCATTCCCGATCCCAAGGTCACGGTGCGCGGGATCAACGATGTGCCGGCGGTGGTGCTCACGCTATCGCCCAAACCCGGCGCGGCGGGGCAATATGACGATCAGGCGCTCTACACGCTGGCGACCAAGCTGCGCACCGAGATCGCCAAGGTCGACAATGTCGGCCTGACTTTCATCACCGGCGGCCGCCCCGAGGAAATCCGCATCGCGCCCGATCCGGGCAAGCTCAGCCAGTTCGGCGTGCCGCTCGGCAGCGTGATCGACGCCGCCGCGCAGGCGGGTCGCAGCTTCCCTGCCGGCAGCATCCGCGAAGGCGGGCAGGCCGTTGCCGTGACCGCCGGGCAAACGCTGGGTTCGGCGCAGGATGTCGGCACGCTGACGGTCCGTTCGGCCAGCGGCGCGCCGGTCTATCTGCGCGATGTCGCCGCTGTCACGCAGGGCCCGCGCGAGGATCAGGCCCGCGCCTGACGCTGGGCACGACGCGATGGTCAATGGTCGAGCGCGCCCGCCGTCAGCCTCGCGATCGCCAAGCGCGCCGGTGCGAATGCCGTGGTCGTCTCCGATGCCGTTCTGCAGCGGCTGGAATCGCTCAAGGGCAGCCTGATCCCCGATGGTGTCGAGGTCTCGGTCACGCGCAATTATGGCGCGACGGCGAACGAGAAAGCCAACGAGCTGCTCTATCACCTCGCGCTGGCGACGGTTTCGATCATCGTCCTGATCGGCTTTGCCATCGGCTGGCGCGAAGCGGCGGTGACAGCGGTGGTGATCCCCACCACGATCCTGCTGACGATGTTCGCCTCGAACCTGATGGGCTACACGATCAACCGCGTCAGCCTGTTTGCATTGATCTTCTCGATCGGCATTCTCGTCGACGATGCCATCGTAATGATCGAGAACATCGCCCGCCACTGGTCGATGCCGGATGAGCGGACCCGCGTGGAAGCCGCAATCGAGGCGGTGGCGGAAGTGGGTAATCCCACCGTTGTCGCCACGATGACTGTCGTCGCGGCGCTGCTGCCGATGCTGTTCGTCTCGGGCCTGATGGGGCCCTACATGGCGCCGATCCCGGTTAATGCCTCGGCCGCGATGGTGTTCTCGTTCTTCGTTGCGGTGGTGATCGCGCCGTGGCTGATGATCCGCTTTGCGCGCAAGATCGCGGCGGGCGGCAGCCACCATGCCCATGACGAGAGCGGCGGCAAGCTCGGCGCGCTCTACGCCAGGGTCGCGCACCGGGTGATCGACAGCCGCACCTCGGCCCGCAACTTCCTCATCGGCGTCGGCCTTGCCACGCTGCTCGCCTGCTCGATGTTCTATTTCAAGGCGGTCACTGTGAAGTTGCTGCCCTTCGACAACAAATCCGAAGTGCAGGTGGTTGTCGACATGCCCGAAGGCACCAGCCTCGAGTCCACCGGCCGCGTCCTGGAGGATGTTGCGCGCGTGACCCGTCAGCTGCCCGAAGCGACCGCGATGGAGGCCTATCTCGGAACCTCCGCACCGTTCAACTTCAACGGCCTCGTGCGGCACTATTTCCTGCGCAGCCGCCCCGAAATGGGCGATGTGATGGTGACGCTGCTCCCCAAGGAAGACCGCTCGCGCTCCAGCCACGAGATCGCCCTCGATCTGCGCAATCGGCTCAAGTCGCTCAAGCTGCCGGATGGCGCTTCGCTCAAGGTCGTCGAAACCCCTCCGGGGCCGCCTGTGCTGGCGACGCTGCTGGCGGAAATCTATGGCCCCGATGCGCAGACCCGGCGCAAGACGGCCATCGAGCTCGAGAAGATCTTCAAGTCGGTGCCCTATATCGTCGATGTCGACAACAGCTTCGGCGCAGCCCGGCCCAAGCTGCGGCTGATCCCGCAGCGCGACCGGATCGACTACTACGGCCTCAATGCGCGCGACATCAACGACAGCATCGGCGCGCTGCTGGGCAGCCGCACCGTCGGCTATGCCCCACGCGGCGATGAACGCACGCCGCTGCCGATCACGGTTGCGCTCGCGCAATCCTCGCGCAGCTGGAGCCAGACGCTGGGCAGCACGCCGGTCGCGGTCGGTCAGGCCGGCCAGCTCGTCGAGCTCGGCAGCGTGGTCGAGGCGCGGCAGGAAGCGGCCAGCCCCGCGCTCTTCCGCCGCGATGGCCGCTACGCCGATATGGTCACCGCCGAGCTTGCGGGCGACTACGAAGCGCCGATCTACGGCATGCTCGCGGTCGATGCGGCGATCGACAACTACGACTGGGCGGCAAAGGGCCTCACCAAGCCGGTGATCCGCCTCAGCGGCCAGCCGCAGGATGAGCAGGCCACATCGCTGCTCTGGGACGGCGAATGGGAAATCACCTGGGTCACGTTCCGCGACATGGGTGGCGCCTTCATGGTTGCTCTGCTCGGGATCTACATCCTCGTCGTCGCGCAGTTCCGCAGCTTCAAGCTGCCGCTGGTGATCCTCACCCCGGTGCCGCTGACGCTGGTGGGCATCGTGCTGGGCCACATGCTGTTCCGCGCGCCGTTCACCGCCACCTCGATGATCGGGTTCATCGCGCTTGCCGGCATCATCGTGCGCAATTCGATCCTGCTGGTCGATTTCATCCGGCATACGAACAAGCCGGAGCGCCCCTTGCGCGACGTGCTGATCGAGGCAGGGACGATCCGCTTCAAGCCCATCGTGCTGACGGCGGCGGCCGCGATGATCGGTGCAGCGGTGATCCTCACCGACCCGATCTTCCAGGGTCTGGCCATTTCCCTCCTCTTCGGGCTGGCCTCCTCGACCTTGCTGACGGTTCTGGTTATTCCGGCGATCTATATCGTGCTGCGTGATGACGGGAGACCGGCAAGCCAATGATGATGACGGGTACTGCCGAACAGCTATGCGAGCGCGCGAGTGAAGTTGCCGCGTTCCTGAAGGTCGTGGCCAATCCGCAGCGCCTTTTGCTGCTGTGCCGCCTGCGCGAGGGTGAGGCTTCGGTGACCGAACTCATCGGGCTGTGCGATCTCTCGCAGTCCAGCGTCTCTCAGCACCTTGCGAAGATGCGCGAGGGCGGGCTGGTGCAGACCCGGCGCGAGAACACCACGATCTACTACCGGATCGCCAATGCCAACGCGCTCGCGCTGATCGGCTTTCTGTGCGATCAGTTTGGCGACCCCTCGGCCGCACAGGCAGCTGCGTGATCCGCCGCGGCGCAGCAGCGCTGCTGGGCGCGCTGCTTGCCTCAGTGCCATTGGCGGCTTGGGCCGAACCGACCCCGCTCACCATCCGCGTGCTGTCGCTGGGCGGCAAGTTCATTGGTTCAGGCATGGGCGGCGCGCGCATCGTCGTTCGCGATGCGCGCACGCAGCAGATCCTCGCGCAAGGCATCACCAGTGGC
>NZ_JAIEPN010000062.1 GCF_019748365.1 Novosphingobium sp.
CTCCGCAATGCACGGCCGCACAGCGCTGGGTGGACTATCACCGGGCAATGCGGGAGCGGTTTCGGACCGAGTCGGCCCAAATCCCCATCACGCACCGGGCGTTCCGCCTGCAGCGGCTTCAGCAGGCCCTTGATGATGCATTCGATCGGGGAAACTTGCGTCTCGCCGCAAAGCTGCTTGAGCAGGCGGCCAAGGAGATGGGCAATTGGTTCGTACGGTGATGGCTGCTGACGTCGGCTGACGTCGCGTAACGTCATGTGACGTTGAGCGGAAATGAACTCACTCGATAATCGATCTGGTGCTTACTATGTGCTTGCTGGAGCCAGATAGGGCCTCAGCTCACTTATTCAAAGATGGCGTAAGTCTTTGAAAAAATGGTGCCGCTTAGGTGATTCGAACACCTGACCCCATCATTACGAATGATGTGCTCTACCGACTGAGCTAAAGCGGCGCGCCTTGTGGGCAGGGGCGCGCTTTAGCCAGAGGCTGGGCTCTAGGCAATGCCAATTCGCGGGTTTATCGCACTGTTCTGGCGATAGCGGACAATTTGCGAGCTCCGGCTGCACATTCGGGCCTGGTCACGCGGGGCTTGTCTTATGTGTCAGGGATCCAGCGCGGCAGAGCTAGCCCAAAGCAGGTGCCAGCGGGTGTCTCCTGCAGGGTGAGCGAGCCGCCGTTGCGTTCGATCAGGGCACGGGCGATGGGCAAGCCGAGGCCGGTGCCGCCTTGCGCGCGTTTGCTGGTGAAGAAGGGTTCGAAGATGCGGGACCGGTCGCTGGGCGCGATGCCGCTGCCGTTGTCGCTGACGGTGAGCTCCACTTGGCGATCGATCAGGGCAGCGGCGAGGGTAACCTCGCTGGCTCCCGCCGCGCGGGCATTGTCGACCAGCGTGGTCAGTGCGGTTTCAAGTGCCGATCCATCAATACGCAGCCGGACGGCCAAGCGCGCAGCGCTCGTGTCGATGGTGAAGCCGGCTCCGCCGAGCCCGTCCGCGATGCGGGCAAGCACGTCGGCCAGATCGCAGGCGGCGCCTTCGTGGGGGCGCTGCATATCGGCCTTGGCGAGATCGAGCAGGCGCGAGATCAGCCGGTTGAGGCGCTGGGTGTCGGCGGCCATGTTGGCGAGGAAGCCCGCGCGCTCCGTCTCCGACATGGCCGATCCGTGGTCCTGCAGCAGCTCGATCCCGCCGGAAAGGCCGGTGAGCGGCGTCTTGAATTCGTGCGCCAGCGCGGTGGCGAAATCGCGCAGGTAATGCGAGCGCACTTCGATCGCGGCGGCCATCGTGGCGAAGTCCCGGATCAGGCTGTCGATCTCCTGCACCCGCAGCGTGGGCTGGGGCGGGGCGGCCTGCCGGCCTTCGGCGAGCGCGCGGGTCGCCTTGCTGAGCGCTTCAAGCGGGCGGACGATCGTGCGGCCAAGGGCAGCGGTGATCGCCACGAGGAACAGGAAGATCGCGGCTGTCCCCGCCGCGATCTTGCCCCGGTCTTCATACATGCCGCGAAACAGCGCGCGCGGCGATCGGGACAGCAGCACAACCCCGACGACGCGGCCTTTGGCGATGATCGGGCGGGCATGGTGCAGCCGGATGTCGGTCGCGCGGCTGATCCATTCGAGCGCGGAGGACCGGGTGTAGGAGCCGTTATGGCGCAGCGTGGTCACGGGTCTGCCGGCCAGCGCGGTGCGCACTTCGGGGAGGAACGCCAGCGATCTTCCGGCGTCACGGCCATTCAGCACCACGCCTTGCCGATCGAGCAGCATGATCGAGGCGAGCGTCACCTGCCGGGTCTGGTCAATCACGGGTGACCAGACCTTGGCCATCATCGCGGCGGCCGGATCGGGTTTCAGCGCAGTCGGCACCGGATCGGGCCGTTCGCCGAGCACGGCGCTCGTGCGCAGGTCGATGCCGGTCGAGATCGTGCGATCATCGTAGTTGCCGGGGTCGGTTGCCCGGCTGGCTGCCGCGGATGCCGCATCCCCGGCAAAGCCGAGCGCCGTGCTTGCCGCCAGCGCGCTGCCCTGCGCGATGAGTTCCGCTTCGGTGCGGCGGACCAGCGCGTTCTCGTAGACCCTGAGCCCGATGGCCGCGACACCGGGCAAAGCGGCCACGACGAGCAGGAGAATGAACATGATCGAGCGCAGCCGCAGGACCGGCCAGAAGCGCGCGATCAGCTGTTTCATCTGGGAGGCTGGCCCTGGCATGGCCCGAGCCGATAGCCGATGCCGGCGCGGGTTTCGATCACGTCTGCCGCGCCGCATTGGGCGAACTTGCGGCGCAAGTTGCGAATGTGGCTGTCGATCGTGCGATCGGTGACGGCAAAGCCGGGACCGTGGAGCCGGTCGATCAGGGCATCGCGCGACAGGATGCGGTTGCCGGCCGCCGCCAGCGCCGCCAACAGCGAGAATTCGGTGACGGTGAGCGCGACTTCCTGATCACTCCAGAAGGCCTGCCAGCCCGCGGTATCAAGCCGGAGCAGGCCGTGCGCCACATCCGTCGCCGCCGCTTTCGGCGGAGCAGGCGCGGCGCGGCGCAGGATGGCGCCGGCGCGCGCGACCACTTCGCGGGGCGAGAAGGGTTTGACGACATAGTCATCGGCGCCCAGTTCGATGCCCAGCACGCGGTCGATCTCCTCATCGCGCGAGGAGAGGAACAGGATCGGCACCGCGCAGTCCATCGCGCGCAGGCGGCGGCAGACTTCGAGCCCGTCCATCCGCGGCATGTTGATATCGAGCACGACCAGATCGGGCACGGCGGCGGCCACAGCGGCAAGCGCAGCCTCACCATCGATGGCTTCCTCGGTGCTCATCCCCGCCTTGGCGAAGGCGAATGCCAGCACCTGGCGGATATGCGGATCATCATCGACAAGGAGAACCTTGCGGGGAGCGGTACCGGTCATCGGTTGATCTTTCATGGCTTCGCGGGCTGGGTCAATGCAGGCGCGGGCGCGGGCGTGGCCGGTTCGAGCCCGAGAGCCTGCCGCAACTCGGTCACATCGCGGTGCGTGCAATCGATCCAGCCATGATCGACGGGGTTGAGCGCATGCTTGCGCAAGGTCGCGCGCACTTGGGCGAGGCGCAGGGTGCCCAGCACGCTCCAGCGCTCGTGGGCCAGATCCCGCGTCAGCTGCGCCTGCGCATTTTCGCGCAGCAACCGTGCCCACAGGTGGATGGCCTCGGGTGCGGGGCGCTGTTCCAGCTCTGCCAGTGCGGTCAGGGCCGATACGCCCATGCGCTGCAGATGGCAGATATCGAGCGCGGCGCCGCTGCCGCCGAGTTCGCGGGCATGGGCGATGTTGTAGCGCGCGGCCACGGCATTGAGATCGACGAAGCTGCAGCCGAGCAGCAGGGCGAGTGCAGCCGCCGCGTTGGAGTTGATCAGCCAGGCGGCGCTCTTGTCCTGCAGCAGGCGCCACATCACGAGCACGAGGCCGAGCGCCACGAGGCCCATCCAGAGCAGCGCGGCGATGCGCAGTTCAGTGAGCGAATAGGCGGCGATGTAGTCCATCGTGCGCAGGGCGGCATTGCCGACGAGCAGCACGTTCTGCGCAATCCACGCGATCACGAGGCGGCGCACGAGCGGCATCCTCGCGGTGGTGGAGCCGGGGCGCAGCGCGACGAGCACGAAGCCCGCCGCGAGCAGCGCGGTGACGACCAGCGGATAGGCGCCGCGGTGGGCGTATTCGGCGAGGGTCATGCCCTTGGGGAGCGGCGCGAGGCCCCAAAGCCAGAGCAGGTCCATGGCGTTCTGCAGGGCGAACAGGGCGTTGAATGCGATGAGCGAGAGCTGGACCGAGGCGGGTGTGACCCCGGGCAGGGCCAGATCACCGCGGCCATCGAAGGTCCCCAGCACGCGCCGGCTCATCCGCGGGCGCAGCAGGCTCCAGGCCATCGCAAACCAGACAGCGGCGATGGGCAGGCGGAAGAACCAGTCGTCGGGCGGGGACAGCGACAGGGCCTGATCGAGCACTTGCTCGATCACCGGATTGGCCGAGGCGAAGAGGCCGAGGATCACGCCGCTGCCGAGAACGGGGAGCGCAAGCTGAGGCAGCGCGCGGCGCAGCTTTCCCCTCCCGCCGCGCGGGCTGACGCGGAGCAGGCGGCGCAGATCGAGCAAGGGGGCGATCACGGCGCGCAGCGCGTGCAGGATCAGCCGTTGGCTCCAGCGCCAGGCATCGCCGAAGCGCGCGGCCGCCGGCAGGAGCGTGCCAAGCCCGGCAAAGAGCCAGAACAGCGACCAGGCCAGCAGACCGGGATCGAAGATCATGGCCACGGCGGCGATCGCGGCGAGGCCGAAGCAGGCCCGCGCTGCCCGGCGGCGCAGAATGGCAGGGCGCGCGGCGGCGGCCAGCACGAGCAGCACGAGTTGCAGCGCCCCAAAAGCCGCCAGGCCCAGCTCCCAGCTGAACATCGCGGCATCCATGGCCGCGGCGACGACGAGCGCTCCGCCAAGTTTGAACAGGAAACTTCCTCTGCGCTGCAAGCCAGCCATGCTGCACTCCCTTCCACTGCTATCCCGGCAATGGGCCAGGGGCGGGGAGGGCGGCCTGCGGGCGCTGTGCATGGCCGTTGAGGTCTGCGTGCAGAAGATATGCAGATGAAGCCGGCCCCGGATGGGTCGGCCGCGACTTGCGGCGGCATCGGCAAGGCAAGATCGCTTGACGGGAGGCCGCGCGATGCGAACAATATCGCCAACCCGTCGGACGCTGCCAAACATCCGGATTGGTTGAATTATTGCAGGGTGCGCGCCTCGTCAGGGCGCCTTGCCCGAGGGTGGGGGGACAGCCGTGGCGTTGGGGATCTGGGATCGGTTCAAGTCTTCGCTTGGTCTTGGCGCCTCTGCGTCCGGAGAGAGTGTTGGCCGCGCGCCGATCAGCAAGCTCGTCAAGCATTTCGGGACGCTCGCCCAGCAGGATGGCAGCTTGCCAAAGCAGATCGCGGCCTATGTCAGCGCGGGTGAGCCGGCTGCGGTGCTGCTGAAGCTGCAAGGCAATGCGGTGCAGCAGGCATGGCGTTCGCGCCACAGGGTCTATCCGATCAGGGACGAAAGCGGCCTGTTCACCACGCTTGCCGATTGGCGCGTGGACCAGATGATGCGGCTGGGCGAGGTTCTGGCCGCGCTCGATCCGATCAGCTGGGACTGGGGCTACTTCGGCACGAAGAAATCGCCGGACTGGCTGCGCCACGCCGTGACGCAGTGGCTCGGGCAAGGGCGCAAGAACCAGCCGGTTGAAACACTTGAGGGCCTCGCGCTGGTCGGAGGGCTGGGGTTCGGGGCCGTGCTGGATATCGTGTTTTGCCGCGATGCCGTGCAATATGGCTCCAACTCGTCGGTGGACCGGTTCGCCGGGGTCGAACAGATGCTTCGGGACAGGTCCGCGGCCATCGGCACTGCGCTGGCCGATGCGGGCGCGGATGTGCGGGCCGAAGTCATCGGCGCCATCGGCCGTTCGGGTCTGCAGACGCTCTATCTGTCCCTGCTCGTGGATGTGGCGACCGGATCATCCAAGAAAGTGCGCGCGGCGGCGCGGCAGGCGCTGACGGGAACCGACGGCGCGGCGCTGGCCGCCTGCATCGCCGAACGGTTTGCCGCTGCCGCGCCGGGGCAGCGTGCCGAACTGGTCGAAGTTGCCGCATCGACGCTCGGCGATCTGGCCGCGCCGACGCTGGCGCGCCTGCGTGAGGGCGAGACTTCGGCCAAGGTGATCGCGGCGTTCGAGCGGACCGCCGGTGCCGCGCCCGCGCCCGGTGCCACGGATGAGGCGGTTCCGCTCCGACCGGACGGCAAGGGCGGCTACACCGCGGTCGATGGCACGTGGGTCGATCTGCCTGCCGCCGAACCGGGCCCGGGGGCATCGCCGTTCGATCGCAGTGCGCTGGCGTTGCTGGCGCCCGCAGCGGAGGAGTTCAACCGCCTGCTCGCCAAAGGCAAAGAGGAAGCCGAAAACAACAAGTGGCACTGGTCGAAGCAGTATTCCCCGGTCGATCGCGCCGCTCTGGAGCGGATCGCGAAGCTCGCGGAGAGCACGTTCCTCATCAGCACGAACCAGAGCGCCTTGGGCTGGTTGAATTTGCCCCAGTTGCGCCACCCGGCCGTTGACCGGTTCCTCGATGATCCGCGCGTGTCGCTCCACCATCTGGTGCGCCTCGCGCTGGGTTCGTCCAACCGGCATTTCTACAGTCTGTTCAATGGCTGGTCGGGTCAGGCCGGCGGGGCGGTCCAGCGGCGGCTGGAGGCCGGGCTCGACATCCGCACGTTCTATGATGTGTGGCTGGCGAACGGTGGGCAGGACTTCGTCTCAGACCATCTGACCCAGCGCTGGTATTCGCCGCAGCCGGAAATCGATCTGTCGCTGTGGCCCTTGCTGGCCGAGCGGCTAGCGATGCTCGACGAGGCGCTGGGCATGGTGCCGCAGTCCGGAGGCAGCCCGATGCGGCTCTCCGTGGGGCTCGAACTGCTGGGTCATTTTCCCAAGCTTCCTGCGCGCTACCGTTCGCGCCTGCTGGCCCTTGCCGGTGACAGCTCCAGCCATGTGCGCACGCCTGCGCGCGCCTTGCTGGGCAGCACGCCGGGCCTCGGCGAGGCCATCGCGCGCCAGCTGGAAGACGGGCGGCAGGAGGTGCGGGCGCAGGCCGCAGACTGGCTCGCCCAGCGCGGCGAGCGCGGCGAAGTGGCGGCGATCCGGCGGGCGCTCGCCAAGGACAAGAGCGATCTTGCGCGCGCGGCGATGATTTCCGCCCTGGAACGGCTGGGCGAGGACGTCTCGGAGTTCTTCGCCCAGGATGTGATGCTGAAGGACGCGCGGGCCGGCATCGCCAAGCTCAAGATCAAGGCGCTCGACTGGTTTCCCTTCGATCGGCTGCCGCAGCTCAGGTGGGAAAACGGCGAGCCCGTCGATCCCCTCCTGCCGCGCTGGTGGGTGCTGCTCGCGGGCAAGCTCAAGCAGCCTGGCGGCAATGCATTGATGACACTGTGGCTCGACCGGCTCGCCCCCGGCGATGCGCACAAGCTGGGCTGGATGGTGCTGACGTCATGGATCGATGAAGACACCCGCACCCCCAGCGACGAGGATGCCAATGCCTATGCCGCCGCGCATGTCGACGCGGTGCTCAAGCAGAACATCGCCAATGCCAAGCGCTGGCCGCAGAGCGCCGATTACTTCCCCACCGATCGGGATATGGTCTTCGCGCGGCTGAAGGCGGGGATGACCTCGCAGTATCTGGGCAGCGCGGCGGACAGCAAGGGCATCCTCGCACTCTGCGCGCGGGTCAACGGGGCCGATGCGGCACAGCGCGTGCGGGCCTTCCTGAAGGATCACGGCGCGCGCGTGTCGCAGGCCAAGGCGCTGCTGGATGCGCTGGCCGCCAATGGCAGCAGCGCGGCGCTGCAAGTCGTGCTCGCCGCGTCCAACCGGTCGAAGCAGAAAAGCGTGCAGGCCCATGCCGGCGCACTCATCGACGCGATTGCCGATCGGAACGGCTGGTCGGCGGGCCAACTGGCCGATCGCACCGTGTCCACCGGCGGCTTCGATGCGGACGGCGTGCTGGAGCTCGATTGCGGCGAGGGGCGGACGTACACCGCGCGGCTCGACGAGCAGGACGCCCTGGTGCTGTTCAATGCCGATGGCCGCGAGGTGAAGGCGCTGCCCGGCCCGCGGATCGACGAGGAGCGTCCGGTCGTCGAAGCGGCCAAGAAACTGCTCTCCAACGCGCGCAAGGAAGCAAAGCAGGTCATCACCGCGCAGACCGAGCGGATGAAGGAAGCGATGTGCCTGCAGCGCAGCTGGCCGCGCGAGGATTGGGAAAGCTTCATCGCCGGCCATCCCATCGTCGGGCGGATCGCGGCGCGGCTGATCTGGCAGGGCTGCGACCACGAGGCGCAGCCGGTGGCCCTGTTCCGTCCGCTGGGGGATGGCAGCTATACTGATGCGCAGGACGGCGATATCGATCTTGCCGCCTTCGCCGAAATCCGGCTCGCGCATTCCTCGTTGCTCGATGCGGCGGCCATTGCCGCATGGCGCGGGCATCTGGCCGACTACGCGGTGCAATCGCCGTTCGACCAGCTGGGCCGCGATCTGCCGCAGCTTGACCCCGATCAGGCGGGCGCCCGCGCGATCAGCGACCGCGAAGGCTGGATGATCGAGACGTTCAAGCTGCGCGGCGCGGCGGGCAAGCTTGGCTGGCAGCGCGGCCCGGCGCAGGATGGCGGCTGGTTTCTGACCTACGAGAAGACCTATCGCGAGGCGGGTCTGCAGGTGGAAATCGAATTCACCGGCAGCCCCCTGCCCGAAGAGAACCGCCCGGCTGCGCTGCAATCGCTGAGCTTCCGCAAGTTGCGCGGGTCTGGCGGGGGCGGGACGGCGGTGGCGCTGCGCGATGTGCCGCCGGTCCTGCTCGCCGAATGCTGGCGGGACTATCATGATATCGCCGCCAAAGGCACCGGCTTCGATGTGCTGTGGAACAAGAAGGCCTACGCATGACCGAGCAGACCGAAGCGATCCGCAGACCGGCCGAACAGCGCTATGCCGCCGAGCTGGCCCTGCTTGCGGCGGACGACGCGAAGAACCCGCGGCCGGCCGGCTGGAAGCTTTCCCCGCGCGCGGTGCGCAAGTTCCTGCTGGGGGACGCGAAGCTGGGCATCGCGCGCAAGTTCTATGGCGATGATCCGCTGGCGGACCGCGCCATCGTCAGCCTGATGAGCCAGCAGGGGCTGATGCTGGTGGGCGAACCCGGCACGGCCAAATCGCTGCTCTCCGAACTGCTGGCGGCGGCGATCTCGGGCACCTCCGCGCTGGTGGTGCAGGGATCGGCGGGCACGACCGAGGACCATATCCGCTATGGCTGGAACTATGCCCTGCTCCTGGCCGAAGGCCCCAGCGAGCGTGCGCTGGTGCCATCGCCGGTGCTCAATGCCATGAGCAGCGGCCGGATCGTGCGCTTCGAGGAAATCACCCGCTGCCCGCCCGAAGTGCAGGACGCGCTGATCTCGATCCTTTCGGAAAAGGCGCTGGCCCTGCCCGAACTCGGCCCTGATGCCGTCAGCATGGCAGCGCCGGGCTTCAACGTGATCGCCACCGCCAACTTGCGCGACCGCGGCGTTCATGAAATTTCCAGCGCGCTCAAGCGCCGCTTCAATTTCGAGACGGTGCACCCGATCAGCGACCCGGATTTCGAGCGCGAACTCGTGCTGAAGCAATTGGCCGAGCGTTTGGAACCCGCCGGCATCAGCGTGCGCGGCGAACGGGAAGTGGCCGATCTGTTGGTGCGCACCTTCCAGGACTTGCGCACCGGGCGCACGGCGGAAGGCGTGAACCTCAACCGGCCCGATGCGGTCATGTCCACCGCAGAGGCGGTCAACGTGCTCCATGCTGCCGCGCTGGAGGCGGTCTATCTCGATGACGGGCGGCTTTCGGGCATGCACGTCGCGCGGCAGATCCAGGGCGTGGTGCTCAAGGATTCGCCGGAGGACGGCAAACGCCTGCGCGCCTATGTCGATCATATCGTGAAGGACCGCGCCGGGCGGTCCGGGGTGTGGAAGGAATTCTATCAGGCGGCGCGGTCGCTCAAGCTGGGGTGAGCCCGCCGGTGGAAGCACCCCCACTCCATGATCCCGCGCGCGATCTGTGGATCGTGCCGATCCGGCACCACAGCCCGGCTTGCGCTGCGCATCTCGAGCGGCTGCTGGCGGCAGTCGCGCCCAGGGCGATCCTGATCGAGGGGCCGTGCGATTTCGAGCCGCTGATCGAACAGATCTGCGATCCCCGCACTCGCGCGCCGGTGGCTATCGTGGCGCTGCGCGATGTGGAGAAGGCAGGCGGCACCCGCCGGGTGGTGAGCTATTTTCCTTTCTGCAACCACAGCCCCGAACTGATCGCCCTGCAGAGCGCATCGGCCAGCGGCATTCCGGCGCGCTTCATCGATTTGCCCTCGACCGACCCGGCCATGCTTTCAGGCGATGACGATTCAGGCAGCCGCTCGCTGGTCGGCGACGAGACCCCGTTCGACGTCGGCGACTATGTCACCGCGCTCGCCCGCGAACTCGGCTGCCGCGATGGCAATGAAGTGTGGGACCAGCTTTTCGAGGCCCGCATTGCCGAGACCGACTGGGCGGGCTTCTTTGCCGATGTCGGGCAATATTGCGCCTGCATCCGCGGCGCGGTTTCCGCCGATACGATGACGCGCGACGGCACACTGGCGCGCGAGGCGCAGATGCGCGCGCTGATCGCGCGGCACCGGGCGGCCATCGAGGGGCCGATCGTGGTGCTCGTCGGCGGCTTCCACGCTTCTGCTCTGATTGAGCCCGGCCAGGACAAGGTGATCGAGCCGAAACCGGGCGCGGGGCGTTCCTATCTCGTCCGCTACGGCATGCGGCAGCTGGATGCGCTGGCCGGTTATGGCGCGGGCCTCGCGCTGCCGGGCTTCTATGAGCGGCTGTGGCAGGCGCGCGAGACCGGCGGCAAGGCGCTCGCGCTGGAGCTCATCACCGGCTTTGCGGCGCATCTGCGCGGCAAGAAGCTGGCGTCGCCCAGCATGCCGGTGGTGTTGAACGCGGTCGAACAGGCCGAGCGCCTCGCCGCGCTGCGCGAGCGGCCGTTCCCCGCGCGCGATGATATCATTGATGCGGTCCGCTCCAGCTTCATCAAGGACGAGATCCCGCCGGGTGACGTCCCGCTGCTCGCCGAGCTCAGGGCCTGGCTGACCGGCAGCGCGATCGGCGATGTGCCGCCTTCGGCAGGATCGCCTCCGCTGGTCGAGGCGGTGCGCGACAGGGCGCGGGCGCTGGGCTTCACGATTGCCGACGGCGAACGGCGCACGCGCGAACTCGATATCTACCGCAAGCCCCGTCACCGCGAAGCCAGCAGGCTCTGCCATGCCATGGCGCTGATCGGTTCCGACTTCGCGCAGCGCACCGCCGGACCCGACTTCCGCAACGATGCCGGGCTCGACCGGCTGCATGAGATCTGGTCGGTATGCTGGTCGCCGCACGTCGAGACGCGGCTGATCGAGCTCTCCGAAGTGGCGGACACGCTTGGCGATGCGCTGGCGGCCGTGCTGGCCGAGAAGCTGGCGGGCCTTTCGGCGCTTGGCCGCGGGCGCAGTGCGATGGCCGCGATCGATCTCTATGCGGCAGCGTGCCGGGCGGGGCTTGGCGCGACGGCGGACGCCGTGCTCGATGCGGTGGAGCGCCACGTGCTCGACGATCCGGAGCTGGCCTCGCTGATCGCCGCGCTGACCGATCTCGTGCTCCTGCGCCGCAGCCGCGAGGCGCTGGACATTGCCGATACGGCAACGCTCGACCGGATCATGGCCGCCAGTTGGCGCCGCGTGCTCACCCTGCTGCCCGAGCTGGCCTATTGCGGAGAGGATCAGCTGCGCCCCGCCATCGCTGCACTGGCCGATCTGCGCGGCCTCATCGAGCTGGCTCGTTCGTCCGATGCCCCCCTCGACCTTGGCTTGTTCGACGAGGCATTGGCCCGGCTCGGCGAGGCCGAGCTTGATCCCATGCTCGCCGGCGCGGTCATGGCCTTTGCGCTCACCGGCGGCCAGATTGCTCCCGAAGCTCTCGAGCAGCGGCTGCGCGGCGAACTCGCCAGCGGCTATGTCGAACCGGCCGACCGGCTGGCGTTTCTGGGCGGCGTGGTGGCGATTGCGCGCGAGCTGCTGTGGACCACGCCCGTCATCATCACCGCGCTCAACGATGTGGTGGCAGGCGCGAGCGAGGAGGCCTTCCTGGCGCTTCTCCCGCACTTACGCCTCGCGCTCATGCCGCTCGACCCGCGCGAGACCGACCGGCTGGCCGCCGAAGTCGCCGATCTCATCGGCGCCGATCCGAACCGTCTCGCCGTGCTGGTCGAGCTTCCCGAGGGCGACCTTGCCGCCAATCTCGCACTTGACCGCGAATTGCACGCCATTCTGGAACGGGACGGCCTCGCATGACCGATCCGCAGCTCCTGCGCCGCTGGCGCCTCGCGCTGGGCCGCTATGCCGAGCGTTCGCTGCCCACGTCCGAGCTTTCCCGCGCCGAGCTGCGGGCGGACCGCGCGCTCGACTATCTCTATGCGCGCGAGATGGAAAAGCGCGGGTTGCGGCGTGGCAAGCCTGACGGGCGAGGCGGCTCGCTCGATCCCACGAGCCTCACGCCGCTGGGTTGGCTGGGCGAGCTGCGCGATCTCTTTCCGCAGTCGGTCTACGAAACCGTGCAGGCTCACGCGATCGACAATCTCGGCATGAGCGAGCTGCTGTCCGATCCGGCCGTGCTCGATGCGCTGGAGCCCAACCGCGATCTGCTGAAAGCGCTGATCGCCTTCAAGGGGGCGGCCGATCCGGCGGCGCGCGAGAAGATCCGCGAAGTGACGCGCAAGGTAGTGGAGGAGATCCTCCGCCAGCTCCGTCCCCGGATCGAGGCGGCGCTCGCCGGCAAGCCGAACCGCTTCCGCCGCAGCCAGCTCAAGTCGATGAAGAACTTCGCCTGGCGCGAGACGATCCGCGACAACCTCAAGAACTGGGACCGCGAACGCGGGCGGATCGTGGCGGATCGGCTGCGGTTTCATGGCCGCAGCCGGCGGCGCCTGCCCTGGACGATCATTCTCTGCGTCGATCAGTCCGGCTCGATGCTGTCCTCGACGATCTATGCCGCGGTCATGGCCTCGATCCTCACCGCGCTGCCCTCGGTCGAGGTCAAGCTCGTGGTGTTCGATACGGCTGAGAACACCGGGAATAAAAGGGGCCACGGATCGGCCGGTAGCACCGGATTAAAAATGGGCCAGTCCTGCTA
>NZ_JAIEPN010000066.1 GCF_019748365.1 Novosphingobium sp.
CACCATCAGAATGAGGGGTCCCTTTTAGACGCCGATCACCCCGCTAACGGGGTCCCTTTTGCACGCCGGTCCACAGCTCTGAGCCATGCAGCGTCATATTGCGCGAGCGCGCCCTGCTGATTGGCTTCGGCCATGGCAATGCGCGCCTTGATCCGGGCAGGATTGAGGAACGACCAGGTGATCAGAGGCGTGACGAAAGCATCCAGTGAACCGCCGATAAGGCCGCCCGATGCGCCGAGAGTAACGCGCGGATACATCTCGGCAGTGGCAACCTTGACCCGCGCGCCAGCGGCTGCGAGCCGTCGTTCGGCTTCCCGGATGTCCGGTCGCCGCGCGATCAGCGCAGCACCATCGCCGATGCACCAGGCCAGCCCAATGATGGCAGGCCCCTTGTCGACGCGTCGCGCCTCGCCCGGCAGATTGCCGCCGAGTTTCTGCCGCTGGCTGACAAACTGGGCCGCACAATCACCGTCGATGCCGAGATACCGGCTCCGGTGAATGTTCCGGATCTCGATGAAGCCTTGCGCAACCTTGTCAGCAATGCGCTGCACCATGGGCAGGGAACTGTTTCCCTGTCCGTGTTCGCGGCTGGCGAGGAAGTTGATATAACCGTGCAGGATGCGGGGGTCGGTGTCCCAGAAGCCGAGCGGAGCCGCATGCTCAGCCGCTTCGCCAAAGGCGAGCATTCGCCCGGTTCAGGTCTTGGGCTTGCGATTGCTGCCGCAGTGATGGAACGGGCTGGGGGGCGGCGTCGGCTGATCCTTACGATCGGGTCTGGTCGCAACCTGCAGTCCGCACCCGATTGCTCCTGTCCTGCCTCGCGCGGCTATGCTAACTGGCGTTCAGATAAATGCGAGCCTTCTGTGAACATCAGTTCAGATAACAAACTGCGCCCGCCCCCCCGTACCCCGGTGCGGCGCAATGGCGTTGCCACCAAGGCGCGGATCATCGAGGCCGCGATCGCGATGATCGCCGAAGACGGACAGGCGCTCGCCATGCGTCCGCTTGCCCAGCGCGCCGGGTGCTCGCCCGCAGCGATCTACCAGTTCTTCGCGGATCTGGACGATCTCGGGCAGGCGATCGTGGAGCAGGTTACAGCAGAGGCTGCGGCCGAGCTGGAGCCGCGCCTGTCCGCCGAACTTGCGGGACGTGATCCGGTAGCCTTCTTTGCCGCGCTGATCGAGGGCGTGGTCGCCTTGCAGGCAGCGCGGCCCGAGACCCTGTGCATGGTGCGCTCCCAGCCCGATGGCCCGCGCGCAGCACTCGCTGAGGCGTTGCGCGCCACGATCCGCCGGATGGTGGGTGAGGCCTTTACGCAAGGCCGTCCCGATTGTCCCGCCGAGCGCCGCGAGGAGGTTCTGGGAATCGCCCAGTACGCGCTCATCGGGTCCATGGCAGGCGTCCCTTCGCGCGGCGCTGCCGAGCGCTCGCGCTATCTGGCCGACAGCGCGCAACTGGTCGGCGGGTTTGTCACAACGGCACTGACATCGGCGGAGACCGCCTAGTCGGATCGTCCTTCGGGATGGAATGGAACACGCCGGGTCAACTGGCGAAGTTGCGCGCGTTCTTCTCGAGCGAGAAGCGCGCCAGCCAGCGCACCAGATGAGCGGTAAAGCGGTTCTCGAACCGCCTCTGCTCGACCCGGATTGCACTGTCGAGATCGCTGGTGAGCAGGCAAGCCCCGGCACAGACTGTCGCCTTTATCCGATCAGGTGACCAGTCTGCGGCAAAGGGCGAGGACGCGGTCACGATGA
Organism: Novosphingobium sp.; assembly: GCF_019748365.1. Taxonomy (GTDB): domain Bacteria; phylum Pseudomonadota; class Alphaproteobacteria; order Sphingomonadales; family Sphingomonadaceae; genus Novosphingobium. The sequence goes on from NZ_JAIEPN010000066.1 coordinate 1,755, forward strand.
GATCGGCGCGCTGGCCGACGCCAAGGCTAACCGCATCGGTGATGCCGAGCTTTGCGGCAGCCTCTGGCCCCGCCATGCGCCAGACCTGCTCGCGCGGGACGCCGGCCTGTTCGAATAGCCGCATCTCGTCATGAAGGGTGATGCCCGGAACGATGAAGGGCTGCTGGGTATCGGTGCCGAGCCGTACATCGACGCCCGCCTTGACCGCCTCTCCCACCAGCGCGAGCTTGCGTGCCTCGGCATCACGGGCGCGGGCAAAGTCCTCGGGCGCGATATCGCGGTAGACCGGCAAGCCGTGGCGCGGGTGCCAGATGATATCGGGGTAGAAACCGGGCAGGAGCCGCACATCGAGCGCGCCGCGTTCTTCCTCCCATGCGCCGAGGCGGAGCAGACCGCGGGCCGTGACCAGCGTCGGGGTCATGGCCAGCCCGCCCTTCAGGCAGGCCTCGATCACCGCAGCACGGCGCGCGGCATCGACGCTCTCCCAGTCGATCGCGCGGTTGAGCACATGGTCCCGCCGCAACATTGCGGGCAGTGGCACGCCGAAGCCGTGCTGCGCATCGGGCAGGCGCGCCTCCTCCAGCCCAAGGGCGGTGGGGACATGGCCCATCACCTGCAGGCCCGCCTCGTCCGCCGCGCGGCACAGCGCCGCGATCCGCGGTGCATCGAGATTCTCGTAGGCCTTGATCCACGAAGCACCCGCGAAGGCGAGCCGTGCGACGATGTCAGGCGCGTCCTCGGGCCGGGTGAGGCGCAGCGTATTGCCCCACCGCGCCGCGCCGTCTCCGACGAAGGCATAGGCGTAGCGGATGTCCGGCCCCGGCAGCGCGCCGGATTCGACCAGTGCCAGCGCCGCCGGGGTGGAGGAGCCGTCGGGATCCCCCGCATCACGCGCCCGCACCACGCCGAAGCGCAGGTTCAGCAGCATGAACAGCGGGGTCAGCCGCAGGATGTTGTCCGGCGGCATATGGATATGCATGTCGGTCAGGCCCGGGGCGACAAAATGCCCGCGCAGGGTTTCGATCACCCGCGCGCCCGGCGGCGCGGTCCCCGGCGTACAGATGGCTGCTATGCGCCCCGCCGCCACAACCAGATCAACCGGGCCGACCGGCACCTTGCCCGGTTCCAGCAGGGTGACGCCGGGTAGCACAAAGGGTCCGCGCTCGGTCGGGACTTTGGGCCGCGCAGGCTTGATCCCGGCACGCCACGCGCCATGGCCGACCCTGAGCAATACGGGTGCTACAGGCGCCCTGCCCGCGAGCGGCTCGGTCCCCGCAGCCCCACCCCCGCAGCACGAGGCATTGGTCATCTGGTGCGCGGCATGCACAAAGGCATGCCATTCGCTGGCAGGGGCGCCTTCCGGAACGTGGTGATGGCTGATCATTCACTTATCTGATCATACGTTCAGATAAGTGTCCAGAATTAAGTGAACCATCGTTTATGTTCCTGCCCGTCGCATTGAGCATGACAGGCATTATGGCTCCGGATCGCAATAGCGGCATGCAGCGGGTCGAGGCTTCAAGGCTGCGGCCGTGAACGACCGGCGCTGAGTGCAACCCGCCGCCTTCGACCTGAAGGCTCAGATACGGCTGAAACAATCACGGCCACGCGATCGGAGCGCAATAGACTCAGGTGAAAGGTTCAGGATCGCCCCGGACACCTTGCTTCCGGCGGAACAGCTGATTGCCCGGCCCGTTGAAACGGACTGGCTTGCCGACGATGACGCCAACCTCGCCCTCATAACTGAGGTACTGGCAATCCGCCGAACGCGAGAGTTTGCCCTGATGGCCGTTGAGCGCGGGGAGCGGCTTCTGGAAATAGGTCAGCGTGGTGAGCAGCGGGGCGCGAAATTCCACGCGGCGGGAATCGCAATTGAGGTGAATGCAGATGATCTTGGTCGGATCGCACGGCGGCAAATAGGACGCATCGGCCTCGGCAACGGTGCGCCCGTCGCCCAGTCGCAACCGGTCGCCATCGGGGCGCTCCCATTGCGGCGTGCCTTCGATCACGATCCGCCGCCATTCCTCGCGCGGGCTAGTCAGTACCGACATCCTCGATTCGGTCCGTCTCGAACATCAGGTGGATGCAGCGCTTCTCGCGCGGCCCGCCGAACGCCAGCGAGTGCTGCCGCTCGTTGCAGTGCAGGAACATCAGCTCGACCGGTTCCGGCAGCATCGGGATCGGCATCCTGTACTCGATCCCGCCGCGCATCCCGAGCAGGGTGTAGAACGCGTGGATCTCGATCTTACCCGGCTGCTCATGCGCGAGATCATCATCCCCGCCGACGTCGAGCGCCAATCGGCAATGGATGCCCAGACTGCGGTTATCTTCGACGGCTTTGCCCAGCTGGTCGACCAGGAGCGCCAGGCAGGACGGATCGCGCCGCGGTTCGAGCCGGTGCTCGTCGGACGCACCATTTTCGCGATCTACTATTTCGGCCTGCTGCGCTGGCTGTCGGGCCGGATCGACCACGAAGGGCTGCTTGCGCACCTCCGCCGGGAGTTGACGACGGTCTTTGATCTCGGCTGAAAGTTGGCTGTACTCATCTTTTGGATTACGCGTGCCAACCCAAGAGGCAAGAGAGCCTTCGCGGGAGAAGTGCGATGACGGAATGCATCAAGCAGCGCTGGCGCCGCGGTGAGGTCACGCTCGGCGCTTGGCTGATGGTCCCCAGCGCGCTGTCTGCAGAAATCCTCAGCAAGAGCGGCTTCGACTGGGTTCTGGTCGACATGCAACACGGCTGCATGGACTATGAAACGGCCGTCAACATGATCCGCGCCATCGATCTCTCGGGGGCCATGCCGGTCGTGCGCGTGCCCTGGAACGAGCCCGGCATCATCGGGCGCATGCTGGACGCCGGCGCCATGGCCATCGTAGCCCCGATGATCGAGGGCGTGGAGGACGCGCGGCGCCTGGTGCAGGCCTGCCGCTATCCGCCCGCCGGTCGCCGCAGCCTCGGCCCGACCCGGGTCGGCGCGCGCGATGGCATGGGCTATGTCGCGACCGCCAACGACCGGGTCTGCGTCATTCCGATGATCGAGACGGCCTCGGCGCTGGAAGCCGTCGAGGACATTGCCGCGGTCGAAGGCGTCGATGCGCTGCTCGTCGGCCCGTTCGACCTGTCTTTCGCGCTTGGCTTGCAGCCTAACGACAATGACGGCAAGCCGGTCTTCGATGCCGCCATCGCCCGGATCAACGCCGCTGCGCGTGCCAGGGGCATCGCCTCGGCCGTGTTTTCAACCGCCGCGCTTGCCCCGCTGCGGGCCAGCCAGGGCTTCCAGATGATTTCCGTCATCACCGACGCCTCGGCCATCGGCATGGCCGGGGCCCAGAGCCTTGCCGCCGCCCGCGCCGGCATCGAGGGAGCTTCCGACCATGCTTGACGCCGCCACCCGCGCGCAGGTGCTCGCCGATCTCAACGAGGTCTACCAGACCCGCAAACCACTGCCCCTGCTGACGCAGACCTACCCCGACATCACCTTAGGCGACGCCTATGCGATCCAGGAGGCCTTCACCGCTGAGCGGCTGGCCGCCGGCCGCACGATCAGGGGATACAAGGTCGGCCTCACCTCCAAGGCCATGCAGGAGACCATGGGCTCCACCGAACCCGATTTCAGCGCGATGACCGACGATCTGTTCGCGCCGGAGGACACCCCGCTTGCCATCGCGCACTTCTTCCGCCCGATGATCGAGATCGAGGTGGCCTTCGTCATGAAGCATGCGCTCAAAGGCCCGGGCGTGCTGCCCGTCGATGTCATCCGCGCCACCGATTTCGTGCTGCCCTCAATCGAGATCGTCGATTTCCGCGTCGGTCCGGGGCCGGGCATGACCATAACCGACACCGTCGCCGATCTTGCCGCCTGCGGCGCGGCCGTGCTCGGCGCCAACCCGCGCCGGCTGGACCAGCTCGATCTGCGTACCATGCACGGCGAGATGGTGATCAACGGCGAGGTGGTGCAGGCCGGCTTCGCCAATGCCGTGCTGGGCAACCCGGTAACCGCGGTGGCATGGCTGGCCAACAAGCTGGGCGAGTTCGGGGTGACTTTCGAACCCGGCCACACGATCCTGACGGGCTCGTTCGTGCGCGCGATGCCGGTCAAGGCGGGCGACGAGGTGATTGCCCGCTTCGATCAGGGGCTCGGAAGCGTGAAGACGGCCTTTATCTGAAGGACCGGCGGATAGGTCCCGCATCAACGGGCCTTCCCGCGCCGGATGCGCCTTGCTTCATGGAGATAGCGCGATTGGCGCGATTGGCGCGGCTGCCTTGACCGCCATTTCCCTCCGATCAGGATTGACCTCACAGTCGCCTCCCACCAGAGTCGGCCGATGAAGAAATTTCTCCTCGCCGCTGCCTGCACCGCCGCGCTCGGCTTCGCCCTGTTCGCTCCGCGCGCCCCGCTGGCCGCCGCCGCCGAACCCGCGAGTGCAGACTGCGCGCCGGACAACGGGGGCCTCAGCCTGCCGCCGGGCTTCTGCGCCACGGTCTTTGCAGATAACCTCGGCCACGCGCGCCACCTCACCGTCAGCGCGGATGGCACGGTCTACGTCAACACGTGGAATTACCCCGATTACTTCCCCGGCGCCCCAGTGCCTGCCGGCGGCTACATCGTCGCACTCAAAGACCGCGATGGCGACGGCATGGCGGACATGACCGAGCGCTTCGGCTCGAACCCGCGCAAGGGCGGGCAGGGCGGCACCGGCATCGCCTTGTGGAACGGCGCGCTTTATGCCGAGGAAGGCGACAGCATCCTTCGCTTTCCGCTCACGCCCGGCACGGCCGTGCCCGGCGGCGCGGGTGAGGTCGTGGTTTCCGGCCTCGTCATGAAGGGCGATCACCCGATGCACCCCTTCGCCATCGCGAAAGATGGCCTCCTCCTCGTCAACTCGGGCTCGGCCTCCAACACCTGCGAAAGCCCCAACCGCCAGCCCGGCGCCAAGGGCGCAGACCCCTGCATCGAACAGCAGACGCGCGGCGGCATCTGGGCCTACCGCGCCGACAAGACCGGACAGGTCTTCTCCCCCGCCGACCGCTGGGCCACCGGCATCCGCAACACCGGCGGCATCGCCTTCGACAGCGCGGGCCGCGTCTTCGCCACCCAGCATGGCCGCGATCAGCTCTCGCAGAACTGGCCCGCGCTCTACAACGGCGAGCAGGGTGTCGAACTGCCCAGCGAAATCCTGTTCTCCCCCTTCAAGGGTGCCGATTTCGGCTGGCCGACCTGCTACTACGATGGCCAGCGCCACGTGCTCGCCCCCGAATACGGCGGCGATGGCGGCAAGACGCAGGGGCGATGTGCGGGCAAGACGCCCATCGTCGCGGCCTACCCGGCGCACTGGGCGCCCAACGATGTCGCGATCTACACCGCGCGCCGCTTCCCCGCCGCCTATGCCGAAGGCGCGTTCATTGCCTTCCACGGTTCATGGAACCGCGCGCCCGCACCGCAGGACGGCTATCTCGTGGCGTTCCAGCCGCTCAAGGACGGCAAGGCCGCGGGGACATGGATCCGCTTTGCCGATGGCTTTGCTGGCGACTACCGCGAACCCGGCCGCGCCGCGCACCGCCCGGCGGGCCTCGCGGTCGGGCCTGACGGCGCGCTCTATATCGCCGATGACGTGCGCGGCACGATCTGGCGCGTGACCTACCACGGCGCGCCGGACGCGGCCCTCACGGCAGCCCCGCGCGCCGCGGTCAAGAGCGCGCTGACCACCGGCGATCCGTTCAGCGGCAAGCCGCCGGTCCCGCCACCGAGCGCGACCGAAGCGGACGTCGCGCTCGGCCAGCGGATCTATTTCGGCGAAGCCAAGGGCGGCACCTGCGTGGGCTGCCACGGCTCTGACGGGCGCGGCAGTTCGGCCGGCGGGCCGCTGATCGGACCTGCCTACCAGTGGAGCGACGGCTCGCTCGATGGCCTCGCCGCCACCATCCGCGCGGGCGTGGCCAAGCCGAAGAAAGCGAGCGGCGGCATGCCCGCAATGGGCGGCGCGCCGCTCGATGAAGCGGACGTCCGCGCCGTCGCTGCCTACGTCTGGACCTTGGGCCACCGCCCCGGCTGAAGGCTCAGGCGGCGAGCCCCGCCGCCGCAATCCCGGCCAGAGCGGCGAGTTCATCGTTGTCGCTGGTATCGCCCGTCACGCCGACCGCACCGATCACCGCGCCATCGGCGTCCTTCACCAGCACGCCGCCTGCCGCCGGCACGATCCCCGCTGGATTGAGCCCCGCCGCCGCGTTGATGAACGTCGGCCGCTCGATCGCCATCTCGCCGATCGTGCGTGAGGAAACGCCCAGCGCCAGCGCGCCGGACGCCTTCGCCGTCGCGATCTGCGGGCGCAGATTGGACGAGCCGTCCTCGCGCGCAAACGCAATCATGTGCCCACCGGCATCGAGCACTGCGACGCTGATCGGTTTGAGGCCCAGCGCGCGCGCTTCCTTGAGCGCGCCCGTGATCACGGCCTGGGCCTGTTCGAGCGAAATGCGGGTCATGTCGGTTACTCCTGGGGAAGATGCTTGAGAGCTTCGGGCTTCGGGCCACCGCAGGCCCAATCGAGCAGTTCGATAGTGTGGACGACAGGCAGACCAGAATGCCGCGCGATCTGGACCGCGCAGCCGATGTTGCCGGTGGCGATCACATCGGCCTCCAAAGCGCTGAGCCGCTCGGCCTTGCGCGCGCCGAGCTGCCCGGCGAGTTCGCTTTGCAGAATATTGTAGGTACCCGCCGATCCGCAGCACAGATGCGCTTCTGCCGGGAGCCGCACCGCATAGCCCGCCTCCGCCAGCTGCCGCTTCGGCGCCTCGGTCACTTTCTGCCCATGCTGCAGGGAGCAGGGCGGATGATAAGCCACCGTGAGCCCGCGCGCCCTCACCGGCGGCAGCCCCACCTTGGCCAGATACTCGCTCACATCCATCGCCAGCGCACTCACCCGCGCCGCCTTTGCGGCATAGGCGGGATCCGCGCGCAGCATGTGGCCATAGTCCTTGATCGTGGTGCCGCAGCCCGAGGTCGTGACGATCACTGCATCGAGGCGCTTCCCCTCGATCTCGGCCGTCCACGCATCGACATTGCGCCGCGCTGCATCGAGCGCATCATGCTCGCGCCCCATATGGTGCACCAGCGCGCCGCAGCACCCCTCGCCCTGGGCAAACACCACCTCGCACCCCGCTCGCTCCAGCAGCCGCACGGTGGCAGCGCGCACTTGCGGACTCAAGACCGGCTCCGCACAGCCTTGCAGCAGCGCCACGCGGCCCTTGGGTCTGGCGACGCGCTGCGGCTGCACCAGCACCGGCGCGGGCACCCGCTTCGGCGCCAGCTCCACCATCGCCGCCATGGGCCGCAGCGCCTTGATCCGCTTCATCACCGGCAGGAACGGCCTCCCCAGCGGCGCGAGGTCGAGCGCCAGCCGCATCCGCCCGGGATAGGGCAGCACCCATGCCAGCAGCCGCCGCACCACCCGCTCATGCCAGGGCCGCCTGTAGTTCTCGTGGATATAGGCCCGGGCGTGATCGACGAGGTGCATGTAGTTCACGCCCGAAGGACATGTCGTCATGCACGCAAGGCAAGAGAGGCAGCGGTCGACATGCTTGACCGTCTCCGGCCCCGGCTTGCGGCCATTCTCCAGCATGTCCTTGATCAGATAGATCCGCCCGCGCGGGGAATCGTTTTCGTCGCCGAGCAGCACATAAGTCGGGCAGGTCGCGGTGCAGAAGCCGCAGTGCACGCACTTGCGGATCACGCCCTCGGACGTCGCCATCGCCGGATCGGCGAGCGCCTCAGGCGGAAACCGCGTCTGCATCCGCATCCTCCGCAAATCGTCCGGTTGCAAACACGCCCTTGGGATCGAACGCCCGCCGCACCCGCGCCTCCAGCGCCAGCACACCCCTCGCACGCGGATGAAACGCCGGAACCTGCGCCCGCATCGCTGCCGGTGCTGCAATCAGCCGCGCCTCGCCGCCCAGCCCTGCGGCAAGCGCACGCACGGTGTCATCTTCGGCATCGGTGCAGATCCAGACTCGCCCGCCGCCCCAATCCATCGCCCAGTCCGCCCCCGCAGGCAGCGCGGCGATCAGCGCCGGAGCCGCGCGCGGCGGCAAATGCACATCCCAGCGCACCGCACCCTTCAGCCCCGCCCCGGTCATCGCCCGCTGCCATAGCGGCGCGGCATCCTCCACCCGCTCCAGCGCGCAATGACCCGCAAGCAATCCCGGCAGTGCCGCGCAGCGCGCCGCAACCGAAGGCGCAAAGCCCGCCACGCGCAGCAGCACCGTGCCATCCGCAAGCGCCGCCGCTGCGGAAACCTCGGCATTGCTCCCCAGCGCGCAGGCCATCGCTGCATGCGCCGCCGCCGGATCGAGGCCCCGCGCAGCCAAAGTCACCACTTCGCGCGGGGCGGGCAGCACTTTCAAGGTCAGCTCGGTCATCGCGCCAAGCCGACCCCACGATCCCGCCATCAGCTTGGGCAGGTCATAGCCGGTCACGTTCTTGACCACCTTGGCCCCGGCCACGAACACCTCGCCGCGCCCCGAAACCGCCGTCAGCCCCAGCAGATGATCCCGCGCACTCCCCGCCGTCACCCGGCGCGAACCCGCAACGCCCGCTGCCACCGTCCCGCCAATCGTCGCGCCCGCATCGCCCCACGGCTCGAACGCCAGCATCTGCCCCTCGCCCGCGACCAGCGACTGCACTTCGGCCAGCGGCGTCCCCGCCCGCACTGTCAGCACCAGCTCCGCCGGATCATAATCCACAACACCCGTCAGGCCCGCCAGCGAAACCACCTCCGCCTCACGCGGCGCGCCGAAATCCGCCTTGGTCCCGTGCCCACGCAATTCCAGCTTGCGCCCGCTCGCCGCCGCATCGGCGATAATCCCGGCGAGGTCCGCCGTATCCCTCGGCTCCAGCATCAGAACCTCGGCAGCTCGGGATGCGGCAAGGCGCCATGATGCACATGCATCCGCCCAAGTTCCGCGCAGCGATGCAGCACCGGAAAGACCTTGCCCGGATTGAGCAGCAATTCCGGATCGAATGCGCACTTCACCCGCTGCTGCTGCCTCAAGTCGGCTTCGGAGAACATCTCCGGCATCAGATCGCGCTTCTCGATCCCCACTCCGTGCTCGCCCGTCAGCACCCCGCCGACCGCAACACACAGCCGCAGGATATCCGCGCCAAAGGCCTCGGCCTTGTCGAGCTCGCCCGGCACGTTTGCGTCGTAGAGGATCAGCGGATGCAGGTTGCCATCGCCCGCGTGGAAGACATTAGCCACGCGCAGGCCGTACTCCTCCGAAAGCTCCTCCATTCGTCGGAGCACATCAGGCAGCCGCCGCCGTGGAATGGTTCCATCCATGCAGAGATAGTCCGGCGATATCCGCCCCACCGCCGGAAACGCCGCCTTGCGCCCGGCCCAGAACGCCATGCGCTCGGCCTCGTTCTCCGAAACCCGCAACGTCACCGCGCCATTCGCGCTGGCGATCCGCGCGATCTCGCCGATCAGGAAATCGCACTCCGCCGCCGGTCCATCGACCTCGACGATCAGCAGCGCCCCCACATCGAGCGGATAGCCCACCTGCACGAAGGCTTCCGCCGCGTGGATAGCGGGCCGGTCCATCATCTCCATCCCCGCCGGGATGATCCCTTCGGCAATCACTTGCGCCACGCAGGCACCCGCCTGCTCCGCATCGGGAAAGCCCACCAGCACCGCCCGCGCCGTCTCGGGCTTCGGCAGAATGCGCACCGTCACTTCGGTGACGACACCCAGCAGCCCTTCCGAACCAACCACCACGCCGAGCAGATCCAGCCCACAAGGATCAAGATGCCGCCCGCCCAGCCGCACGACTTCGCCGTCCATCATCACGATCTCGACGCCGAGCACGTTGTTCGTCGTCAGCCCGTATTTCAGGCAATGCACTCCGCCCGAATTCTCCGCGACATTGCCGCCGATGGTGCAGGCGATCTGGCTCGAAGGATCGGGCGCATAGTAGAACCCGCGGCCCTCCACCGCCTGCGTGATCGCCAGGTTGGTGACGCCCGGCTGAACCACCGCCACGCGGTCCTCATAGTCGATCTCGAGCACGCGCTTGAACTTGCCCAGCCCCAGCAGCACCGCATCCGCCAGCGGCAGCGCCCCGCCCGAAAGCGAAGTCCCCGCCCCGCGCGGCACCACCTTCACCCCTTCGGCATGGCACCACTTGAGCACCGCCGAAACCTGCGCCGTCGTTTCAGGCAGCACTACCAGCAGCGGCGGCTGGCGATAGGCGGTCAGCCCATCCGATTCCCACGGGCGCAAAGCCTCTGGCGCATCGATCACGCCCTCCCCCGGCACGATCGCCCGCAGCGCCCGCGCGATCCGCTCGCGCTTGGCGAGCACATCCGCGTCAGGCACCGGCATGGCAATCGTCATCGGGAAAGTCTCCGGCTCAGGCTAATGCCTTCACCTTCTGGCGGAACGCATGGAGCAAGGGTTCGGTATAGCCGCTCGGCTGCGATACGCCATCGAACACCAGCGCCCGCGCCGCCTGAAACGCAAGGCTGCCGTCCGGATCGCCCGCCATCGGCTTGTAGAGCGGATCGCCCGCATTCTGAGCATCGACTTTCGCCGCCATGCGCAGCAGCGCCGCATCGACCTGCTCCGGTGTGACGACGCCATTCAGCAGCCAATTGGCGATATGCTGGCTCGAAATGCGCAAGGTCGCGCGGTCCTCCATCAGGCCGACGTCGTTGATATCAGGCACCTTGGAGCAGCCGATCCCCTGATCGACCCAGCGCACCACGTAGCCCAGAATGCCCTGCGCATTGTTGTCGATCTCGGCCTGGATGTCCGCTTCCGACCAGTTCTGACCCGCTGCGACCGGAATGGTCAGCAGCGCGTCGAGGCTGGCGATCCCCTCCGCGCGGCGCTCCGCCTGCCGGGCAAACACATCGACCTTGTGGTAGTGCGTCGCGTGCAGCACCGCCGCCGTCGGCGAAGGCACCCACGCGGTGTTCGCGCCGGTCTTCGGGTGCCCCACCTTCTGCACCAGCATGTCGGCCATGCGGTCGGGCATCGCCCACATGCCCTTGCCGATCTGCGCCTTGCCCGAAAGCCC
>NZ_JAIEPN010000048.1 GCF_019748365.1 Novosphingobium sp.
AATCAGACAACCCCTGTCATCAATTCGTACGACAAACCGGCAGCACGACGCGCCGAGTCGTTGAACGGTGGCTTAACCGCCCCGCGGAAATGCCGCGCAACAAGGGTTTTCCAGAGTTCAGGCGGCGATTCACCCCGCTCGTCGCACAGTTTCAGGAAGTGCGTTGTGCCGTAGCGCACATGGCGGATCTCATCGCTGAGGATCCGTTCAAGGATGCGGGCGGAGCGGAGATCCCCGGCCGCAGTAAAGCGCTCGATGGTGACCGGAGTCACGTCGAGCCCGCGTGCTTCGAGCACCATCGGCACCACGGCAAGACGGGCCGCCGGATCATGGGCAGTTTCCCGCGCCGCGTCCCACAGCCCGTCATGCGCGGGCAGCGCCCCATAGTCCGAACCGAGCGTGCGCAACCGGCGGGCGAGCAAGGAAAAATGCATGGCTTCGTCCGCCGCCACATCAAGCCAGTTGCTTACGAAGTCCGGCCCGCGCTCCTCGCCGAAGCGCCCCGCCGCATCGAGTGCGAGGTCGATGGCAACAAATTCGATATGGGCCAGCGCGTGGAGCAGCGCGAGCCGCCCGCGTTCCGAGCCGCCGCGCCCGCGTTTGGGCATGGCATTGGGCGGCAGCAGCTCCGGCCGCGCCGGGCGCGCCGGTTCGTCAGGCATGGTTTCGTCGAACACGAAGGGCAGCCGCCCTGCCGCCCAGTCGCGCCTTACCGCCCGCGCAGCCATGGCCTTGGCCGCAGGATCCGCGGTGAGCATCGCGCCCCGGATCGCTGCGGCAATGCTGGTCGTTGTCATGCTGGAGCCGATCAAAGCGCCTTGGCGGCGGCAAGCACCTCTTCGGCGTGACCCTTGACCTTCACCTTGGACCAGACCTGCGCGATCACGCCGTCCGCGCCGACGAGATAGGTCGTGCGTTCCATGCCCATATAAGTGCGGCCGTACATCGACTTCTCGGTCCAGATGCCAAGCGCGTCCGACAGGCCGCCTTCTTCGGCATCGGTGGCCAGCGGGGCGGCGAGGCCGTGCTTCTCGATGAACTTCAGGTGCTTCTTGGGCGGATCCTTGCTCACGCCAAGCAGCGCGGTGCCGGCGGCCTCGAACTCGGCCGTGAGCGCCGAAAAATCCTTGTTCTCGGTGGTGCAGCCGGGGGTATCGTCCTTGGGATAGAAGAACAGCACCAGCTTTCGGCCCAGAAAATCGGACGGCTTCACGCTGCCGCCTTCAGGCGTGGTCATGGCAACATCAGGCAGTTTGCTGCCTGCGCCGATCGTCTCGCTCATTCGTGGATCTCCAGTTCCTCATCAAACAGGGTGCACCAGCAGGCCGCGATCTCGCGGCGGGCCGCCAGCACGGCAGTGAGCAGTCCCGGCCAATCGGCAAGACCGCACGCCTTGGCAACGATAGCGCGGCTGGCTTCGGGCGGATAGCGTCCGTCAGGGGCAACAAGGCGCACGACGATGAGCAGCCGTGCGAGGAGATCGTGCGCGGCGCGCAAGGAGGCGGGCAACAGACCTGCTGTGACGAGACCGTCGACTGCCTGTCCGAGATCGGGATCGAGCGCGGTGCGTTCGCGCAATTGCAGGTAGTGAACAAGGAACTCCAGGTCGACGAGCCCGCCGCGCGCCAGCTTCACATCAAGCGGCCCCGCCGGCGGCTTGTGCTGCGCCATCTCCGTGCGCATGGCGTGGACATCGGCGCACAGCTTCTCGCCGTCGCGCGGACGGTGCAGCACGTCATCGATGATTGCTGACAGCGCGGCGCAGTCCTCTGCCCGTCCGAACAGGGGCCGGGCGCGGCAGAGCGCCATGTGCTCCCAGGTCCACGCATCCTCGCGCTGATAGCGGGCGAAGCTGTCAAGGCTCACGGCAAGCGGCCCTTGCGCGCCGCTCGGCCGCAGGCGCACATCGACTTCGTAGAGTGCGCCTGCTGCGGTGGGCGCGGACAGCGCGGCGATCACCCGCTGGGCAAGACGGTTGTAGTAAAGCGTGCTGCCAAGCGGCCGTGTTCCATTCGATTCGCCGGTGTGATCGCCGCTGAACAGAAACACGATATCGAGGTCCGAAGCATGGGTGAGAGCGGCTCCACCCAGCCTGCCCAGCCCGAGGATGACAAGCTCACTCCCCGTGATGAGGCCGTGGGCACGGATGAATTCACCGCGTGCCGCCTCCGCGAGTACGAGAATTGCTGCCTCGGCAATGCGCGACAGCGCCGCCGCGACATCGAGGGGGTCTCGCCAGGTCTCGCTGGCCTGACTTTCGATCAGTTGCACGCCAAGTGCAAAGCGCCACTCGCCCACCTTGCGGCGCACGGCATCAAGCAGACACTGATAGTCATCGCCTGCCTCGCAGCGGCGAAATTCGGCAGCGAGGCTTTCGACGCTGCCCGGTAGATCGAACGCGCTGCGGTCGATCAGCGTATCGAGCAGGTCCGAGCGGCGGGCGAGTTCATCGGCCAGCGTGGGGGCGTGGGCAAGCACGCGCATGACCACACCGAGCAGGGCAGGGCGTGCCTCGAGAAGCTGGAAGATGTTGATCGCGGATGGCAGCCCGGCGAGCAGGCCTTCCCAGCGCAGCAGCGCGCGTTCCGGATCGGGCGCGGCGGCGAGCGCGCCGAGCAGGGTCTCGCGCAGTCGGGCAAAGGCGGCGCGGGCTTCGGCGCTGCGCAATGCGCGGTACTGGCCGTTTTCCCAGCTCTCGATTCGCGTGGCGAGCGTGCCCGGATCGGCAAAGCCGAGCGCCTGCAGTTCCTGTTCCAGCGGGCGGGTGGTGACGGGTATGGCCCCGGTTGGTGAATATGTGTCGATCAGGTTGTCGAAACGGCTGCCGACGGCTTCCGAGATCTGCGCCAGTTCTGCAATCAGCGCGGCGCCGGAGGGAAGACCATCGAGCCGGGCCACGGCGTCGAGCATCGCCGAATCGGTCGGCAGACTGTGGGTCTGCTGGTCCGCGATCATCTGCAGGCGGTGCTCGAGTGTGCGCAGCCGGTCGTAGCTCTCGCCAAGCAGCGCGGCGTCTTGCGCTGCAATGATCCCCGCTTCTGCCAGCGCATCGAGCGCAGCGCGGGTGCCGCGCAGGCGCAGCGCCGAATTGCGGCCACCGTGGATCAACTGGTGCGTCTGGGCGAAGAATTCGACCTCGCGGATGCCGCCACGACCGCGCTTGAGATCATAGCCTGGCCCCATTGCCTGACCGCCGACATAGTGATCGCGGATGCGGGTGGTGAGGCGGCCGATCTCCGCAATCGCGCCGAAATCAAGGCTGCGACGCCAGACGAACGGGCGGATTGCATCGAGGAAGGCTTGCCCGGCTGCCACGTCACCGGCGGCCGGGCGGGCGCGGATATAGGCGGCGCGCTCCCATGCGAGCGCGCTCGATTCATAGTGCGTGATGGCGGCCACGAAGGGGAGCGCGAGCGGGGTGACTTCGGCGGCGGGACGCAGGCGCAGATCGACGCGAAAGACGTAGCCCTCGGCGGTGACGGCGCTCAGAAGTTCTACGACGGTGCGGGCGATGCGCTGGGCGGCCTCGGCAGGATCGTCGCGCTCACGGCGGGGCAGCAGATCGGGATCGTAGAGCAGGATCGGGTCGATGTCTGACGAGTAGTTGAGTTCGCCCGCGCCGTGCTTGCCGAGCGCTATGGCCGAGAAACCTTGCGGTTCGGCATGGGGCACGCGGCGGCGCATGGCGGCGATGACGGCGGCATCGAGCGCGTGATCGGCGAAGGTCGAAAGCTCTGCCATGACGCGGGCGAGCGGAAGTGCGCCGGCGAGATCACCGATGGCGAGGGAGACGGCAAGTGCGAGCCGCTGGCGGCGGAGCGCAATGCCAGTGTCGAGTTCGTCCTCGCCGGCGGCATGGGCGGCGAGGAGGGCGTCCTCCATTCGGCCGGCTGCCAGCAATTCCGCCAGATCGGGCAGGCGTTCAAGGCCGCGGCACAGGAACGGCGCTTCGGTGCGGGCGCGGTGGAGAGCGTGGGCCCAGTCCGGTGCTGCGTTGGTGCCGATCATGGTGCTGCGATGCCCGGTCGGGGGCGTGCGATCAAGCGCATGCGTGCGGCTTGCCAGTGGGCGGGGGCTCTGCCACCAGTGCGCGCCATGCATGCCATGAGGGAATTGAGGATGAAGATCAGCACGTCGTTTGGTCGCAAGGTCTTGGGCCTTATGTGCGGAGCTGCGCTGGTCATGCCGCTGGCGGCAAGCCATGCCGCGCCTGCCGTGCCGCCGGTCGATGAGGCGCTGATGCGCGAGACGATCCGGACTTTGTCCTCGGACGAATACGAAGGCCGCGGGCCGGGTACGGCGGCGGAGCCCAAGACGCTCGATGCGATCATTGCGCGGTTCAAGGCGGCGGGCCTCCAGCCGGGAAACAAGGGCCAGTGGCTGCAGGACGTGCCGACCGCGACGATCTCGGGAACCAATCGCAGCCCGCTCACCATCACGGGCGGCGCTGCAACGATGACGTTCAAGCCATCCAGCGATTTCGTGGTGGGCAGCTATCGCATCACGCCCCACACCGAGGTCAAGGACAGCGAGCTGGTCTTCGTCGGCTATGGCATCAACGCGCCGGAACTGGGCTGGAACGACTATGCCGGGATCGACATGAAGGGGAAGACCGCGGTCATTCTGGTCAACGATCCGGACTATGCGATGGAGGGCGAAAACGGGCTCTTCCGCGGGCGGCGCATGACCTATTACGGGCGGTGGACCTACAAGTTCGAGGAAGCCGCGCGGCAGGGGGCGACGGCGGCGCTGATCATCCACGATACGTTCCCGGCGGCCTATGGCTGGCAGGTGGTGGAATCGAGCTGGTCGGGCGCGCAGCACTTCGTGCAGACCGCCAATGATGGCGCGGACCAGACCGTGGCGAACGGCTGGGTACAGAAGCCGGTGGCCGAGGCGATCCTCAAGGCCGCCGGAAAGGATCTCGCCGCGCTGACCGCAGCCGCGCAGCAGAAGGGCTTCAAGCCGTTGCCGCTTGGCCTCAAGGCCAACCTCTCGTTCGACAACACCATCGAGAAGGCCAATTCGCACAATGTGATCGGCGTGCTGCCGGGCAAGACGCGCCCCGACGAATACGTGCTTTACACAGCGCACTGGGATCATCTGGGGCGCTGCAAGCCTGACGCGACGGGTGACGACATCTGCAACGGCGCGATCGACAATGCGACCGGCGTAGCGGCGCTGGCTGCGCTTGCCAGGATGAACGCTAAGGCGGGCCCCGCTGCGCGCAGCCAGGTCTTCCTTGCCGTGACGCTCGAGGAATCAGGGCTTCTCGGCTCCGAGTACTACGCCCAGAACCCGGTCTTTCCGCTGGCGCGGACGGTTGGCGGCGTAAACATGGATGCGCTCTATGCCGGTGGGCCGGCGAAGGACGTGACGGTAACCGGCGGTGACAAGTCCGACCTCACCGCGATCCTGCGCAAGGTGGAAGGCGAGTTTGGCCTTAGCGAATCATCCGAAGATCATCCCGAGCGAGGGTATTATTACCGTTCGGACCACTTCAGCTTTGCCAAGCGCGGTGTGCCCATGTTCGCGGTGGAGCGCGGCACCGATCTTGTGAACGGCGGCAAGGCCGCAGGGGCGGCCATTTCCGACGACTACACCAATGTGCGCTATCACCAGCCGAGCGACGAGTATCAGGAGAGCTGGGACATGTCGGGCATGCTGCAGGACGTGCGCCTGTTCTACCGGCTCGGCCGCGAGCTGGCCGACAGCACCATCTGGCCCAACTGGCACCCGAACGACGAGTTCCGCGCGATCCGCGACAAGAGCCTGGCACAGGCAAAGGGCAAGTAGGATATGACCAACACCACGCTGCGGATGCCGCCCGAATGGCATCCGCAGGACTGGCTCTGGATCGGATTCCCGCATCTGGCGGAAGAATGGTCCGGCGTGATCGATGCCGCGCAGGAGCAGATCGCGGCGTTTGCGAGCGCTGTTGCCGATAGCGGGCAGCAGGTGCGACTGATCGTGCGCGATGCGGCGAATGAGGCGCGGGCGCGCAGCCTCGTGTCGGGCGCCGTCACGCTCGAGCGCCGGGTCTATGGCGATGTCTGGCTGCGCGATACCGGGCCGCTGGTGGTGTGCGGGGCCGAAGGGCGGCGCGCGCGGCTGTTCGGTTTCAACGGCTGGGGCGGCAAGTATCTGATGCCGGGGGACGAGGCGATCGGAGCGGACCTTGCCGCAAGCGCTGGCCTTGCAGCCGACCGCTGTGACTGGATTCTCGAAGGCGGCGCGCTCGATGGCGACGGGACGGGGCTGGTCGCCACGACTGCGCAGTGCCTGCTCAATCCCAACCGCAATCCGGCCCTGACGCAGGCTGATCTGGAACTGCGACTCGCGGGTGATCTTGGGTACGGGCGCGTGCTGTGGCTGGGTCATGGCCTGATCAACGACCATACCGATGGCCATGTCGACAATCTGGCCCGCTTCGTCGCGCCGAATCGGCTGGCGCTTCCGCGCGCGACGGGGCCGGGCGATCCGAATGCCGCGATCTATGCCGATGCAGCGGCGCGGGCGCGCGACTTCGGGGTCGAGGTGGTGGAGGTTCCTTCGCCGGGATTGGTCGAGTGGGGCGGTATGATCCAGCCGGCGAGCTACATGAACTTCGTCATCGCCAACAACGTGGTCATCGTGCCGGTCTTCGGCACGCAGCATGACGACGACGGTGTTGCCGCGATTGCCGAACTGTTCCCCGGGCGCGCGGTGATCGGCCTGATGGCCGATGCGGTGCTGGCAGGCGGCGGCGGCTTTCATTGTTCCAGCCAGCAGATGCCTTCGGTGTGATTATGCGCCCCTTAACCCACGGATGGTAGGGGGCGGAGCATGACACAGACAATCCTCGTGGTTTTCGGCACGCGGCCCGAAGCGATCAAGATGTTCCCGGTTGTGCATGCGCTTGCTGCCGACGCGCGCTTTCGGGTGGTGACCTGCGTTTCGGCGCAGCATCGCGGCATGCTCGATCAGGTGCTGGCGATTGCCGGGATCGTGCCCGATCACGATCTCGATCTGATGAAGCCCGACCAGACGCTCGACGGCCTGACCGCTGCGCTCCTTACCGGGCTTGGCGGCGTGATGGACGCCGAAAAGCCGGATTGGGTGGTCGTGCAGGGCGACACAGCCACCGCAATGGCGGGCGCGCTGGCGGCCTATTACCGCAAGATCCCGGTCGCCCATGTCGAGGCGGGGCTGCGCAGCCACAACATCTATCACCCCTGGCCCGAAGAGGTGAACCGCAAGATCATCGGCACCATCGCCGCGCTGCATTTTGCGCCCACCGAGACATCGGCGGCAGCGCTGCGGGCAGAGAATGTGGCGGCGAATGCGATCCACGTGACCGGCAATACCGTGATTGATGCGCTGCAATGGGTCAGCGCGAAGATCGAGGCCGAGCCGGCGCTGGCGGGCGGCCTGGCCGATCTCGAAGCCCGGTTTTCTGGCAAGCGAATCATCGGTGTCACCAGCCACAGACGCGAGAACTTCGGCGGTGGGCTCGAGGCGATTGCCGAGGCGATCCGAGAGATTGCGGCGCGCGAGGACGTGGCGCTGATCTTCCCGGTTCACCCCAATCCCAACGTGCGCAAGGTGATGGAAGGTGCGCTCGGCGGTCTTGCCAATGTCGCCTTGATCGAGCCGCTCGACTATCCGCATTTCGCGCGCCTGCTCTCGATTGCCGAGATCATGCTGACCGACAGTGGCGGCGTGCAGGAAGAGGCGCCCGCGCTCGGCAAACCGGTGCTTGTCATGCGCGAGACGACCGAGCGGCCCGAGGGCGTGGAGGCCGGCACGGCTCGCCTTGTAGGCACCGAGAAAGCCCGGATAGTTTCCGAAATCTTTACCCTGCTCGACGATAAGGCTGCCTATTCGGCCATGGCGCGCGCGCACAATCCCTTCGGGGATGGGCACGCTGCGCGGCGTATCGCGGAGCTCTTGGGGAATGTCGGCTAAAATCGGAAACGGCGATCAGAAGCCGCAGGTCTGCGTTGTCGGCCTCGGCTATATCGGGCTTCCCACGGCTGCGATCATCGCCCGCTCCGGCTGCCCGGTGCTTGGCCTCGATGTAACCCAGAGCGTGGTCGACACGATCAACCGCGGCGAAATCCATATCGAGGAAGTCGATCTCGATGGTCTCGTCCAGGGCGTCGTCCAGCGCGGCCTCCTGCGCGCCTCGACCCAGATCGAGCCTGCCGACGTCTTCGTGATCGCGGTGCCGACGCCGTTCGCCAAGGATGGCCACCACACGCCGGACGTCTCTTACGTGCAGGCCGCTGCCAGCGAAGTCGCCGGCGTGATCAAGCCCGGCGACGTGGTGATTCTCGAATCGACCAGCCCCGTCGGTACGACCGAGATGATGCGCGATCTGATGGCTGGGCTGCGGCCCGACCTCAAGTTCCCGGGCCTGACTCGCGAAACGCCGGACGTCTCGATCGCCTATTGCCCCGAGCGCGTGCTTCCGGGCCGCATTCTCGAGGAACTCACCAACAACGATCGCTCGATCGGCGGCATCACCCCGCGCTGCGCGCGCAAGGCGCTCGCCTTCTACAAGCGCTTCGTGCGCGGCACATGCGTGACGACCGATGCGCGCAGTGCCGAAATGACCAAGCTGGTCGAGAACGCCTATCGCGACGTGAACATCGCCTTCGCCAACGAGCTTTCGATCGTGGCGGACCGCATGGGGCTCGATGTTTGGGAAGTGATCCGGCTCGCCAACCGCCACCCGCGCGTCAACATCCTGCAGCCGGGCCCCGGCGTCGGCGGGCACTGCATCGCGGTCGATCCGTGGTTCATCGTGGCGAGCGCGCCAGAGGATACGCCCCTGATCCGCACCGCTCGCGGTGTCAACGATCAGAAGATGCACCACGTGATCGCGCGGGCGACCGAACTGATCGAGGCCCAGCCCGACGCGCGAATCGCCTGCCTCGGCCTCGCCTTCAAGGCGAACATCGACGATTTCCGCGAAAGCCCGGCCCGCTTCGTGGCGGCACGGCTCGCGCGCAAGTACGGCAATCGCGTCAGCATCGTCGAGCCATACGCCCATGCGCTGCCGGTCGAGTTCACCGATACCGGCGCAAGCCTCGTCGATCTGGATGATGCTCTGGAAACATGCGAGCTGCTGGTCGTGCTGGTGGACCATGACGTGTTCAAGGTCGTCCCGCTCGCCGAACGCAGCGGCAAGGCAGTCTACGACACGCGCGGCATCTGGCCGGATCAGCCGGATGCGGATACCGCCGGCACCGCGCTGCGGCTCGCCAGCTGACCTTATGCGGGCGAGCCTGCCCGTGGCCGGAAGGATCGCCATGAGACTACCCCTTTGGCTGGCCGCCGGCCTCGCGGTGCTCGGCACCATCGGCTGCAGCGGGCTTGGCAGCGAATCGAACGCGCAGACCGCCGCGCGCGGTGCGGGGGCCGGGCAGCAGCCGGCTGTGCCGCCGCTCCAACCCGTGGTTCCGCCGGACCTGCCGCCGCCGACCACGCCGGCCGGCTTTGCCGCACATGATGCGAGCTATCCCTTCTACATGCCGATGCAGGGGCTGCGCCGGCCGGCCAATCGCTTCTTTGTGAAATGCGATGCCTCGCAGGCGGCAGGCCACGAAGTCTATCAGGGCAACGACGTTGCCTCGCTCTACGGGCGCGCCGAGGGCGGCCTCGAGTTCGTCTACGAAGCGCGCGACCGGGCCGGGCGGCCTTGCGTCTACCCCTTTGCGCCGAGCCTGCCGGACATTGTCGGCAATCTCGATGGCACGCAGTACATCTTCCGCTCTTCGGTCCCTGGCGAACGCGTCACGTTTCGCAGCGGGGATCAATGGGCTGTCCTCAGGATGCGCGCACTGGAGATGGGCCGGGCGCGGATCCACTTCGAGATGCGCGATATCGAACTCGATTTTCCCGGCGCGATCCAGCCGATGGGGGCGGTGCATCTGGAAACCTATGGCGGCGCGCCGCCGGGGCTGTTTACCGCAGTGATCCGGCGCGCGAAGCTGTTCGGCGGCAAGAACGCGATCTTTGCGCCGAGTGGTGAGACGATGATCTACGCCGAGGACAGCGAGATCACTGGCAATGTCGGCACCGCGGCCGATCAGGAGCATAGCACCTACATCAACGGCACGCTGGTCTCGCACTTCCGCAATGTGCGCTGGCAGGGGCAGAAGGGCTGGAGCAATATCGCGAGCGGGCACCAGCTGAAGGACAAGGCCTACCTGCGCATCTACGAGAACGTGACGGTCTCGAACGCGCCAGGACAGGGGCCGCCTTCCGCGATGCCGCTGATCGATGCGACCTCGTTCGGGTTCACCTGGTCGAACAACCTCAGGATCGAGCGGATGGCGCCGTTGCAGGAGCCGCGCGAGGCACTCGTCGATCTGCGCAGCGAGATTCTCTACGGCAACCCGCAGCATTATCCCTGGCCGGTGATTGCCACCTCGGAATGGCGGATGCCGCCCGCTGCGCTCGGTGTGCTGGATCAGGTTTATCTCTCGGCTTTCTTCAACACCGAGGTGCGCAGCTTCCGCAATGAGCCTTATGTCTTCGCGCTCCGGCCGTGGGGGCGGGGTTTTCAGCCGGGGACCGCGACCATTGCAGGCGAAGGTCTGACGCTGAAGAGCGAGCAGCGCGCGGTTTCGCTGGCGTTCGGCACGCGCGGCACGTTCAGCAAGGTCTATTCCGGAGACGGCTGGACCTATGCCAACCCGCGGCTCTCGAACGAGATGCTATGGGTGGCTGATCGCGATGCCTTCATCCGCCATGCGCTGGGGCTCATCGGGCGCTAGGTGCCCGTTGCGTTCCAGCCAGCGGGTGCGGATCGCATCGCTGGTGTCGCGGCTGCCATCGTGGCTCCAGCCGGGTTCGCGCACCAGATAGGCCAGCTTGTAGCGCCACGGCGCGCTGGCGAAATCCTTCGCGATGCCCTTCCATTCGTGGAACACGCTGTGGAGCAGATTGAAAGTGCCGAGCTGGCGGATCACGCCGTAGCGCGCCGGTTCCTCGTCCAGCTCGGGCTGGAACGTGCCGAACAGGCGGTCCCAGAACATGAACACGCCGGCATAGTTGCGGTCGAGATAGAGCGGGTTCGTCGCGTGGTGGACGCGGTGGTGCGAGGGGGTGTTGAAGATCCACTCGAACCACGCCGGCATGCGGCGCACCGCTTCGGTGTGGATCCAGAACTGGCCCACCGTGTTGGCCGCGCCCGCGGTCAGCAGCATTTCCGGCGGCACGCCGAAGAAGGCGGGCCAGATGCGGAAAGTGAACGAGAGGGCAAGGAAACCTGTCCAGGTCTGCCGCAGCGCGGTGCTCAGGTTGTAGTGCTGGCTGGTATGGTGATTGACATGCGCCGCCCAGAACCAGCGGACGCGGTGGCCGGTGCGGTGCGCCCAGTAGTAGTTGAAATCATCGAGCAGCAGCACCGCGATCCACGACCACCAAGCATAGGGCACGGTGGCCACACGGTGCGCATAGAGCCATGTGGCTGCCGCATAGATCATGCCCGCGACGAGCGCTCCGGCGATGGTGCTGCCCAGACCCATCAGCAGCGAAGTCAGCATGTCGCGCGCTTCGTAGGCTTCCGGCGCATGGCGGCGGGCCCAGGCGATCTCGACCAGGATCATCGCGACGAACACCGGGACCGCATAGGCGATCACGTCGATCGGCTGGCTGATCGGGTGGCTGAGCGAAGCGAGCAGCGGCGCCAGAAAATCGGTCATGCGCTGGCTCCCAGTCGGCGCAGGCTTGCCGCCCACACTTGCGCCTTTTCGCCCAGATCAAGCGTGATGCTGCCGAAATGCGGATCCTCGGTCGAAAGCGTCAGGAACCCGCGATCGAGCCTCGAACCGGCGTGCGAGGACAACACGCGGGCGGCAAACCGGGCGCCATGGCGGCGGATCAGCATGACTTCGCCAGCCCGGTTGCGCAGCAACGCGCCGATCCGTGCCCGGTCGAGCGCGATCTCGACGGGATCGAAGCCGCAGTGCGCCGCTTCGGCCAGCGCGCGTGCCTCGTCCTCATCTGCAATCCGCACATCGCTGCCCATGCCGAGCGCGCGCACGAGCACGAAAACCAGCAGCACTGCCACGAGCGATCCGATCGCCTGCAAGGCAATACCGGCTCCGGGGAGCGCCAGAAGAGCGTCCAATGCCATCGCGTGCAGCGCCAGCTTCAGCGTGCCTGCGCGGCGAGGAAATCGAGCTGCGGCATGATCGGGCTGACGTCATAGCCTGCACCGGCGGCATGGGCCGCAATCGCATCGGGCGCCATGCCCATCTTGGCCTGAGCCAGTGCCCAGAGCAGCGTGGAGCGAGTGCCGGAGCGGCAATAGGCGAGCACCGGTTTGTCGCCGGCTGCAGCGAGCGCGGCTTCCATCGCCTCGACTTGCGGCATCGAAAAGCCCGCATGCGTGACGGGGATCGCGACATAGGCAATACCGGCTGCCATGGCGGCGGCTTCGATCTCGGCGCCGGGGGTCTGATCGGGAGACTCATCCTCAGGGCGATTGTTGATGATCAGGCCGATCCCCAGCGCCTCGGCTTCGGCCACGTCCGCAAGCTCGATCTGCGGGCTGGCGAAAGTCTTGTCGTCGATCTTGCGGAACATGGGGTGCCTTCTCCTCTGCCGATGCATTTCGCGCGCTTTTTCAGGCGCGCAGATGCCGGGCAAGTGCATCATGTGCGCTTTGCCGAAAGCCTCTGGCAAGGGCAAGTGCCGCGGCAACATGGTAGAAAGGCCACACCCTTGTGCTGCCAAGTCTGGCCAAGCAACGAATCCGTTCGCGCTGGAGGCTTTTGTTGGTTATAGTCTTAACTGCAGAGGATCAGGCGAGCAGAGTCTCGCATATTTCCCTTGTTGTGCCGTCGGCAGCCGCGTCCGGCTTGCGGCACCCAGGAAAGCAGGGGCGGAACGAAGGTTTATTG
>NZ_JAIEPN010000111.1 GCF_019748365.1 Novosphingobium sp.
CTGATGATCTTCGGCTATGCGATCAACAACGATCCGCGCGGGCTGCCGATGGCGATCGAGCGGGGGGACAATTCGGTCTTTGCGCGCTCGATCGACGCGGCGCTGAGAAACACGACGTATTTCAAGGTGACCGAGCTGGTGGAAAGCCCCGGCGCTGGGGAAGAGCTGCTGCAGAACGGCAAGGTGCAGTTCGTGGTGACGATCCCCGCCGATTTCGGGCGCGATCTGGTGCGCGGGCGGCGGCCGCAATTGCTGGTGACGGCGGATGCGACCGATCCAGCCGCGACCGGCCCTGCGCTCAGCGCGATCAATGAGGCGGTGGCGACTGCGCTGGGGCATGATCTGATCGGGCCGCTGGGAGCCCGCGCGGCGGGACAATCGCCGGTCGATCTCGTGCTGCACCGCAGCTATAACCCGGAAGGGATCACCAGCCACAATGTGGTTCCGGGGCTGCTCGCCATCGTGCTTTCGATGACGATGGTTATGCTGACCGCGCTATCGGTGACGCGCGAGGTGGAGCAGGGGACGATGGAGAACCTGCTGGCGACGCCGCTGCG
Source organism: Novosphingobium sp. (assembly GCF_019748365.1). Lineage (GTDB taxonomy): Bacteria > Pseudomonadota > Alphaproteobacteria > Sphingomonadales > Sphingomonadaceae > Novosphingobium. Next base: position 558 of record NZ_JAIEPN010000111.1, read on the forward strand.
CCCCTTCGAGGTGATGGTGGGCAAGATCGTGCCCTATCTGGCAATCGGGGTGGTGCAGCTGACGGTGATCCTGATGGCGGCGCGGTTCCTGTTTCAGGTGCCGTTTGCGGGGCCATTGCCGCTGCTGCTGGGGGCGACCTTGCTGTTCATGATCACCAGTCTGGGGCTAGGCTTCACGCTCTCGACGCTGGCGCAGAGCCAGTTGCAGGCGATGCAGATGAGCTTTTTCTACATCCTGCCCTCGGTGCTGCTCTCAGGCTTTGCCTTTCCCTATCGCGGCATGCCGGTGTGGGCGCAGACGCTGGCCGAAGTGCTGCCGACGACGCATTTCATCCGGCTGGTGCGCGGGGTGATGCTGAAGGGCTGGGGGCTGGTGGACGCACTGCCCGAGATGGGGGTGCTGGCGGGGATGCTGGCGCTGCTCGGGTTTATCGCGGTGCGGCGTTATCAGGATACCGTGGCGTAGGCGGCTGGCATTCTGCTGCAGAATTAAATCCAATATGGTTTTAAATCAGCGGCGTGTGCAGACTGATCTGGCAAATAAATCCTTTACAAAGCGCCGCCACCCCATAGGCTCGACCCCGATTTGAAGGGGGGATATCTGAAATGAAGATTGCGCATATCGCCGCGATTGCGGCGCTGGGATTTGCTGTGTCTGGCTGCGCGACGGTGATGAACGGACCGAACGTGAAGTATCAGGCCCAGTCTGAGCCCAAGGGCGCGAAGGTCGTGTTCAGCAATGGCTCGACCTGCACGATGCCGTGCAAGATGCAGATGCGCCGCAAGGAAGACACGCGCGCAGACATCACGCTTGATGGTTATGACCCGACTTATGTGCTGGTCCAGTCGAAGCTGGGCGGGGCCTCGTTCGGCAACATCCTGCTCGGCGGCGGCGTCGGCGCGGTGGTCGATGGCGCGAACGGGGCGAGCAACCGCCTCTCGCCAAGCCCGCTTTCGGTGCAGCTGGCGCCGGCCGGGACGGGCAAGGGCGCACAGCTGCTCGACGCGAAGGGCAAGGTGGTGATGAGCGTCAAGGAGCACAACGACAAGGTGCGCACGGACGTGGCCAAGACCATCGGCGCGAAGCTGGCCGGGCTGGAAGGCGACGCCGGTCTGCAGTGAGCGGCGCTTCCTGATGGGGCCTGGAATGCGGGGCGGGGGCCGATGGGCGCCTGCCCCGTTTTCGTTGGCGCGGGATAGGCCCGGCTCAGTCCTTCTGGGGGAGCAGGTAGGCCATCGTGAGGCTGGACGGGCTGCCGGTGAAATCGACGCTGAGGCGGGCGGTTTCGCTGGTGGACTGGTTGCGGATCACGGCGATCTCGCCGGGGCCGTAGGCGTGCCTGAAGCTCGCGCCGGGGGAGACGGTGGCGATCAGCACTTCGGGCGAAGACCCGTCCTTTACCGCGAGCACGGCGACGGTGGTCTGGCCGGTGTTGCGGCCGGAGACGACCATGTCGGCCTTCTGTTCGCCGCCGAGGAGGAAGGTGTCGGCAGGCGGGACTTCGAGCTCGCTGTGGCCGGCAAAGGCGGCAGTGGGGATAAGCGCGAGCGCGGCGGCGGCGATTGCGAGACGGGTGAGCATGGCGGGTGGTCCCTCCGGCGGGCGTGGTGCCCGAGAGGAAAGCTACGCCCATTAGCGAAAAGGCCCATCCTCCCAAACGGGCAGGCGCGATCACTTGTCAGGGGCGGGGGCGCCTTCGGGGAGGACGAGCGCGATGACGGCCTGATCGGGGGCGAGGTAGCGCTTGGCGAGGGCCTGCAGATCGGCAGCGCTCAGCGCGTCGAGGCGCTGGCGGGCCTTGAAGTAGCGCTCGAGACGTTCGGGCTGGGATGCCGCGCGCTCGGTGAGGGCGAGCCAGCCGGAATTGGTCTTGAGCAGGTTGTCGATCCGCTCGCGCATCGGGGCGCGGGCGCGGGCGAGCACATCGGCATCGACCGGTGCGGCGGCGAGGCCGGCGATGGTGGTTTCGATGGCAGTGCGGGTGGCGGCGACATCGGCGACATCGACCGAGGCGTTGACGGTGAACGTGCCCCAGCCGCGCCAGACGCGGCTGAGCGAGGAGGATGTGGCCGGGGAGTAGGCCTTGCCGAGCGCCTCGCGCACCACATCGAGCACTTCGATCCCGGTGACTTCCTGCAGGAGTTCGAGGCCGATGGCGGTCACCGGATCGCTGTCGTCGGTGGTGGGCCAGACATAGCGGACGATGGCCTGGTTGGCCTCGCCCTTGTGGCGGATCACGGTGAGGCCGCGTTTGGGCGTGAAGCTGCGCTGGCGTTCGGCTTCGTAGGGGCGGAATTCGGCCTCGCGCGCGGGGAGGGCGCCGAAAGTGCGGGCGACCATGGCCACGGCGGCATCGGGATCGAAATCGCCGACGAGGGTAAGCTCGATGGCGCCCCTGGCGAGGCGGTCGCCGATATCGGCCTTGAGCCGCGCCATGGTGAGCGCCTGATAGGTTTCGGGCGGCTGGACCGTGAAGCGCGGATCGCCGCCGGAAATCACGCTGGGCAGCGTGTTGGAGAGCGCGGACGACGGCGTCGCGGTGAGGCGCGCGAAGAAGTTCGTCATGGTCTGGTGGTAGAGCTCATCCGCTTCGGTGCGCCAGCCGGGATCGGTGATCAGCGCGGCAAGGAGCTGGAGCTGCAGTTCGAGATCGCGCCGCGTGGTGCCGGCACCGAGCGTGAACGCATCGCCCGATGAGGAGATGCTGCTGCTGACCGAGCGGCCCGCGAGCAGGGTCTGCAAATCATCGAGGCTGTGCTTGCCGAGGCCGCCGGTGGGCAGCATCGAGGTCATTTCGGTGGCGGTGGGATTGGCCTTGGTATCGAGCAGTTCGCCGCCATCGAGGTAGATGCGCACGAGCACCCGGTCGGCTTCGAGATCGGTGCGCTTGAGATTGAGGCGCACGCCGTTGGCAAAGCGGATCTGGCGCAGGCCGAGATCGGCGCGGGTGACGTCGCTGGCGATTGAGCCCGGCGTGCCGAAATCGGTGTAGGCGAACGTGCCCGAGGGGACGCTGACCTTGTAGCGCAAGGGTGCGCGCAAGGCCTGTTCCCAGGTCGCGCGCAGGGCTTGCTCCCCGCCAGCCGGCGCGGTGCGGCCCTGAAAGCGGATCAGCGGGTTTTCGAGCGGCCGCGCATCGGCGCGCAGCGCGGCGAGCACGGCGGCGGGGGTGAGCGAGGCCGCATGGCGGTTGAACCGTTCAAGCGCGGAGGCCGGGGTGGTGGGCACCTTTTCATCGCGCAGCAGCTGGATCACCGCGCCGACGAGTGCATCGTTGCTGCGCGTATCGGCAGCGGCGGCAGCATTTTCGAGGCCGGTGCGGACACCCGCGATCTGTTCGGCCACTTCGGCCTCGCTGAAGCCCTTGGCCAGCGCCTCGCGATAGACCTGCGCGGCGGCGAAGAGACCGTCACGCCAGCCCTTGTCCGCCGTATCGACGACGAGATTGGTGGTGCGGCCGATGTGGAAGACTTCGCTGGTGCCCACCCCCGCGCCGCGGAACGGCGGCTGCGCGAGGCGGCTGAGGCGCTGCATGCGCCGGTTGATCACGCCATAGCCGAGCTGGCGCAGAAGACCCACGCGGCGGCTTTCTGCGGTGTCCGGTTCCTTCCGCCAGCGGCCGTGGCGCGAGACGGTGACGCGTTCGGACAGCGCGGGATCGAGGTGAATGCGCGCGGCGCCCTGCTGATCGAACAGGACGCGGCCCTGACCGGGGCGCCCGGCGGGCTTGCGCGCGGGCCAATCGGTGAAGCGCGCCCGGATCGCCGCTTCGACCGCATCGGCATCGAAATCACCAACGACGATCAGCGTGGTCTTCGCGGGCACATATTCGCGCGCCCAGAACGCCTTGAGCGCTGCCGAGGTGGCGGCCTTCAGCGATTCCACCGTGCCGATGGGGAGCCGGTCGCGAAAGTGCGCTGCGGGATAGAGGAAGGCCAGCTGGTCCTTGTTGTTTTCCAGCGCATAGCCTTGACCATCGCGCAGTTCGGAGAGGACCACACCGCGCTCGCGCTCGACCGCCTCGGGCGCGAAACTGAGCTCGCTTGCCGTCTCGCGCATGAGCATGAGCGCGGTATCGAGGAGCGCCGCCTCGTTCCGCGGCAGGCTCAGAATGTAGAGCGTGTGTTCGAAGCTGGTCTGCGCATTGGTATCGGCCCCGAAGGCAAGCCCTGCGCGTTCGAGCAGCTTGACCATCTCGCCCTCGGGCACATGGGTGCTGCCGTTGAAGGCCATATGCTCGACGAAATGGGCAAAGCCGCGCTCGCTATCGCGTTCGTCGAGCGAGCCGGTGTCGATCTGGAGCCGCACTTCGGCGGTGGCCTTGGGGCTTTCATTGTGCCGGATCACATAGCGCATGCCATTGGGCAGGCGGCCGAAGCGGAAGGCAGGATCGGGCGCGAGATCGCTTTTCTCGAAGGCCCAGACGGGCACGGGCTTTGCTGCGGCCGGGGCGAGCGGCACGGCGGCGAGGACAAGCAGGGCGAGGAGGCGGACAAGAAAGCGCAGATGCATCGCGCCCGGTTCTGACGGCTTGCGGGTGAATGCGCAATGACGCTTGGCACCGGTCCGGCGGGTGATAAGCTCGCGTCCTTGTGATGAGGGGGAATGGCACATGAAACTGCGCGCGGGTCTGGCTCTGGGGCTGCTGCTGGCAAGTGCGGCGAGCGCGTGGGCGGCGCCGGCCAAAGGGCCGGTCTACGACGAGCGGCCCGCAACGATTGTGCAGCCGGTGGCGGCGCGCGATTACGAGCGGCGCGCGGTGGATATCCCGATGCGCGACGGGGTGAAGCTGCACACCGTCATCATGATCCCCAAGGGCGCGAAGGGTGCTGCGATGCTGCTGACGCGGACCCCTTACAACGCGGAGGAAATGACCAGCCAGCACGGTTCGCCGATCATGGCGGTGGCGCTCGATGGCTATGACCATGCGCCTGATGTGGTGACAGCGGGCGGCTATATCCGCGTGGTGCAGGATGTGCGGGGCAAGTACGGCTCGGAGGGGACGTACGTGATGAACCGGCCGTTCGTCGGCACCTCGCTCAACCCGACCAAGACCGACCACGCGACGGATACCTACGACACCATCGACTGGCTGGTGAAGAACGTGCCCGAAAGCAACGGGCGGGTGGGGATCATCGGCATCAGCTATGACGGCTTCACCGCGCTGGCGGCGCTGGTGAACCCGCATCCGGCGCTGAAAGTGGCAGTGCCGATGAACCCGATGGTCGATGGCTGGCGCGGCGACGACTGGTTCCACAACGGCGCGTTCCGCCAGATTGGCATCAGCTATATATGGGAGCAGGTCGCGACGCGCGGCAACGAGAACAGGTATGAAGTGGCCGAGGCGGACGCCTATGCGCACTTCATGAAGTATGGATCGGCAGGTGCGCTGGCGAGCGCGCAGGGGCTCGATCAGATCGGGTTCTGGCAGAAGATCAAGGCGCACCAGGCGTGGGACGGGTTCTGGCAGGAACAGGCGATGGACAAGGTGCTGGCCAAGACGCCGCTGAAGGTGCCGACCTTGCTGGTCCACTCGCTGTGGGATCAGGAGGATATCTACGGCGCGCCGGCGGTGTGGAAGGCGCTGAAGCCGCAGGACAAGGATGGCCTGCTGCGCATGTCGATCGGGCCATGGTTCCACGGGCAGGCGATCGAGAAGGCCGATGCGCTGGGTGCGATCAAATGGGATGCGGATACCGGCAAGTGGTGGCGGATGAACGTGCTGGCGCCGTTCCTTGCGCACTATCTCTATGACAAGCCGATGGATGTGCCGGTGGTGACGGCCTTCCAGAGCGGGACGAACGAGTGGCAGAAGCTCGGCGGCTGGCCTGCCGCCAAGGCCGAGAAGAAGCTCTATCTGTTGCCGGGCGAAGGGCTGGGCTTCGCGCCTTCGGCTGTGGCGGGGACGGTGGACTACGTTTCAGACCCGGCCAAGCCCGTCACCTACTACCCGCGCCCCAACCAGCAGGAAGGCTATGACGGCAACCCCTGGCCGACCTGGCTGGTGGGCGACCAGCGCGCGGTTTCGGGGCGGCCCGATGTGCTGGCGTTTGTGGGGCCGGTGCTGGAAAAGCCGGTGACGATCGCGGGCGCGCCGGTGGTGCACCTGACCGCGTCCACCAGCGGGACCGACAGCGACTGGGTGGTGAAGCTGATCGACGTCTACCCCGATGCCGTGCCGGGCGACCGCGCGATGGGCGGATACGAGCTGGCCGTGGGCATGGACATCTTCCGCGGCCGCTTCCGCGAGACGCTGGCCGAGGCGCGGCCATTGAAGGCGGGTGCGCCGCTGGAATACGTGTTCGAGCTGCCGCAGGCGAACCATGTGTTTCTGCCGGGGCACCGGATCATGGTGCAGGTGCAATCGAGCTGGTTCCCGCTTTACGACCGCAACCCGCAGACGTTTGTGCCTTCGATCCTGGATGCGAAGCCGGGGGATTATGTGAAGGCGGTGCAGAAGGTGAGCGTGGGGGGCGCGGACGGGAGCTATATTGCGCTGCCGGTGGTGGAGTAGGGGGATTTGCATTGGCTGCTGCAGCTGGCCCGTCAGCGCAGACTGCGCGCCGCTTGGGTTTAGCGATCTGCGTGCATCCCCAATAAAATGGGGCAAGACAAAAAGGGCGTCTCAATTTGAGCGCTTTTCCAAATATGTCTCACTTGCTTTCGAAAGGCGCCTGTCATAGCCGTTGAAGGGTTTCTGCAGAAACCTTTACTTTTGGGGGCCAATCGATGTTTAGAAAGTTGCTTTTTGTAGGATGTATGTTATTTTCCACCGCAAGCAATGCAGCTGTGGTAGTTGACCAAAACAATCTTGCGGTGCCTGGTTTTTACGCTGGTGCGCAGGTCTACTCGTCTGTTTCCGGCAGCCCTGAAGCGGCGCAGACTTTTACAGCGGGTATTTCGGGGCTTCTCAGCAAAGTTGATCTGATGATTGGCGGGGTTGCTGACAGTGCCATGACGTTGATGATCCGGCCCGTGAATGCCGGAGTTATCGACCCGAACAATGCGAATGCGCTGGCGAGCTTTTCCATTGCATCGCCGAAATGGGGCACTCCCTTTTATCCCATCTCCACCTTTGATGTCTCTTCGGCTGGTGTCATCGTTGCTGCCGGACAGCAGTACGCTTTGTCACTTTCTTCCAACACCTCAATTTTTGCCGGATGGGCTGGCCCCGATACGACGCCATATGCCGGGGGATCTGCGTGGGGAAGAACCAGCACGACATCGGCCTGGGGTAATCCCGTCGGGACCTCTGGCGATCTGCTGTTTGCGACTTATGTGGATGATAGCCCTGCTGTAACGGCTGTACCTGAACCCTCAGTGTGGGTGTTGATGGTCATCGGCTTCGGTCTCGTCGGCGGTGCCATGCGTCGGCGCAGGTTTGCCGAAACTTTGCCCGCAGCAGCTTAATCAGTTCAGGGGTAATCAAGACCTCGCCACTTGCTAATCGTGCCGTGGTGCGACGATAGTCCACTGCACCGTGACGCAAGAGGCGAGGGAACTGATTGCGCCGTGTCCCGTCCCAATAGGGATGTCACCCTCAAGGGTGGTGAAGGGCTTTCGGGGATCTCTGGTTTACGCTGACAATTTACTGACTCCCGAAATCTGTGGGGCAGGGCGCCCCTCCCGCAAGCGGGAGAGGAGAAGTGGGTCAGCCCGCCGCCCGCTGCCGTGCTTCGCCTGCCAGCCGGTCGATCAGGGCGGGGACGGCGGCGTCTGGCACGGGGCGGCTGACGAGGTAGCCCTGGATGAGGTCGCAGCCTTCGCGTTGCAGGGCTTCCATGGTGGATTGGAGTTCGACCCCTTCGGCCAGCGTTTCGATGCCGAGAGCGGCGGCCAGCGTGGTGATGGCGCGGATGATCGCGCCGGCGCTGGCGTCTCGGCCGAGGTCGCGGACGAAGCTCTGGTCGATCTTGAGCTTGTCGAAGGGGAAGCTGCGCAGGTAGCTCAATGAGGAATAGCCGGTGCCGAAATCGTCGAGCGCGATGCGGACGCCCAGCGCGCGCAGGCTGTGGAGCATGGCGAGGGTGCGCTCGACATTGCCGATGAAGATGCTTTCGGTGATTTCGAGTTCCAGCCGGTTTGCGGGCAGGCCGGAGGCGGCGAGGGCCTGCACGATGGTCTGGGCAAGGACCGGGCTGGTGAACTGGCGCGGCGAGATGTTGACCGCGACGGAGAGATCGCCGGGCCAGGCGGCGGCGCGGGCGCAGGCATCGCGGATCACCCATTCGCCGATGGGAACGATGAGGCCGGTTTCCTCGGCAAGCGGGATGAAATCGGCGGGGCTGACCATGCCGCGCTGGGGGTGGTTCCAGCGGATCAGCGCCTCGAAGCCCTTGAGGCGCTGCTCGGCCATCGAATAGAGCGGCTGGAAGTGCAGCTCGAAGCCGCCATCGCGCACGGCGCGGCGCAGATCGAGTTCGAGCTGGCGGCGGCGGCGGGCCTCTTCATCGAGCGCGGCTTCGAAGAAGTGGTAGGTGCCCTTGCCCTCGCTCTTGGCGCGGTAGAGCGCGAGATCGGCGTTCTTGAGCAGTTCGTCGCTGGTGGCACCGTCCGACGGGCCGACCGCGACGCCGAAACTGGCGGTGAGCTGCACCGCGCGGCCGCCGATATCGACTTCATCGTTGAGCGCGCTGTGGATGGTGCGGGCGAGCGAGGCGGGATCGGCGGTTTCGGCAAGGCCGCTGACGAGGAGGCCGAATTCGTCTCCGCCGAAGCGGGCGACCATGTGATCGGGGAACAGTTCCTGCAGGCGCTGGCCGGCCTTGCGCAGCAGTGCATCGCCCGCGGGGTGGCCAAGCGTGTCGTTGATGATCTTGAAATTGTCGAGATCGACGAAGACGACCATGGTGCGGTAGGCCGGGGTCTGGCGGGCGACGGTGCGATCGAGCTTTTCGGTGAAGAAGCGGCGGTTGGGCAGCGAGGTCAGGCCATCGTGCAGCGCGCTGTGGACGATCTGGCGCTCGCGCTCCTCGATGGCATCGACCATCGCGTTGAAGCTTTGCGCAAGGTCGGCGACTTCGGCATCGCCGGTGACGGGGACCTTGGCGACCGTGCCGCCGGCATAGCGCTGGGCCGCGCCGGCGAGCTGGCTGAGCGGGCGGCTGATGCTGCGCGCGATGCGGGACGCGAGCCAGAGCCCGGCGAGCGTGCCGACAAGGGCGATGACCATCAGGATCGTGTTGAGCGCGCGGTAGGCCTCCATCGCCTGATCGAGCGAGTGGCTGAGGATGAGCCGCGGCTCGATCCCGCGCTGCAGGCTGGGGAGCGCGGAAAGGCGGACGAGCTGGCGGCCCTGGGGGGAGGGCAGTTCGCCGATATGGCCGAGGCCGAGTTGGCGCTGGGCAGGGGCGAGCGTGGTGGCGGGGGCGACCGAGGCCTTGATCGGGACAGCGGAGAGGCGGCCCAGGGCATCAAGATCGCGCGTGCCGAGCGGCTGGGCGAGGATGAGCAAGCCGGCGAGATCGGGGATCTCGATCGGCGCGGCGACGGCGAGGCCGAGCTGGCCCTTGAGATCGATGACGCCGTTGTCCTTTCCGGCATCGAGCGCGGGGAGGAGGGCATGCCCGTCGAGCGCGGGGGCGCCGGGGCTGGTCACCACGGTGCCATCGAGCATGACGACGGCCGCGACTTCGGCCCCGCTGCGCTCGCCGAGGCTGGCGAGCGCGGAGCCGAGGGTGGCGCGGTCGTTGGTGGCGAAAGCCTCGCGGAAACCGAAATCGCGGGCGACGACCATGGCGGCATCGCGCAGCTGCCCGGCGCGGCTGGCGATCAGCTGTTCGAACACGCGGGCGTTGGCCGCCATGTCGCGTTCGGCGACGGCATGGGCAAAAAGGCTGACGCCGCTGCCCGCAACGCCGACGGTGACGGCCATCACGCCTGCGAGCAGCGCCATGAACAGCGCGGCGATGCGCGCGCGCAAGGTGCGGGGGCGGAAGCGGGCGAGGAGGGCAGCGGGCATGGGATCAGCGCAGCTCTATCGTGAGGCGGGCCGGGGTGCCGGGCGCGATAGTGAGGGTCTGCACCGTCTCGTTGCCGCTGCCGCGCAGGCGCGGGTGCCATACGGTGACACGGTAGGTGCCTGAGGGGAGCCCATCGATCAGGCCGCGCCCGTTGAGATCGGTGGCGGCGGCATAAGGCGTATCGGTGACGCGGATATAGCCGCGCATCTTGTCGTGGATATTGCAGCCGAGCGCGACGGTGCCGGTGATCGGGAAGCGCTGGCTGCGCGTCTGATCGCGGCCGTAGAGATCGATCTGGAAGCGCGCGGGCCTGGAAAAGCTGTAGATGCTGTGGCGCACCGTATCGAGATTGGGGAAGGCGACGGTGGAGCCTTGCGGCACGATCAGGGTGCCGGGCACGAAGGTCTGGTTGCGCTGGGCCATGGCATTGCGCCAGGGAAACACGACCGCGCGGGTGCTGCCGGGGGGCGCCGGAACCTCGATCACGGCACCTTCGACGGGAAGGCCGCGCTGGTCGAACACCTGCACCACGCCCTGCTGCGGCCCGGTTGCCGACACTCCGATCAGGCACAGGAGCCCGAGGGGCAACCGACTCAGAAAGCGCTGCAGCATATGCCGGGTTTCGCACGGTTTTCCTAAGAACTGGTCAATCGTGCGCGGCGCTGCCTTTACCAATCTGCAAGGGGCTCCGGCTAACGATAGGGAATGCCCAAGAGCCTTGTTCTTACTGCCCTCGCCTGCGCAGTGGGGGCGCTGGTTTCCGGCGCTCCGGCGGCGGCGCGCGATCTTGTCAGCTTCGACAGCGGCAAGCTCATTCTGACCAATGGCGTGACCACGATCGAGGGCAGCGGCGGCGGGGGCCTTGCGACCTGGGCGACGATTTCGGGCATGGGCACGGACCGCGCGGTGGGCGTCTCGGCGCATGCGACGATTGTCGAGCTGCCCGACTTCCGGCTCGACACGCATGGCATTGCAGTGGGTATCCGCGACCGGGTGGAGCTCGCTTATGCGCGGCAGAACTTCAACACGCGCGCGGTGGGTGCGGCGCTGGGGCTGGGGCGCGGGTTCCAGTTCAATCAGGACATTTTCTCGGCCAAAGTGCGGCTGGCGGGCGATCTCGTCTACGGTCCGGGCTGGCTGCCGCAAGTGAGCGTGGGGGTGGAGCACAAGCGCAACCTTGATGGCGCAATCGTGCGCGCGGTGGGAGCGAAGGCTTCGGCGGGCACCGATTTCACGGTGAGCGCGACCAAGCTGTTTCTGGGCGCGAGCGTGCTGGCCAATGCGACCTTGCGCGTGACCAAGGCCAACCAGTTCGGGCTGCTCGGTTTTGGCGGGGACAAGCATGCGGGGCGCAGCGTGCAGTTCGAAGGTTCGCTGGCCTATATGATCACACGCCGGCTGGTGGTCGGCGGCGAATGGCGCACGCGGCCGGACAATCTGGGGATTGCGCGCGAGGATGACGCCAAGGACCTGTTCGCGGCCTGGGCCGTGACGCGCCATGTGACGCTGACCGCAGCCTATGTCGATGTCGGCTCGGTGGCGACCTTTGCAGGCCAGCGCGGCGGGCTGCTTTCGCTGCAACTGGCCTATTGAGGGGACCTGCGATGATGTTCCTGCTGCCTTTCCTGATGGCCGCCGCGCCGCTGGCCGAACCGCCTGCCGCGCCGGTTCCCGCCACAACGGAAGCGCCGGTTGACTGGGACAAGGAATTCGGCGTCGTGCGCAAGGAGCGCGATCCGGTGACGGGCGAGATTCCGGTCGATCCCTATGTGCAAAGCGATGCCAATGCCGGCGCGAAACCCTATAGCGGCGAGGGACTGGCGCGCGCGTTCGGCGGGCAGGCGGGCATCCGCCGGATTACCGACCGCGCGCTGGATCTGAGCCATGCGGACCCGCGGATCAAGGCGATCTTCGAGGAGCACGACATGGTGCGGCTGCGGCGCACGCTGTTCGAGCAGGTGTGCTACCTGCTGAACGCGGGGTGCCGCTACACCGGGCGCGACATGAAGACCGCGCACAAGGGGCTGGGAACGACGCGCGCCGATTTGAACGCGCTGGTCGAGAACCTGCAACGCGCGATGCGCGAGGCGCATGTGCCGTTTGCGGCGCAGAACCGGCTGCTGGCGAAATTGGCGCCGATGAGCGGGGATGTGACGGAGCGGTGATTTTCACCACCCCCAACCCCCTCCTCTGAAGAGGAGGAGGCTTCGAGGCCTTACTTCTTGCCGCGCAGTTTGCGGTGGGCGCCGAGGTCGAAGACTTCGCTCGGGCCGCCGTCGTTTTCGAGCAGGCCGAGGCGGCGGGCGACTTCCTGGTAGGCTTCTTCCTCGCCGCCGAGGTCGCGGCGGAAGCGGTCCTTGTCGAGCTTTTCGCCGGTGACCATGTCCCAAAGGCGGCAGCCGTCGGGGCTGATCTCGTCCGCCAGGATCACGCGGCTGTAGTCGCCATCCCAGATGCGGCCGAACTCGAGCTTGAAATCGACGAGGCGGAT
>NZ_JAIEPN010000196.1 GCF_019748365.1 Novosphingobium sp.
AAGATCACCGCGATCCTGGTCGAAAACGCGCAGCCGGTCGAGTTTGACCAGCCGCTCGTCGTCATCGCCTGAGCGCGCCAGACCCATGGCCATTTCCCGCCTGCTGATCGCCAACCGCGGCGAAATCGCGCTGCGCATCCACCGCGCTGCGCATGAGATGGGGATCGAAACGGTCGCGGTGCACTCCACCGCCGATGCCGACGCCATGCACGTGCGTCTGGCCGACCATGCCGTCTGCATCGGCCCGCCGGCCGCCAAGGACAGCTATCTCAACATGGCCGCGATCATCTCCGCGGCCGAGATTACGCATGCCGACGCGATCCATCCTGGCTACGGCTTCCTTTCGGAAAACGCCAAGTTTGCCGAGATCGTCGAGGCGCACGACATCACGTGGATCGGCCCCAAGCCCGAACACATCCGCACGATGGGCGACAAGATCGAAGCCAAGCGCACCGCCGGCGCGCTCGGCCTGCCACTCGTTCCCGGGTCCGACGGTGCGGTTTCCGATATCAAGGAAGCCAAGGCGATCGCGGAAGCCGCCGGCTATCCGGTGATCATCAAGGCCGCCTCGGGCGGCGGCGGGCGCGGCATGAAGGTCTGCAACGGCCCGGACGAGCTCGAAACGCTGATCCAGCAGGCCGGCAGCGAAGCCAAGGCCGCGTTCGGCGATGCCACGGTTTACATCGAGAAGTACCTCGGCAACCCGCGCCACATCGAATTCCAGGTCTTCGGCGATGGCAATGGCAACGCCATCCACCTCGGTGAGCGCGACTGTTCGCTGCAGCGCCGCCACCAGAAGGTGCTGGAGGAAGCCCCCAGCCCCGTCATCTCCGCCGCCGAGCGCGACCGGATGGGCGGCATTGTCGCCAAGGCCATGGCCGACATGGGCTATCGCGGCGCGGGCACGATCGAGTTCCTCTGGGAAAACGGCGAGTTCTACTTCATCGAGATGAACACCCGCCTGCAGGTGGAGCATCCCGTCACCGAAGCGATCACCGGCGTCGACCTCGTGCGCGAACAGATCCGCATCGCCGATGGCAAGCCGCTCTCGGTCAAGCAGGAAGAGATCGAGTTCAAGGGCCACGCGATCGAGTGCCGCATCAACGCGGAAGACCCGTTCAACTTCACCCCCTCGCCCGGCCTCGTCACCAGCTACCACGCCGCCGGCGGCATGCACGTGCGCGTCGATAGCGGCCTCTACGCCGGCTACCGCATTCCGCCCTATTACGACTCCATGATCGCCAAGCTCATCGTCTCGGGCCGCACCCGCGAAGGCTGCATCATGCGCCTGAAGCGCGCGCTGGAGGAGATGGTGATCGGCGGCGTGAAGACTTCGATCCCACTCCACCAGAAGCTGCTGACCGACCCCAAGTTCCTCGATGGGGACTATTCGATCAAGTATCTGGAGCAGTGGCTTTCGGAAGCGGAGTAAGCCGGGCGGAAGGCGCGGAATGTCAACGACGCGCTATTTCGAGGAGCAGGTGCTGCGAAAGCGGCCGTATCTGACCTTAGAACACTGCCGCGCCGTGATTGCCGCGCCACTGCGCATCGAAGTGCAGGACGATGGCCGAATCCGCCATTGGGGCCATGTCACCTTGCCAGACGAAGAGGAAACGCGCATTTTGCGCGTCGTCACGTTGGAAGACGGCGAGACCATACACAACGCGTTCCTTGATCGCGGCTACCGCGAGGAAGTCTAATGAAGCTGCACTATTACCCCGATACCGACAGCCTCTACATCGAACTAAGCGCGCAGCCTTCCGCTGAGACGCGGGAGATTGCGAGCGGCTTCAATGCCGATTTCGACCTTGCTGGCAATCTTGTTGGGCTCGACATCGATGGCGCTTCGGGGAAGCTCGATTTGACGACGCTTGAAACGGTCTCGCTCCCGTTCGGGACGCTGAAGGCGGCTTGATCGAGTTCCTGTGGGAATGTGGCAGCATGCGCCCAGTTGCGGACATTTTAATCCGTGGGTTCGAAACGTATCGTAAGCCAATGTGGAAGCTAATTTATGCGGCGGTCCCCTATTGCTTGGTTGCCTGCGGCGTTTCAGCGGCGGCCGATGTGGACGCTTCCGAGAAGCAGCGCATCCTAAAAGCGTTGGCTTCTCATGAGCATGGTCGTTTCGAGATTTTGCACGCGACTCAAGAGACTAGATCCGGTCAGCACGTTACCTGCGGGCTCTATCGAAAGATTGGCAGCAACGGCCCGGCACATCTATTCGGCTGGATCGACAACAGGTTGGTCATGAAGTTCGGTCCAGACTGGAACTCCGCAACAATCTGCTTGATCAAGCACTACAACGCGCCATTGCCTTGACTGCTTCCGACGCAAACTCGGCCATTCCTAGGCTATGCTAGCTATCGATAAAGCGGCTTAAAATTGGACAAGCCCCGATTCAAACCCGCCCCTCGATCGCATCCCAGATCATCCCCGCCGTATCGGTCCCGTTGAACCGGTCGATCGCCACGATCCCCGTCGGCGAGGTCACGTTGATTTCGGTCAGCCACTTGCCGCCGATCACGTCGATGCCGACGAAGATCAGTCCCAGCCGCTTCAGCTCCGGCCCCAGCGCGGCGCAGATTTCCTGCTCTTCCGGGGTCAGCGCGGTCTTCTCGGCATAGCCGCCGACGGCAAGGTTGGAGCGGAACTCGCCCTCGCCCGGCTTGCGGTTGATCGCACCTGCCACTTCGCCATCCACCAGCACGATGCGCTTGTCGCCCTCGCTCACTTCGGGAAGGAAGGCCTGCACCATGTGCGGCTCGGGCCAGGTCTGGTTGAACACCTCGATCAGCGCGCCGAGGTTCTCGCCTTCCTCCGAAACGCGGAAGATCGCCTTGCCGCCGTTGCCGTGAATCGGCTTCACCACCACCGCGCCGTGGCGCTTCTGGAAGGCGCGCACTTCTTCCACCGAACGCGTCACCAGCGTCGGCGGCATGAAGCGCCGGTAATCAAGCACCATCACCTTTTCGGGCGCATTCCTCACGCTGCGCGGGTTGTTCACCACCAGCGTCTCGCTCTCGATCCGCTCGAGCAGGTGCGTCGCGGTGATATAGCCCATGTGGAACGGCGGATCCTGCCGCATCAGCACCACATCGATATCGCGCCCGAGGTCCAGGCGCCGCGCCTCGCCCGCCTTGTAGTGATCGTCTGACACGCGCTGCACCGTCACCGGCACAGCGCGCGCGGTCAGTCTGTCATTCTCATCGAGCGAGAGCGCGCCGACGTCATAGTGATAAAGCTCATGCCCCCGCGCCTGCGCCGCCAGCATCAGCGCGAAGGTGGAATCGCCGTTGATATTGATCGAATGGAGCGGGTCCATCTGGACGGCAACGCGGAGAGTCATTGGCGGTCAATCCATTAGCGGCGGGTCCGTGATAACCCGCAGCCGCGCCTTAATGCGGTTTGCGCCGGTTTGCGACCATGAATGCACCGCGCCCGGTCGGCCCCCCGCCCGGCACCGCATCCATTACAAGGGACCAGACCACATGCGCAAGACCCTCACCGCCATCGCCTGCACTGCTGCCATCCTCGGCTGGACCGCCAGCGCCGCCGCCAATCCCGAAAAGCACCCGACCGAGCACCCCAAGGACGGCGAGCACAAGGATGGGCACGACGGCGACCACAAGGACGGCCATGATGGCGAGCACAAGGATGGCGAGCACAAGGACGGCCACGGCGCCGGCCATCCCGGCCACTGATCATTCGATACTACGCGCCGGGTTGCCAGACATTGGCGATCCGGCGCGGCCAGGTTCCGGGCGCGATGAGGATCACGTCGATCCGCACATCGTCGCCCGGCCCCGCAAACTTCGGCGCCAGTGCCTCCGCCGCCCGCGCCACGCGCCGCAGCCGCCGCGCATCGATGGCAGAATCGAGCGCTGCCCTGCTGGATCGCCACTTCACCTCGACAAACGCCACCGTGCGCCCCTTGCGCGCAACGAGATCGACCTCGCCGGCGCCGATCCGCTGCCGCTTGGCGAGAATGCGCCAGCCGCAGAACCACAAGTACCAGGCCGCAAGGTTCTCCCCGCGCCGCCCCTGCAGTTCGGCCTCGGCCCGGCTCACCAAACCACCCCCCGATCCGTTCGTGTCGAGCCCCTCGACAAGCTCGGGATAAACTTCGGGTCGAAGACCCGAAGTCGAGACACAAGGCGCCGCGCTTGGTGTCTCGACTTCGCTCGACACGAACGGGTGGTGGAAATCTGGTTCAAGACTCTAGCCCCGTAACTCCAGCGCCCGCGCATAGAGCACCTTCCTGTCCAGCCCATGCTTCTTCGCCACCAGCGCTGCCGCCTTGGACACCGGTAGATCGGCCAGCGCCGCAAGCAACTCCGCATCCACATCCGCCTCGCCCGGCTTCTCTGCCGCGCCGGGGGGCCCCGCCAGCAGCACGATTTCGCCCTTCGGCGGATGCGCGGTGTAGTGCGCCGCCAGTTCGACCGCTGTCCCTGTCCGGCATTCCTCGTGCAGCTTGGTCAGCTCACGCGCCACGGCGATCTCGCGCCCCGGCAGCAGGCGGGCCATCGCCTCGAGTGAGGCGACCAGCCGTGGCCCCGTCTCATAGAACACCAGCGTTGCCGGCACCGCCGCCAGTTCCGCCAGCACATCCCCGCGCGCCTTGTCCTTGCTCGGCAGGAAGCCGGCAAACAGGAACCGGTCCGTCGGCAGCCCCGCCAGCGTCAGCGCCGCGACCAGCGCGCTTGCCCCGGGGATCGTCGTCACCGCAATCCCGCGCGCCCGCGCCTCGCGCACAAGACGGTAGCCGGGATCGGAAATCAGCGGCGTCCCCGCGTCCGA
Organism: Novosphingobium sp.; assembly: GCF_019748365.1. Classification (GTDB taxonomy): domain Bacteria; phylum Pseudomonadota; class Alphaproteobacteria; order Sphingomonadales; family Sphingomonadaceae; genus Novosphingobium. The sequence continues at coordinate 4,801 of NZ_JAIEPN010000196.1, forward strand.
AACCAGCGCCACCGCCCCGCGCGTCATCTCGCCCAGCAGCGCCTCGCGCGCCGCGTCGCTCGCGTGATCGTCATAGCGCCGGAGCGGCCGCTTGATCCCCAGGTGGTGCAAGAGCTTGCCCGTGACCCGCGTATCCTCGCAAGCGACCACGGCGCATCCCGAAAGTGTCTCGATTGCGCGCCGACTGACGTCACCGAGATTGCCAATCGGAGTCGCGACTATATAGAGACCGGGTTCAAGTTCGGGCGTTTGCATAAGCAGACCAATGGACCGGCGACCAGGGAGCGGCAAGCCAATGATGATCGGAAGCGGGCGGACAGCAGGCGGGAACCTGCGGCGCTGGATCGTATGCGGGGCGCTGGCCCTGCTCGCCGGCTGCACCGTGATCCCCAAGCCCGTCGCGCCGCCACCGCCGCCCAAGCCGGTGGAAGTGACGCCGGACGCCAATGTCCTGCCCACGGATGCCGATCGCCACCGCGTTGCGCTGCTCGTGCCGATGAGCGGGCCCAATGCGCCCGTCGGCATGGCCATCGCCAACGCCACCACGATGGCGCTGCTCGATACGGGCGCGCAGAACGTGCGCATCACGACCTACGACACCGCGCTCGGCGCCGGGCTTGCCGCCAACAAGGCAATCCTTGATGGCAACCGCCTGATCCTCGGCCCGCTGCTGGCGGATGAAGTGGTCGCCGTCGCCAGCGTCGCCCGGCCGGCCAAGGTGCCGATGATCACCTATTCGAACGATGCGTCCGTGGCGGACCGCGATGTCTTCGTGCTCGGTCAGGTTCCGGCACAGGCCATCGCCCGCGTGGTCGGCTTCGCGCAGGACAAGGGCATCAAGTCCATCGGCGCGATCATCCCCACCGGCGCCTATGGCCAGCGCGTGTCCTCCGCGCTCACGGTTGCGGCGCGTTCGCGCGGGCTGACCGTAACCGCGATCGAAAGCTATGACCGCTCCAACACTTCGGTCTCGAGCGCGGTGCGCCGCGTGCTGGCCAAAGGCCCGGTCAATGCGCTGCTGATCGGCGACAGCGGCCGCATCGCACTGATGGCCGCGCCCGCCGCTGCCGGCACGAAGCTCCTTGGCACCGAGCTGTGGAACGGCGATGCCTCGATCGCCAAGAGCCCGGCCATGCGCGGCGCATGGTTCGCCGCCGTTTCCGACAAGCGCTTCGGCCAGTTCGAGCAATCCTATCGCACCCGCTTCGGCGCCGCGCCTTCGCGCCTTGCCACACTCGGCTACGATTCGGTGCTGCTCACGCTCAACGTCGCGCGCGGGTGGAAGCCGGGCACCCTGTTCCCCACCGCCAAGCTCTATACGCGCGACGGGTTCATCGGGCTCGACGGCGTGTTCCGCTTCGAACCGAACGGCGTCGCCGAACGCGCGATGGAAGTGCGCGAAGTGGGCGCGGGCACCTTCGTGACGGCGAGCCCTGCACCGGCGAAGTTCAATCCCTGAAGAAGAAGAGTTGGTTCGCGCAGAGGCCGCAGAGACCGCAGAGAAGACCGAACAGAGCGGCGAAGCCGCAGCTGGATACGGTCGCTAGGCACAGCCTTGGCCACAAATCCGCACATCTCTGCGCTCTCAGCGGCCTCTGCGCGAACCATCTTCATCTTGCGGCGCACGCCCCGCCGTCCGCCCACAAAACCCCGGGATAAGCACCATCCCCCCATTGCCCCCGGAATCGGCCATGTTCTATAGTCGTTCCCATGTCTGATGACCTGTTCGACAAGCTGCCCCAGCGCAGCGCCGACGAAACCTACGATGGCAGCGCCATCGAGGTGCTGGAGGGGCTCGAACCCGTCCGCCGCCGTCCCGGCATGTACATCGGCGGGATCGACGAGCGCGCGCTCCATCACCTCGCCGCCGAAGTGCTCGACAACGCGATGGACGAGGCGGTCGCGGGCCACGCCAACCGCATCGAAGTCACGCTCGAGGAAGGCCCTCCCGGCACCGCGGGCAAGATCACGATCACCGACAACGGCCGCGGCATGCCGGTGGACGAGCACCCGAAGTATCCGGGCAAGTCCGCGCTCGAAGTGATCCTCACCATGCTCCATTCGGGCGGCAAGTTCTCCGGCAAGGCCTATGCCACCTCGGGCGGCCTCCACGGCGTCGGCATCTCGGTGGTCAACGCGCTTTCGGTGCTCACCCGCATCGAAGTCGCGCGGAACAAGGAGCTCTATGCGCAGGAGTTTTCGCGCGGGCTGCCGACCACGAAGCTGGAGCGCATCGGTGCAGCGCCCAACCGGCGTGGTACTTCGGTCACATTCATCCCCGATGGCGAGATCTTCGGCGAAGAGGCGCGCTTCAAGCCCGCGCGCCTGTTCCGCCTTGTCCGCTCCAAGGCCTATCTCTTCGCTGGCGTCGAGATCCGCTGGAAGTGCGCGCCTGCGCTGATCGCGGGGACGGATATTCCGCCAGAGGCCACGTTCCAGTTCCCCGGCGGCCTTGCCGATCACCTTGCCGAGCAGGTCGCGGGCCGCGAATGCGTCACCTCCGTGCCTTTTACCGGCAGCCAGGATTTCCCCGCCGGTCCGAATGGCGAGGAAATGGGCCGCGCCGAATGGGCCATCGCCTGGCCGCTGTGGTCGGACGGGTCCTATAGCTGGTACTGCAACACCATCCCCACCCCCGATGGCGGCACCCACGAAGCAGGCCTTCGCGCCGCGCTGACCAAGGGCATCCGCGCTTTCGGCGAACTCGTCGGCCAGAAGAAGGCCAAGGACATCGCGCCCGAGGACATGCTGACGGGCAGCGAGATCATGCTCTCGGTGTTCATCCGCGATCCCCAGTTCCAGAGCCAGACCAAGGACCGCCTCACAAGCCCCGAAGCCGCGCGGATGGTCGAAAGCGCCATGCGCGATCACTTCGACCACTTCCTCACCGACAACATGGAACGCGGCAAGGCGCTGCTCGGCGCGGTGATGGAGCGCATGGACGAGCGCCTGCGCCGCAAGGCGGAGCGCGAGGTCAAGCGCAAGACCGCGACCAACGCCCGCAAGCTGCGCCTTCCCGGCAAGCTCACCGATTGCAGCGGCGAAGGCAGCGGCGAGACCGAGCTGTTCATTGTCGAAGGTGATTCCGCCGGCGGCAGCGCCAAGCATGCGCGTGACCGCAAGACGCAGGCGATCCTGCCCATCCGCGGCAAGATCCTCAACGTCGCCAGCGCCAGCGCCGACAAGATCCGCGCCAATGCCGAAATCGCCGATCTCGCGCTCGCCTTGGGCTGCGGCATGCGCAAGGACTGCAATGCTGATGCGCTGCGCTACGACCGGATCATCATCATGACCGACGCGGATGTCGACGGCGCGCATATCGCCACCTTGCTGATGACCTTCTTCTTCCAGGAAATGCCGGAGATCGTGCGGCGCGGGCACCTCTACCTCGCCCAGCCCCCGCTCTACCGCCTCACCAGCGGCGCCACCTCGGTCTATGCCAAGGACGACGCCCACCGCACCGAGCTGGAAGCAACGAAGTTCAAGGGCAAGAAAGTCGAAGTCGGCCGCTTCAAGGGCCTCGGCGAGATGAACCCGCAGCAGCTGCGGGAGACGACGATGAACCCTGCCACCCGCAGCCTCATCCGCATCACCCTGCCGCCCGAGTATGAAGGCAGAGCCGCGGTAAAGGACCTCGTCGACCGCCTGATGGGCCGCGACCCCGCCCAGCGCTTCATGTTCATCCAGAACCGCGCCGGGGAGCTCGATCCGGAATTGATTGACGCGTGAGTCAACCCCACCTTTCCGCTCGGCCATTCCATGCTATGTTGAACTGGCAATGACCGTGCTCGACTCCTTCCTTGCGTTCACCGCCCGGCTCGATGAGGCTGATCGCGCTGCTGTCGAGGAAACCCTCGCAGCGATCATGGAGAGCTTCGACCCTCGCCATGATTTCACACCTGCAGAATTGGAGGAGATCGAACGGCGCTTGGCTGATCCGAACCCGGCGATAGCATCGGATGACGATATCAGGCGGATATTCGGACACGCCTTCGATCGTTGATGGCGAGATCTGGTGAAGGTTCGGTTCAGCGAAAAGGCAATTGCCGACCTTGATGGCATCATCCAGTGGTACAACGGGATTGCGCCTGAAAGCACTCCGCGCATAGTTGCCGATATCGAACGCGCAATTGATCGTCTGAGGGTTTTCCCAAGTTCCGGTCAGGCAACAGGACACGGCGATCTTCGGCGGATCGTCACCCTCCGGTATCATTTCAAGATCGTCTATCGCATCAAGCCCCGGCAGATCATCGTGATCGGTATCTTCCGGCACCAGAACCGCAAGCAATGACCCGCTCCGCCGCTTGAGCCCTTCAGCCGATTTTAACCGCGACGTCCGGGTTTCACCCTAGCCCCGGCCAAACCCGGTGGCAGTCTCCGCGCGTTTAGAACCCAGCCGATATCCGTCGCGCAGTCCCGCGTGGCGGCAGAAACGGGCTCAATCGGCATGGAATATCTCAGGAACGCTCCGATCGGACGCAAGCTCGCGGTGATGTTCGCGGTGCTTTCGCTGGTCGTCGTCGCCGCCATCGGCACCATGGTCTGGCGCATGAACGCGATGCGCAGCGCCGAAATCCAGGTGGCAGAAAAGCATGTCCCCAAGGCACTCGCCGCGGACAAGGTCAACATTGCCATGGCCGAGTTCGAAAATGCCTTGCGTGCGCATCTGCTCGCAGCCGACGACTACGAGCGCTCCGATGCCGAGGCCAAGATTGCCTCCAGCCAGAAGATCATCAGCACGGAAACGGCCGCGTTCGAAGCCGTCGGGATCGACACGCAGGAACAGGCCCTGCTCAAGGCCTTCAAAGCCGGCTGGCAGCAGATGAGCCAGGATACCACCCAGATCACCCAGCTCTCGTCCGAAGGCCGCACCGCCGAAGCGCTCGCCAGGCTGGCGACGTCGAGCGAACCGGTCGAGGTGACGACCAAGGCGCTCGCCGACATCGCGAAGTACCAGAAATCCCATATCGATGAGGCCAATCAGCTGGCAGCGGGCTATTTCGCGGTTGCGCTGTGGTCCGGCATCATTGCAGGGCTTGCCGTGCTCGGCGCGCTCGGCGGCATCTACCTGACGATGGTCCGCTTCGTCGCCCGCCCGGTCAGCCAGATCACCCACGCGATCCAGGACCTTGCGGACGGACGTCTCGACGGTTCACTCCAGATTGCCGATACGCAGGACGAGGTCGGCGCGCTCGGCCGGGCCATGCGCGGCCTTCAGGCACAGCTTGCCCGTGCCGAAGCGAGCAAGGCCGAACAGGTAGAGCTCATCGTCAGCACACTCGGCGCCGCACTGGCAAAGTTCAAGGAAGGCGATCTCGGTGCGCGGGTTACCGCCGCGCTGGAAGGCCCGTTCGCTCGGCTCAAGACCGATTTCAACGCGATGGCGAGCGAACTTGAGCAGGTCATCGGCTCGGTCGCCGGCACCGCCAGCGGCGTTCAGACCGGCTCGACCGAAATCCGGGCCGCCTCCGACGACCTCGCTGCGCGCACCGAGCAGCAGGCCGCCAGCCTTGAATCCGCCGCCAACGCCATGCGCGAAGTCACCGCCAAGGTCGAGCAGAGCGCCAGCAACGCCGGCGCCGTGCGCGAAACGATCGTGCGAGCGACTGACCGCGCCAACGCCGGGGGTGATGTCGTCAAGCGTGCAGTCGGCGCCATGGATTCGATCGTCGACAGCTCGAAGCAGATCACCCAGATCATCGATCTGATCGATGGTATCGCCTTCCAGACCAACCTCCTCGCGCTCAACGCAGGTGTCGAAGCCGCGCGCGCCGGCGAGGCAGGCCGCGGCTTTGCCGTCGTCGCCAACGAGGTCCGCGCGCTCGCCCAGCGGTCCGCAGAGGCCGCGCGCGATATCAAGGGCCTGATCAGCGGCAGCGCGCAGCATGTCGAAATGGGCGTCCACCTCGTCGGCGAGACCGGTGAGGCGCTCGATGCGATCATCACCCAGGTGGCCGAGATCGGCGCGCTGGTCGAAGGCATTGCCACCGCCGCCGTCGATCAGGCGGCGAGCATCTCCAAGGTCAACGTGACCATGGGCGAGCTCGACCGGATGACTCAGCAGAACGCTGCGATGGTCGAGGAAAGCGCGGCTGCCTCGCGCAATCTTTCGGGTCAGGCGGCCAATCTCGCCAATCTCGTCGCGCGCTTCCGCGGCGCCGGGATCACCGCCTCCGCCGGCAGCTTCAATGCCCCGCCCGCCGCGCGGCCCGCCTCGGCCCTTGCGCCGCTGCCCCTGCGCACGATCCCGGCAGCTGCCCCCGCGCCGGTCCACGGCAACCTCGCGCTCGAACTCGACGAGGACAACTGGTCCGAGTTCTGATCCATTGCTCCTGGGCCCATGCCTTGTGCGAAGGCGTGGGCCCCGGCCGGCCGGGCATCAGTCCTGGCCGGCCGCCCCATCCTCGCGCTTCGCGGCCCTGAAATCGAAGCGGATGCGCACCCAGGTTCCGACTTGCGCCTTGCCGTCCACGCGCGGCGGCCGCACCAGAAACTGCCAGGCCGCCTGCCGCAGCGCCCGCGCCAGACCCGACCCGCGCGGGCTCTCGTCCACCTCCCGGCAATCCTCGACATGGAACCGCTCGACCGTGCGGCAGATGATCATTGCCCAATCGCCGCTGGAACCGCCGCGCGCTGCGCTCATGTAGGGCGAAAGTTCGGCTCTGGTCGGCTCGCGGTACCATTCGGCATTGTAGACGCGCGCGCCGCCCGGGCCGTCACCGGTTCCTTCGGCATTGCCGCCACCGCCCTGCGAAGCGCCGGTCGAACCGCCGCCACCCGCCGGCTTGATCTTGCTGATATCCGCCTTGGCAATGTCCTCGCGGCTGAGCTTGATGAAGCCGGGCGGCCATTCGACCTGGTTCTTGGCCGGGATCTCGACCCGCGGCGGCAGCTTGGGCGGCGGCGTGGTCACCGTCTGGACCTGCTCCTGCTTCACGTCCTGCTTGGGCGCGGCCTTTTCCTTCTCCTTTTCGGCAGACGGCGGGGCGATATTGATCGCCACCAGTTGTCCGCCCTCAGGACCACCGCCGCCGACAATACCCGTCATCAGCACCAGCACGGCAATCAGGGAGAGGCCGACCACCAGCGCCAGCACGAGGGAAACGGCCCGGTCACGGCGCGACGGAGCGTAGCGCGCAGGGCTGACGGCGGGGGCGGATCGCATCGCGCTTCGCCTACACGCGCGGGCACGTAGCGGCAACGGGGCCGCTTGTAACCAAGTGTCGCTTCCCCGCGCCAATGTGGCAGTTCAGCTTACTCGGCTTGGCCACTTGCCAGCCTGCTGCTCTCGCCCTATCCCTTAAGCAACCGGTTAAGAATTTCGAGGATGTCCATGCGCTTTGAAGGCACCAGCAATTACGTCGCGACCGATGATCTCAAGGTGGCAGTCAACGCGGCCGTGCTGCTGCGCCGCCCGCTGCTGGTGAAGGGCGAGCCCGGCACCGGCAAGACCGTCCTTGCCCACGAAATCGCCAAGGCCGTCGGCGCGCCGCTGATCGAGTGGAACGTCAAGTCCACCACCAAGGCCCAGCAGGGCCTCTATGAATACGACGCGGTTGCCCGCCTGCGCGATGGCCAGCTCGGCGATCCGCGCGTGCATGAAATCTCCAACTACATCCGCAAGGGCAAGCTGTGGGAGGCCTTCACCTCGCCGCAGCTCCCCGTCCTGCTGATCGACGAAATCGACAAGGCTGATATCGAGTTCCCGAACGACCTTCTGCAGGAGCTCGACCGGATGAGCTTCGATGTCTACGAAACGCACGAGACCATCGCCGCCAAGGAACGCCCGATCGTCGTCATCACCTCGAACAACGAGAAGGAGCTGCCCGACGCGTTCCTGCGCCGCTGCTTCTTCCACTACATCAAGTTCCCGGATCGGCAGACGATGCAGTCGATCATCGACGTCCATTTCCCCGGCATCCAGAAGACCCTCGTCACCAAGGCGATGGATATCTTCTACGAGGTGCGCGAAGTCCCTGGCCTGAAGAAGAAGCCGAGCACCTCGGAACTGCTCGACTGGCTCAAGCTCCTCCTCAACGAGGACATGCCGCTCGACGTCCTCCAGAACCGCGATCCGACCAAGGCGATCCCGCCGCTGCACGGCGCGCTGCTCAAGAACGAGCAGGACGTGATGCTGTTCGAACGGCTGGCGTTCATGGCGCGGCGGCCTTCGAACTAGCCATTCCCCCAACCCGTTCGTGTCGAGGGGAGTGGAGACACCCGGGCCCCGCCGGGGTGTATGGGCTTAGGTCGACACCAAAGGGGGTTTGGTGTTTAT
>NZ_JAIEPN010000192.1 GCF_019748365.1 Novosphingobium sp.
CCCCTCGATGCTCCTCCACCATCCGCACCGCACGGTCGCGAAACTCAGGCGAAAACTTGTTCCTCGTAGCACTCATCGTGGCTCCTTCTCACAAATAGGAGCCTCCGGAAAACCCGGGACGATTCATCCTGAGCCTAATGCTTGTGCGCGGGGTAGCAAGTACCAGGTAAAGCTGTTCCACCAAATAAGGAAGGTCTATCGCCTGCTTCTCAAGTGCCGTAGCGGCGGGGCAAACAAGCATCGCAACTACGGGTGCTAGGCATCGATACCCGCAATATGTCATGGTCCTCTGACAAACACCAGATTGGCTGCGACACAGGCGGCAAGGTGCGGGCTGCCTTTTCTCTCGGCCGCTACGATCGCGGAATAATGGGCTTCGTCGCCACCACTGCCGGCATACACGTTGAAAACGTGCACAATTTTATTGCAGCCACCCGGCCACCCGTAATCCAAAGGTACGGCCAGAACGGTTGTACTACACCAACTCCGTTCATCCGCTTCAGGCACTTGGAGTAGAGAACTCACCCTGCGCGAACACATCAACTATCCAACCGATGCGGAACTGACCGGCAAGCAAAAAAGCGACGCTACCTTTTGGTATTAGAACGTTTGCCGCGCAGTCACGCCGAAGGTGCGTGGCTGGCCGATGTTGAAGCCGAGCCGCGCCCGACCGCCACGCTCGCGGTCAAACGAAAGCAGCGGGTTCTCATCAAACAGGTTGTTGACATAGGCCGTAAGCGACAGTCCATTATCCAGTTCAACCCCGGCGCTGAGATTGACCAACTGGTAATCCGGCAGCTCCAGATCGACCGTGGTCGACGCACTCGCCGGGGCGCCGCCGAAGGGCAAACCGTGGACGAAGGTGCGCGGGTTGTTTTCCTGATCCGACGGCTGCGTGAAGCGCGATCCGACATGCTGGAACGATCCGGTCACGAAGGCCGTGGTCGAGGCGTCGAGGTCCCATTCGTAGCTGCCGCTGGCCGAAAGCTGAAATTCCGGCACCGAGGGCAGGCGGTTGCCATCGCGGATCCCGGTCGCGCTCGCCAGCACGCCGGGCAGGGTGCTGTTGAATTCCGACTTGATGTAGCTGCCGGACAGGTTGAAGTTGAGCCCTGGCGAAGGCTCGACACCCAGCTCGGCCTCGATCCCGGCGGCGAAGGCCTCGGGCACGTTGAACACGATGCGCGACGAGCAGCTGCCCGCATCGAGCGTCACCTGAAGGTTGCTGATGTCGTTGTAGAAGGCGGCGGCGTTGAAGGTGAAGCCGGTGCCCTGGGTCTTCACGCCGAGTTCGTAGTTCCAGAGCTTTTCATCGCCATAGTCCTGGAAGCCGCCGAACAGCGCGAGGTCCTGCGCGTTGCACAACGGGGTGTTGAGCGGATCGTTGACCCCGCCAAGCCGGAAGCCCTGCGCGGCCTGGGCGTTGATCGTGACATCGTCGCTCGCCTTGTAGCTGAGCAGGAAGCGCGGAGTGAAACCGTCCGAGGCGGTCCGATCGACCACGCCGGCATCGCCATTGGCGAACAACCCGCCGGTGGTGATGGTGCGGGTTTCCTCGAAGTCGTAGTAACGCCCGCCAGCGGTAAAGGTCAGCTTTTCGGTGATGTCGTAAGTCGCTTCGCCGAACACCGCGAGTTGCTTGATATCGAACGGCAAGTCGGAGTTGAACGGCGAATTGGCCGGGAAACCATTCGCGACTGCCGCCGAAGTGCCCGCGCCCAGCGTCGTGTCGGTGAAGGCGTCATAGCCCGGGGTGGGCAGGCGCTGGCGGTAGTCGCGGTTCACGTCGGAATAGAAGGCGCCGAGCAGCCACTGGAACGGGCCGTCATAGTCCGAGGCAAGGCGCAGTTCCTGCGTGAAAGTCGAAAGGTCGGTCGTGTCGCGCAGGTTCGAGGGCAGCACCACAGCTGCGTCGGGGAACCCGAGATCGACCGAGACCGAACCGGTGAGCGCGCTGGCATCGCGGCTAACGAGGATGTCGCGGTTGATGTAGGAGGTGACCGAGGTGAGATCCATCGACCCGAGGCCGATCTTGACGGTAAGGTCGGCGATGAAGGTTTCGTCCTCGAAACGCTCGGGCAGAAGCAGGAACTGCTCGCGCTCGCCCAGCTGAACTGCGGGCCGCGTGGTGGTGAAGCGGTTGGCGAAGAGGTTGTAGATTTCCTGCCGGTTGAAGCCGCCAACCTCGATCTTCTGGTAGATCACGCGCGGGGTGATCGAGAGGTTGTCGGTGGGCTCGAAGGTGAGCGCGATGCGGCCGCCGTAGCGCTCGCCATCGTTGACGTTCTCGCCGCCGCCGGGGCCCTGTGCGTCGATGAAGCCTGCATAGCGGGTGTAGTAGCCCACCGCGCGGATTGCGGCGGTATCACCCAGCGGCACGTTGACGGCGCCCTTAAGATGCCCGCCGACATTGCCGCCATCGATTACATTGACGTTCGCTTCCAACTGCCCCTCGGTCACGCCAAGGGTCGGTTGGTTGGTGATGTAGCGGATCGTGCCGCCGACGGAGCCCGAACCGAACAGCGTGCCCTGCGGCCCGCGCAGGGTTTCCACGCGGTTCAAGTCGAACAGGTCGATATCTGGCGTGAACAGCGACAGCGAGATCACGGATTCGTCGAGATAGACGCCGACCTGCTCTTTTACGCCAGGCTGGTCGCGCACGACCTGCCCTGCGGAAATCCCGCGGACCGAGACCTGGCTCTGGCCCGGCCCGAGGTTCTGGATGGTAAGGCCTGCGACATTGCGCGACAGATCCTCAAGCGTCACCGCTCCCGAACGCTGAATGTCTTCCTGCGTCTGCGCGTTGATCGAAAACGGCACGTCCTGGATTGTCGTGTCGCGCTTGGTCGCGGTGACGATGATGACATTTCCCTCATCAGCTTGAACATCGTCAGTCGCAGCATCTTGCGCCAGAGCGGGATTTGCGATCAAAATGGCTGCGGTCCCTACCAGCAACTGGCTGATGTAGGTCGAACGATTTGTAGCACCCATCTTCATTTGCCTCTCTCCCGTCACGCAACTTTTTTGGTTAGATCTTCTCACAGCGCGTGCATCGCTCGCACAAGGCGCTCACTACAACAAGATCGCTCCCGACGTCGTTTGACATTGTGCGGAATGATCGTTGCAATCAAGCAACAAGGGACCAGTGCTAAACTGGGCTCACTTGTTCAAGCGATCCGCTCTTGCTTCGGAAGTAACACTGAATGGTGCGTCCTGGCTAAATCACAGCCGTTCCTTAGTTGTAAGACCCTCCCCGCATTCGGCCGCATTAAAGGTAACCCGAAAGGTGGCGGTGCTTAAGCGGGACATTTTCATCGCTCTTGGGGTATGATCATGTAGTTACGTCAGAGCCATCCGCCTGGTCCTCAAGTCCAAGTTCAAGTTGAGTTGTGTCAAGACCGATCCGTGGGCTTGCGACGGCGCCAAGTCGATAGCCAGAAAATGACTGTTCCGACTCCCACAACGAGCCCTGCAATAGAGAAATTTTCAAGCGTAGAATGGCCGATAAGCCAGAGCGTAAGGGCAAGGCCGACAGCAGGAATGGCCAGGCCACCGGGCAATTGAAACTGGTCGGGTTGAGCTGGAATCGTTCTCTCGATCCGGCGTAGAGATGCGATGCACAGGACATACACCAGCAGACGTACGAAGGTGCTGAGCGTCACCAGCCAGACAAAACCCTGCCCTACTGCTAGCGCGAAACACAAGATGCCGCAGAATATAATCGAGTTGACCGGAGATCCCGTTTGCTCGCTCACCTCGCCGAACCACGCCGGCAGACTTCCATCGCGCGATAGGGCAAACGTCAGTCGAGGGGCTGTTACGAAAGACGTGAGGGTACCTCCTCCGACCGAAAATACCACCCCGACAGCCAGGATCGCAGCACCAGTTGGTCCCATCAACCTGCCGGCGAGATCGATCAGAGGAGTCTCGCTTGCGCCTAAGTCGGGGCCAACCGATACAGCAACCATCTGGATAAACGCATAGCACACAGCGATTGTCGAAACGGTTGCGACGAGCGTGCGCGGAATCGCCTGGCGCGCGTCCTTCGTCTCACCAGCATTAATCAGACTGAACTCGAACCCTATGAACGCGTACATCAAGATCAGCATGGTCTCGCCAAGCGTTTTCGGCTCCACGACTTCTGCACCTACGATGCGGCTCCATTCAATTTCCGGCAGACCAACAATCATTAATAAGAGCAACGGGAGCAGCTTGAGTGTGCTGATCATATACAAAGCAAGCATTCCTGCTCGCACGCCCGCAACGTTAACTAGCGTTGCAAGAAAAATGAAAGCTGCGACTGCAATCATCCTCGGCAATCCGCCCTCTAGCGGACTCCAAAGTGCCGACGAATAGCTAACGATGAGCGTCGCGCTTGCCGCGATAGCCGCGACACGGCTCACGTAAATTAGAAGGCCCGTCTGAAACCCCACAAACCGGCCAAATGCATAAGTGGTATAAACAATTGGGCCGCCTGTAATGTCGAAAAAACTAGCGGCGCGAGCTAAACTCAGAGCCACAGAGATAATGAGAACGCCGCACAACAGGAAAATCCAAGGGCTGAAATAACCGGACTGGGCGATTGCGATCGCCGGTAGCGCAAAGATCCCCGATCCGATCACCCCATTCATGGCGATAGTTGCCACACCAATCCGACCGATCTCGCGGCGCAACAGCGATTCCGATGTGGGCGGTTGATTCATGATAACTGTTCCTGGCTCGGCACGGAGTCTCCGTGACCGTAAAGTTTTGTTGCCATGATAAGATCATCGTCCGACGACACTGAGCTTTCACCTCACAGGCGAATTGACCCGGTCGAAATCGTCGCCTCACAAACTTTTAGCCAGGCTAGGAGAAGCCGGATACTCGATGGCTGCCCATGCTATTGGCTCAGTTGCGTTCCTTGTTACTGCTTTACAATTGTCCTTGTCTCGCCCGTACATGACCAACTGGCGAGGAATCTTTCGCTAAGCAGGGTCCAATTCGTGAAGGACTTCAGAGATTTCGCGACCATTGTTCATTCTTGTTCAATTGGTGATGGAGGGAGCTGGTTGTGCTGCAGCAAGTATGGCGAAGCCTTTGGTCAGGCTTTCAATCAAATCATCAGAGTGCTCCAGACCGATGCTGAATCGAACCAGAGGACCATCGTGTGAAACCTGCGTAACTGTCCGGGGGGGCAGAGCATCAAGCACAGCGACAACGCTTTTGGTTCCGCCCCAACTGGCGCCGATAGCAAACTGATCCATGGCTTCGATGGCCTTGGCTAGCAGCGGCCTGGTCCAAGGTTCGAGGAACAGCGTGAGCAGGCCGGTTGATCCGGAAAAGTCTCGCAGCCACTCTGCATGCCCCGGGTTGTGTGTCAGAGCCGGATGTCGAACCTCGCGCACGCCTGGCTGATCGGTCACAAAATCCAGCAGCGTTAGTGTGGTGCGTTCAATCCGTTCCAGTCGCACCGCCAACGTTTCAAGTCCCCGCAAAGCAAGGCTGGCTTCGTCAGCAGATACCCCTTGGCCCAGCATGCGCGCATGATCCTTGAGCAGACGGAACCGGGCTTCGTCGCGCAGGGCGATTGATCCCATCACCAGGTCGGAGTGGCCTGATATGTATTTCGAAACTGCACAGACTGAGATGTCGACACCCAGATCGAGCGGCTTGCAACGGAGGGGAGTGGCATAGGTGTTATCGGCGGCTGTCGGAATGCCGTGCTCCCTGCATGCTGCCGTGATCGCCGGAATGTCCTGGATTTCTAGGGTCATCGAACCTGGCGATTCCAGCCACACCAGCGATACGTCCTTGTCCAACAGTTCCGCAATGCGTGCTCCGCTCAGGGGATCGTAATAGACTGGCGTCACGCCGTAGCGGTAAAGCAGGATGTCAGCGAATGGACGAACCGTTTCGTAGACATTGTCAGGAAAAAGGACGCGATTGCCAGATTGCGACAGCGCGAGCGTGACAAGCGTGATCGCCGCAAAGCCCGAGGACACCACCATCGCGCGATCGCCGCCCTCGATAGTGGCGAGAGTTTTCTCAAGCGCCCGACTGGTCGGTGTTCCATACAAACCGTAGGAGTATCCATCATACAGCTGTGATCTGCGCGCTTGGTAGGCGGCGACATTGTCGAATACGATCGTCGATGCTCGGTGGACGGGCACCGACAGACTCGTGAATTTATCTTCAGGCACAACCATTTTCAGGCACTTCGTCTCGTCATTCATGCCTCTCTCCTTGCGCAGCACGCTATGCGCTCGCTTTGCTCAATTCAAATCCCTGTGTTGCGTTTCATTATGCGGATTTGTTATAATGGAACCATGAACCTCAGTCTGATCGAAGCCTTCAATGCGGTCATGCGGACCGGGTCCACAACGCGCGGGGCCGAGCTGCTTGGGGTGTCCCAGCCCGCCATCAGCCGTTCTTTGAAGCGGCTCGAGGATGTGACCCGGCTCAAGCTGTTCGAACGACAGGGTCCACGTCTGCTCCCAACACCGGAAGCTGAAATCTTCTACCAGGAGATCGCCGATACCTACGTCGGGCTCGATCGTCTGAGGCAAGCTGTCGCGCGGATCCGGTCAGTCGGCACCGGATCTCTCCGGATCGCCTCGTCGGCAGCGCTTGGCCTGTCGCTGATACCGCGTGTGATCAGCCTTTTCATCGAACGACACCCGGGCGTGACTGTAACCTTCGAGATCGCCAATTCGAGCATGGTTCGAAATCTCGTTGCAAGCGGGACCTATGACATCGGCTTGTGCGCCGATGAGATTGACACGACCAATGTCGTCGCCGAGCCATTTCTTACGACGAGGGGCATCTGCGTCATGCCGAGCGGCCACCCTCTGGCCAAGCTCGAAACTATCAAACCGGTCGATCTGGACGGCGTGGCGCTTGTTTCACTTTCACCAGATGATACGGCGCGCAGGCAGCTCGACGCGTCGCTGCGTCTGGTGGGAGCGCAACCCAAGGTTGTGGTCGAAACACAGTTCGGTGCTTCGGTCTGTCAGCTAGTAGCAGAGGGCGCGGGCGTTGGCCTCACCAACGCCGTTTCGTTCGTGGCGAGCCAGTTCGAGGCCCAAGGGCTCATTGCGCGGCCTTTCGAACCAGCGATCGCCTTTCGCGCGCTGATGATCCTGCCGCCGCATCGCGGCAGATCCCGATTGCTGGAAGATCTTCTGACTACGCTGACGGTTGAACGCGACTATCTTCAACGCGCGTGCGAAACGCGTTTCGGGGGCGTTCCGGACGGATCCTAGGCGCGCAGCATGAATTGCGCACTCACTTCGACAGCCACACCAAACGGCAGACTGGAAACGCCCACTGCCGCGCGTGCGTGGCGCCCGCTTTCGGCTAGCACGGTCGCAATCAGATCCGAAGCGCCATTGATGACCGTCGAGTGCTCGGTGAAGCCGGGAGCAGACTGGACGAACCCGCACAATTGCACGCAGCCCTCCAGTCAATCCAGATCGCCTTCGATCGCTTCGTTGAGGACTGCGAGTATCGCAACGGCGCATTGCTGGGCTGCTGCAACACCGCGGTCGATCGATGTCCCGTTTCCAAGTGTGCCAGCGATCAGACCATCATCCGTCCGCGGCAACTGGCCGGAAATCGTAATCAGTGCACCCCTGCGTGTGAAGGGTAAGTAATTGGCAGCCGCCGGGGCGACGTTCGGCATCTTGATTCCTTTTTCGGCTAGGCGCTGTTCAATCGAGCCTGTCACCGTGTTCCTCCAAGTGAGCGGGGCCGACGCTGCCCTAATGCAAGCGTCGGCATCGCGATTGCGACATTGGCTCAGAAATTGACGTTCGCGCGCACGTACCAGAAGCCGCCGCTGAACCCGAAGGGAGAGAACTGCGGATAAATTATTCCGTTGTTCCGCTGTCCGATGCGTTGATCACGATCCGGATAGGCATCAAGCAGGTTGTTGGCGCCGATCGCAAGATTGATACGATCATTTACGTCGTACCCGAGCTCGAGGTCAATGAGCACTTCGGCGCCGAAGGTTTGATCGAACGCGTTGGGGGTTGGAACGGCGTTCGGAACGGCGTCGGTCCAACTGCCGAAATAGCTCGCGCGCAGTAGCCCGGAGAATGCGCCTGTTTCAAGCGTGCTGGTAATGCTGCCGCGCCAGTTCGGATTGAAACTGTTGATCTCGATCCTGCGTTCGCGATCAACCGCTCTTGCGTCTCGAACATTGGTCACTTCGTTCTTGGTGTAGTTGAGCGAAGCGTTGATCCCCAGGCGCGTACCAACTCCCAGTCGCCAATCTTTGGAGAAGACAAAGTCGACACCTTCAGTGCGGGAATCGAAGAAGTTGCCGAAGAACCTGACTGTCTGTACATCGCCGGGATCGATGCCCTGCGCTGCCATGGCCAGACGATCGGCTGCGGTGATCGGGATGCGCGAGGTTAGCGCGATGCGGTCATCGACCTTGATGTTGAAATAGTCGGCCGTAAAAACCCATCCGCCCGGGATATCGAATACCAGGCCTGCAGCGATATTCTTCGACTTCTCTCGATCTAGGGGTTGTGCGCCGTAGAATTGTGCGACCGGATCATTCGGCGGACGAGTGGTGGTCAAGAGGAGTCCGCCGGTCACGAGATCGATATTGGTGGCAACATCCGAAATATTTGATTGCCCCGGGGTTGGTGCCCTGAAACCAGTGCTGTAGGACGCACGGACAGCCATCCAGTCGGTGAGATCGTAGCGCCCTGACACCTTCCAGTTAAAGGTGCTGCCGAAATCCGAGAAATCCTCGAACCGCCCGGCGATGCCCAAATTGAGCCTGTCGGTCAGGTCGCCTTCCACGTCGAGATACGCCGCCAAATTTGATCGCGACCACGTGCCAGCTGAGGACGGCGCATACCCTGGGAAGCCTGACGAGCCCACCGCCAGACCCACCGGTAGGTTGCCATTGTCGGGATCGAGCACGCGGGCAAAAGGACCAGCCTGCCAAGAAGCCACTTCGCCGGCGGTGATCTCAAACGCCTCGCGCCGATACTCAGCACCGAAGGCCACGTTTAGCGGGTCTGCCAGACCGATTTCAAATGGATAGACGAAATCGGCATGGAACTGCGTCTCGCGCTGAGTCACCTTTCCGGCATTGAAGCTGGTCGGCGACTGCGGACCAAGGGACGGGTTCACAGTGTTCGAAAGCTCATAACGGACCCGGTTCTGAGCGACAATCGCGGCCAGGTCATATCGCAGATCGCCGAAGTCGCCGCGCAACCCTCCCGCGATACTAAGATCTTCGATGTCAGTCCCGAAGATTGGCGTGAAGCCACCTGGAAATTGCGAGGTGAAACTGAACCTTGCTCCGCCCGGCGTGGTGGTCAATGGAACACTGCGAAAGATGTCTGTCCGTGTCACCGGATTACGGTAGAAGAACTCGGTATTGCCGGCGCTCCACGCATAGTTGCCGAACAGATAGACCGTGGCATTATCAGAGGCGGGCACCTCGGCATTCAGCAGGAAACGTGCAGCTTCAGTGTTCACGTTGCCCCAACGTTGGGCGGGTACCGGCACGGCAGTATTGCCGGCATTGATCAGAGCCTGCGCATCCGGACGCTGGGCGCCGCGAGATGTCGGCTTTGACCGGACATATTCGCCACTCAGGTTGATGAACCCGTCAGCAACGGGAAAACCAGCATTGGCCGCGAGCGTCACATCCTCGCCGTCGCCCTCATAAAACTGGCCATACCGCGCTGTCATCGATAGCCCGTCGGAGTTGTCTTTGAGCTGGAAGTTGATCACGCCCGCTATAGCATCCGAACCATATTGCGCTGCCGCGCCGTCACGCAGAACTTCGATGCTCTTGATCGCGATCGTGGGAATGCTCGAAAGGTCGGATCCTTGCGCACCTGCCGCGAGCGGCTGATTGGTGATCTGCACCAGTGCCGAACGATGGCGGCGCTTGTTGTTGAGCAGGACCAGCGTCTGGTCTGGCGGCAGACCGCGCAGGCTGAATGGACGGACAAAGGCAGATCCATCCTGCGCCACGAATTGCTGGACGTTGAGCGACGGCACTGCGACACGCAGGGCATCATTCAAGTTTGATGCTCCCTGCCGGTTGAGGACATCAGCAGAAATGATGTCGACCGGACGCGCGGACTCAAGATAGGTCACCCCTTCCCGTCGGGTACCGGTGACAATGATCGTCTGCTCGGCCTTTTTTGCTTGCTCGTCGTCGGGGTCGGACTGATCCTGCGCCAGCGCCGCTGCTGGAGCCGTCACGGCCGTCAAAAGAGCTAGAAGTGAAACCGCGTCAGACACTCTCGCACGCACTTCGAGACCAGATTCCAACATGCCCCGTTTCCTTTGATTGTGGTCGCAACACCCCTTGGCAGCACCCGAACATTGCCCAATCTCAGGTTGTCGAAAACTAAGCCTAACCGCAAATACGTATTTTGTGAGATAGCATGCAAAAATGGTATAATCGATTTTGGGAGACGCCGACTGGGGCTGTCTGTCGATGGGCGTGCTAATCGGCGGCGCATTGATCACGGAATTTGACGCTCAGCCCGTTAAAGCTGCCTGGCAGCTTTCCGGATCTAACAGGGGCCCGACTCATGACTGGGTCTGGGTGGATTGGCGAATGGCGGCTCTTGCCGCGACCGGAGGGGTCTGTCGGCCGCAGGCTGCCGATCGAAAAGACCGGTTTCAATCCATCGGACTAATGACCCTCGTCGCGGCTAAAGCCGGAAGCTAGAATGCTGACGAGTCCGTTCATCACAGTCTCGTAGTAGGCTCCGCGGAAATGCTGGTCATAGCTCTCGACCGCCGCGTCGATCTGTGCGCGCCGATACATTCGTCCGCCGACCATCAGGAACTGCCAATCCCGCACCGCTGCTAAATCGGAACGCGGGTCCTTGGGCAAAATCAACAGGTCGGCAAAGTTGCCGACCGCGATCCGGCCAACCTTGCCCCGATCAACATGGCGGCCATTGACCCCCGTCGCAGCGGCGAGTGCAGCTTCGTTGCTGCCAAAGGCGTCGGACAACATCGCCAGTTGGAGATGCAGGGACTCGCCCGGCACGACATAGGGCATGACGACATCCGTCCCCGCCAGCACATCGATACCGGCCAAACGGGCTTTGCCGACAATAGCGAGCTCTGCCACAATGCCATCAAGGTCGGCGGCAACAGCTTCGCCACTTTCGGGGTGCGCGACGATCATCGGCCAGGCCTGCTCCCAGAAGGCCGGGAGATGCCGGAGGCCTTCGGTCGGAGGGAACCGCTGCCGGTCTGATGCAGTCAACCGCGCTTTCTGGTTCCCCTGTGTCGGCAGGATCGATATGCGGTTGGCCTTCATCAGCGCGATCACCTTGGCAATGTCGGCTCTGGTCATCCCGGACACATCCTGAGAGCGATAGTCGAAGCCCTTAGGCGGCGGCTTGCGGAGATAGGGAATGCCGGTGAAGTGCTGGACTTCGAAATCGGACACATCGCGAAGGTTTACCGCATTCGGCGTGTGACCGACCAGCGGCAGGCCTTGCCGCTTTGCTTCGGCAGCGGCTGCATCAAATGCAGCTTTGGGCAGCCCCGAGTAGGTTTTGATGCAATTGACGCCGCTTGCCTTGAGGGTCTTCACGGCGCTGATCGCCTGCGCTGCGTCGATCACCGACAAGGCGCTGGGCCAGCTCGGCCGCTCGCCATCCAGCACCGGGCCGCAGCGATACATTCTGGGGCCGGCGATCCGCCCTCCTGCAAGTTCGGCTTGCAAACCTGCAATATTGTCGTCGGTCTGCCCCATGTCGCGAACACTGGTGACCCCGTATTTCAGGTAGAGCAGCGAAAACAGGCGCTGGTTGCCAATTGCGAGCTGTGGCGGCGTATGAACATGGGCGTCGATCAGGCCGGGCATGACGATGCAGTCGGGGCAAATCGGCGGATCGTCATCTGGCCGACTTGGTCTGATTTCGGCTATGCGCCCGTCTTTGACGGTGATGGTCTGATCGGGCTGCAAGGGCTCGCCGGGATTCCAGATCGTAACCTTAGCAATCATCCGGTCGGAACGCGGCGGCACCGAAACATCGGGCGGCAAAATCATCCAAACGCCCGACAACATGGCAAGGGACAGCGCTCCGAAGATGCCCAGCGACCAGATGCCAATCCGTCGAACCATGTAACTCCGCTTCAGGAAATTGCGATTTATTGCCGCCCCCGAAAGGCTTATCGCAGGACCAACGACTTAAGCGCAAGAGCTATCGCTACGACCGTTTCGGGGTCGGTTTGAGAATTTCCGCTATCAGGGAGAAACCCACAGGAGCTGCCTAGCAGGATACTGGCGGCTTATTACCGGTGAGGTGGCAACCGCCCTGCCCTTCCCGCTGGACATTCGAATAGCGACGACTTTGGCTTTGACGACATCGGCAACTGCTCTCCAGCTCTGGTCACTAGTCCATGTCGGCAGACCGTCGCGCTGCGCCAGCGCAATTCAGAGGATCGACCATTGCGTCGACCTAGCGTTCAGGCATGCTAAGATGGATGAAGTGGATGACCGCTTCGGCATAATTGATCGTGCATATCCGGGCGTCTGCGATTGCCGCTGCGACTTTGTCGGCACCCTTCTCCCCCTTGAGCATGGCGATTAGGGCGGAGGCATCCTATACAATATCCCTTACTCGTCGCTGTCCTCACGGCGCTAGGCGAGGAAAGCATCGACCGACGCATCCGGCTTTCCTGCGGTGTATTGCTTCGCCAATGCTTGCGCGCGCGCAACAGCCTGGGCAGCCGTTCGCAGCACGAGACCTGTCGGCGTCTCATCCAGATAGACCGGAACACCGCACGTCGCGCAGACCAAGCGTCCTTCGCCGCGTTTGACGAGTGCCTTGAGCTTCTGGCGCAACAGGATCGCGCGCTCATACCGGAACACCCGAATCAGACGATGAACATTGAGCACATGGCCAGTTCGCGGGTTCCTTACTGCGTCAATCTCCGGCTTCGTCACCGCCGATGCCCATGCTAGCGGATCGACTGTCGTGTTCCCAACCATGGTCATCTCCTTTCTAGCCGCAGAAGACTTCAAACGAATCCCGAAGCTAACAACGCTCCAGGCGAGCTCCCGCTCGATTGAGGCCCCAGCGCCGCTCGACATAGAATTCGAGGGCCCTGCGGACGTCGAAGCTCAGAACTTCCTGCGTGAACCCATACTCGAGCCTAACTGCGGCCTGCTGCTCTGCAGTCAGACTACTCAGCGGCCTAAGCCGGATTTCTACCAGCTCTTCCCAGTCAGTATCGCGCGGAAGGTCCTCAGCGATCGGTGCCACTGAAAATGTGCTCTCAGGCAGAACCCGGATAGGAACATAGTCGCGCCATTCGCGGTGGTGAAAGCTCCAGGCTCGAACGTGCAGGCGCTCCCCGTCGGAGGCAAAATGCGCAGGCGCAATCCATTGGTTCTGCCGCAGCCCACTCGACATCGACATGTAGCCGATCTCGATTTTCTGGCGCTGCTCGATTGCCTGCCAGAGACGCCGCATCACGAGTGGGGGGCACTGCCGAACAGGCGAAGGCAGAAC
>NZ_JAIEPN010000050.1 GCF_019748365.1 Novosphingobium sp.
GTTCCCCCCCCCGGGTTGTTGTCGCGCCATGTGCCCCCCCGCCCCGGGTGGTTTGGGTACCGTATGGGCCTCGCCACGAACGGGTGCGTTCAGCCCCCCCGCGTCCGCCCCCGCAGCGCGATCGCATAGATCACCAGCGCCACCCCGGCGAAGAGGAACCACTGCACCGCATAGGCGAGGTGGTTGTTGGGAATGTCCTTGGGATCGGGCTTGGCATTCGCCTCGAGTCCGGCAAGCGGCGGATCGGCGACAAGGCGTGGACCCGGCGCGATCCAGCCGGTTACCACACCGCCGGTCCAAACCGGCGAGGAGGGATCGCGCGACCAGCCGAGGACAATCTGCCGCTCGCCGCCCTCGCTATCGATGCACGTGGCGACATGGGCCAGCCCCGCCTCCCCCTTGGCATTGCGGCCCGAAAGCGTGGTTACGCCCTTGGCGGCGCGGCAATCGATCCGGCTGCGGTGGTAGAGCGCGCGCTCCACACCGGCTGGCGAATCCGGCCAGCGCACATCCGCTCCCGATGCCTGAGCCGCTTCATACCGCGCGAGCATCGCCGCTTTCTCGCCCAGCCGCTCAAGCTGCCAGAAGCCGAGGCGGAGCATCACGCCGACCGCGATCAGGACGATAAGTGTCGGCAGGATCGGAATACGCTTCACACCACAACTCCCGCCGCGCGCAGCCGTGCGACCAGCAAGGCCGCTTTCATCAGCCGCACCGCGCCGATGATCACGCCGGGCACCACCACCACGATCAGCGCCAGCATCAGCCACAAGGGCGGACGGACCCAATCATCCAGCTTCAGAGCCCCTGCGATCAGCAGGAAGGTGAGCGGCAGCAGCACGAAATAAAGCCCCCGCCCGCGCGGTTCATAGTCGGCAAAGGCCAGCCCGCAGCTCCGGCATGCCGGGGCAAAGCCCGCCGGCGCGTCCCACAGCGTCCGCGCGGCGCAGCGAGGGCACAAACCGAAAAGGGCAGCGCGGGTAAGCCCGCCCTGCCCTTTCGTTTTCCGGTCGGTGGTTTCCTTCACCGGGGACCGATCACTCGATCGGCGCGCCCCAGCCGCCCCACACGTAGATGGCGACGAAGAGGAACAGCCACACCACGTCGACGAAGTGCCAGTACCATGCAGCCGCTTCGAAGCCGAAGTGCTGGCGCGGGGTGAAGTGGCCCGCATAGGCGCGCCACTGGCAGACGGCGAGGAAGATGGTGCCGACGATCACGTGGAAGCCGTGGAAGCCGGTCGCCATGTAGAAGGCCGAACCATAGGTGTTCTCGCCGAAGGGGAACGGCGCGTGGATGTACTCGTAAGCCTGGATCGAGCTGAACAGCAGGCCGAGCGCGATCGTGGCCCAGAGGCCCTGCTTGAGGCCTTCACGGTTGCCGTGGATCAGTTCGTGGTGCGCCCAGGTGAGGGTCGTGCCCGAGCAGAGCAGGATCAGCGTGTTGAGCAGCGGCAGGTCGAACGGGTTCATCACCGCTTCGATGCCCTTGGGCGGCCACTTGCCACCGATCACCTCAACCGCTTCGCTGGGGAACAGCGAGAAATCGAAGAAAGCCCAGAACCAGCCGACGAAGAACATCACTTCCGAAGCGATGAACAGGATCATGCCGTAGCGCTGGTGGAGCTGCACGACTGGCGTGTGATCGCCCGCATGCGCTTCCTTGATCACCTTGCCCCACCACGAGAACATGGTGAGCGCCACGCCGAACACGCCGAGCCAGAGCGCAATCTTGCCGCCGGCCATGCCGTGCATCGCAAAGACACCGCCGCTGGTCATCAGCAGCGCCGACATCGCACCGACGAAGGGCCAGATGTCAGGCGGCAGGATGTGGTAGTCGTGGTTCTTTGTGCCGGCCATGTTCGTCTTCTAACCCCCGTCAGCTTGGGACTTGGTCGAATGCGCCGTGAAGGCACGATTCAGCTTGTTTGCAAACGCCTTTATCGAGGCCTTGCGGCGCGGTCCAGAGGCTTTCCACCTAGTTTTTGGGAGCGCTCGTGGTGCTGCCCGTTCCGCCATCCGCTGCTTCCATGAAGGTATAGGACAGCGTGATCTCGGTCACGTCCTTCGCATTCGGATCGTTCAGGATCTCGGGATCGACATAGTAGATCACCGGCATGCGCACCTGTTCGCCCGGTTCGAGCCGCTGCTCGTTGAAGCAGAAGCACTGGATCTTGTGGAAATAGGCCCCCGTCTGCTCGGGGGTGACGTTGAAGATCGCGCGGCCGACAATCGGGCGGTTCGAGGTGTTCTTCGCGATGAAGAACGCCATCTTGCGCTCGCCGATGTGGCCATCCTGCGTCACTTGCTCGGGCCGGAATTCCCACGGCAGCCCCTTGGTCACGTTGCCGTCGAAGCGGATGGTGATCGGGCGCGCGGATTGCTTGATGGCCGCCGCCTGCGCTTCGGTCGCGCGCATGGTCGTGCCGCCGAAGCCGGTCGCCTGGCAGAACATGCGGTAGAGCGGCACCGAAGCGAAGCCCAGGCCGAGCATCGCCAGCGCGCCGAACGTAGCCATCGCGGCAACCTTGCGGTTGCGCCGGTTGCCGGCATCGAGCACGAGGGCCATCAGGAGTGCTCCACCTGCTCCGCGCCCTCGGTGCCCTTGTGTTCGGGCTTGGCGGTGATCTTCACGATCGAGATCGCGAAGAACAGGATCACGAGGAAACCCAGAATCAGCCCCATCACCTTGTTGCGTTCCCGCTGGCGCGCGCGCAGCGCGTCGGTCTCGGCGGCGGTCAGCGGGCGGCTGTCAATCGGCTGGTTCATGCTTGCAGGCCAAGGATCGTCGCGTAGCGGTCGGCGACCAGCATCGCGAACAGGATGAAGAGGTAGAAGATCGAGTAGGCGAACAAGCGTTTCTCCGGCTTCATGCCATCGCCCGGTGTGCTGGTGCGCAGCCCCACCTTGATCGACAGCCACAGGAACATCCCGCTGAGCAGGAGCGCGGACAGGCCGTAGACCATGCCCGTGCCGCCGATGAACCAGGGCGTCATCGAAAGCGGCAGCAGCACCGCGGCATAAGCCAGAATTTGCCACCGGGTGGAGCGTTCGCCGGCCACGACCGGCATCATCGGGATGCCTGCCTTCGAATAATCGATCTGCACAAACAGGGCGAGTGCCCAGAAGTGCGGCGGCGTCCACATGAAGATGATGAGGAACAGGAGAACCGGCATCAGCGTGATATCGCCGGTCACCGCGATCCACCCGATCAGCGGAGGAAACGCGCCCGCACCGCCGCCGATGACGATGTTCTGCGGTGTGCGCGGCTTGAGCCACACGGTGTAGAGATAGGCGTAGTAGAAGATCGAGAAGGCGAGGATGCCGGCCGCGAGCCAGCCGATAGCGAGCCCCATCGTCATCACCGACAGGCCCGACAGCGCGAAGCCGAAATCGCGCGCCGAAGTGCGGTCCATGCGGCCACCGGGGATGGGACGGCCCGCGGTGCGCTTCATCACCGCATCGAGATCGGCTTCCCACCACTGGTTGAGCGCCGCCGCGCCGCCTGCGCCAACCGCGATGCACAGGATCGCGGTGAAGGCGAGCACGGGATGGATGGTGCCGGGCGCCGCCAGCATGCCGCACACGGCGGTGAAGATGACAAGCCGCATCACGCCCGGCTTGGTCAGCGCGAAGAAATCGCGCCAATCGGCGGGCATGATCATGGCAGTGGGGTTCGCGGTGGTCATGATGGGCGGCCTATAAGCCTGCTTTACGCATAGGGAAAGCGAAACGGCGCGGGAATTGGGGCTATGTGATGTGTCTTTGAGGAATGGCGGGGCCAGCCACAAAGCAAAGGGCCCCGGATCGCTCCGGAGCCCCTCTGTCTGCTTCAAGCCGAAGCCCGATCAGTGCGCGTGCGCGTCCTCGATCACCGGGAGCGTCTCGAACTGGTGGAACGGCGGCGGGCTGGAGAGCGTCCACTCGAGCGTGGTCGCGCCTTCACCCCAGTAGTTGCCGGCGGCCTTCTTGCCGGCGACGAGCGAGTAGGCGATGTTGATGAAGAAGATCACCATCGAGGCCGCCATCACGGTGTAGCCGTAGCTGGCGATCGTGTTCCAGTACTCGAACGCCGGAGCGTAATCCGGGTAGCGGCGCGGCATGCCCTGAACACCGAGGAAGTGCATCGGGAAGAAGATCAGGTTCACGCCGATGAAGAACACCCAGAAGTGCAGATGGCTCAGCAGTTCGCTGTGCATGCGGCCGCTCATCTTCGGGAACCAGTAGTAGAACCCGGCGAAGAGCGAGGTCACTGCGCCCAGCGACAGCACGTAGTGGAAGTGCGCCACGACGTAGTAGGTGTCCTGGAGGTTGTCGTCGATGCCGCCGTTGGCGAGCACCACGCCGGTCACGCCGCCGACGGTGAAGAGGAAGATGAAGCCGATTGCCCAGACGAGCGGCGACTTGAACTCGAGGCTGCCGCCCCACATCGTCGCGATCCACGAGAAGATCTTGATGCCGGTGGGCACTGCGATGACCATCGTGGCGGCGGTGAAGTACATCTTCGTGTTCACGTCGAGACCGGTGGTGTACATGTGGTGCGCCCACACGATGAAGCCAACCGCACCGATGGCGACCATCGCGTAGGCCATGCCGAGGTAGCCGAACACCGGCTTCTTCGAGAAGGTCGAGATGATCTGGCTGATGATGCCGAAGCCCGGCAGAATCATGATGTAGACTTCGGGGTGGCCGAAGAACCAGAACAGGTGCTGATAGAGCACCGGATCACCGCCACCGGCCGGGTTGAAGAAGGTCGTGCCGAAGTTGCGGTCGGTCAGCAGCATGGTGATCGCGGCGGCGAGAACCGGCAGCGACAGCAGCAGCAGGAAGGCGGTGACGAGCATCGACCACACGAACAGCGGCATCTTGTGGAGCGTCATGCCCGGCGCGCGCATGTTGAAGATGGTGGTGATGAAGTTGATCGCACCAAGGATCGAGCCTGCGCCCGCGAGGTGCAGCGAGAAGATCGCGAAGTCGACCGCCGGGCCGACCGACCCGGAGGTCGAAAGCGGCGCATAGACCGTCCAGCCGGTGCCGGCACCCATGCCGGTGCCACCGGGCATGAAGGCCGAGATCATCAGCGAGCAGAAGCCCGAGACGGTCAGCCAGAACGAGATGTTGTTCATGCGCGGGAAGGCCATGTCCGGCGCGCCGATCATCAGCGGCACGAACCAGTTGCCGAAGCCGCCGATCAGCGCCGGCATGACCATGAAGAACACCATGATCAGGCCGTGGGCGGTGATCAGCACGTTCCACAGGTGGAGCGTGGCGTTGAAGTCCTGGTCGTTGCCGCCGAGGAAATGCGTCCACCAGCCAAGGTACTGGATGCCCGGGTGCGCGAGTTCGGCACGCATGATGCCCGAGACGCCGCCACCGATGATGCCCGCGATGATCGCGAAGATCAGGTAGAGCGTGCCGATGTCCTTGTGGTTCGTGGACATGAACCAGCGCTGGAAGAACGCGGGCTTGTGGTCATGCTCGTGCGCATGATCGTGGTGGGCGTCGAAGCCCTCGTGGGCGGGAATGCTGGCCATGGTCCTAACCTTGTCCTTCGAAATCTTTTACGCCGCGGGCGTGGTCTTGGCGGGAGCGGCCGCAGCCGTCGCGGTCGCCGGAGCGCCCACGGTGCCGCCTTGCGTCTTCACCCACTCTTCGAACTTGGCGCGGGGCAGAGCCTCGACCACGATCGGCATGTAGCCGTGGCGGGCACCGCACAGCTCGGAGCACTGGCCGTAGTAGACGCCCGGCTCCTTGATGAAGAGCACCTTCTCGTTGATCTTGCCCGGCACCGCATCGAGCTTGAACCACAGCGAGGGCACCGCGAAGGCGTGGATCACGTCCGAACCGGTGGTCTGCAGGCGGATCGGCTCACCGGCGGGAACGACCATGCGGTTGTCAACCGCAAGCTGCGGCTGCTCGCCGCGCTTGAGCGCCTCGGCGTCGGGAAGAATGTTCGAGATCACCTCGAAGCCACCATTGTCGGGATAGGTATAGCCCCAGTACCACTGGTACCCGGTGGCCTTGACCGTCAGCGCACCCTTGGGCGCGGGCGCATACTGGTGCGCGAGGAGGCGGATCGAGGGAACCGCGATCACCACGAGGATCAGCACCGGAACAACCGTCCAGATGATCTCGATGGTGGTGTTGTGGCTGGTCTTGGAGGCGACCGGGTTCGCACCGCGGCGGAAGCGCACCATCACGAAGAGCAGGAGGAAGAGCACGAAGAGCGAGATCACGGTGATCACCGGCATCAGCAGGTAATCGTGCATCGCGAGGGCTTCCTCGCCGATCGGCGAATACTGATCCTGGAAGGTCACGCCCTTGGCGACGGGCTGGCCCTTGCCCTCGGTCGGCTTCATCGGGGTGTAGGAACCCTTGTCGACAGGCGCGGCGGCAGCGGCAGCAGCCGGCGCAGAGCTGACGGCGGGAGCCGGTTCGGCAGCGACAGGCGCCGCCGCCACGGGGGCTGCCGGAGCCGGAGCTGCGACTGCCGCCATGGCCTGGGGCGCGAAAGCGAGCGCGGCCGCAAGGCTGACTGTCCGGATCGCACCCGTCACGGCGCGGGCAACATGGGAAAGACTCATCGTGTGCAACTCTCGATTTTTTGCTTCTGCGCCGGGCGTTTGCCCCGACGCTCCACACCCCAAATCCCTTAATTCAAGGGCGCCTATACGCGCGCTCGCCGCAAGCCTCAAGCGCCTGAACGTATATTTTTGGGGCAATCGGGCTTGCCCTAAAGCTCTAAGGCGCAATGCGAATAAGGGGAATCGGGCGAGTCTCGCTGCAGTCCGGCGTAGCGCGCTGCCCCTGCCTTCGCTATGGACCCACCCCTGACGCACCGCAGCGGGCCGATCTGCTCGCCCAAGATGAGACAACCATGCTCGAAGACGAGATCCTTTCCGAATTCCGCGCCAGCGAGGCCCTGCTCGAAGGCCACTTCCTGCTCTCCTCGGGCCGCCACAGCGCACATTATCTGCAATGCGCGCGGGTGCTGATGGACCCGATGCGCGCCTCGCGCCTCGCCGCCGCGCTTGCCGCGACTCTGCCGCGCGAGCTGCGCCAGCAGATCGGCAAGGTCATTTCGCCCGCGATGGGCGGCGTGATCATCGGCCATGAAATGGGCCGCGCGCTGGGTGTCGAGGCGATGTTTGTCGAGCGCCCGACCGGCACGTTCGAACTGCGCCGCGGCTTTTCGCTCAAGGCGGGCGAAAAGGTGCTGATGGTCGAGGATGTCGTCACCACCGGCCTTTCGAGCCGCGAAGCGATCGCCGCGATCGAGGCGGCGGGCGGAGTCGTCGTGGCAGGTGCCGCGCTGGTCGATCGCTCCGGCGGCACGGCGGACCTTGGCGTCCCGTTCTACCCGCTCGTGAGCCTGAGCTTCCCGACTTACGCGCCCGACGAGTTGCCGCCCGAACTCGCCGCGACGCCGGCAATCAAGCCCGGGAGCCGCGCTGCCTGATGAGCCGTCATGCGCCTGCGCGCCTACGTCTGGGCGTCAATATCGATCACGTCGCCACGATCCGCAACGCGCGCGGCGGCGAACACCCCGATCCGGTGCGCGCGGCCGAGATCGTCGCCCAGGTCGGCGGGGACGGCATTACGGCGCACCTGCGCGAAGATCGCCGCCATATCCGCGACGAGGATATCGCCCGCATTCAGGCCGCAACCAGCCTGCCGCTCAACTTCGAGATGGCCGCGACCGAGGAAATGGTCGCCTTTGCTCTCCGCCACAAACCCCACGCCGCCTGCATCGTGCCCGAACGGCGCGAGGAGCGCACGACCGAAGGCGGGCTTGATGCCGCGGGGCAGCACAACCGCCTTGCGCCCATCGTCACGCGGCTTGCGGACGCCGGCATCCGCGTGAGCCTGTTCATCGCGCCCGAGCCGCGCCAGATCGAAGCCGCGATGAAGCTCGGCGCGCCGGTCGTCGAGCTGCACACCGGCGAATACGCCCATGCCGAGGGCGAGGCGCGCGCGGTGGAACTGCGCCGCATTGCCGACATGGCCGCGCTCGCCGCCAAGAACGGCATCGAGCCGCATGCCGGGCACGGCCTGACCTACGACAATGTCAGCGCCATCGCCGCGATCCCGCAACTCGCCGAGCTCAATATCGGCCACTACCTGATCGGCGAGGCGATCTTCACCGGCCTTGCCAGCGCGGTGCTGAAGATGCGCGAACTGATGGACGCGGCGCGGTGAGGAGAAGGCAGTGATCATCGGCATGGGCTCCGATCTCTGCAATATCGAGCGCATCCAGGCCTCGCTCGACCGGTTCGGCGAGCGCTTTGTGCAACGCGTGTTCACCCCGCTGGAACAGGCCAAGGCCGCGCGCCGCCCCTATACCAAGGCGGGCACGCTGGCGAAGCGCTTTGCCGCCAAGGAAGCCTTTTCCAAGGCCGTCGGCACCGGGTTCAAGGCGGGCGTGTTCATGAAGGACATCGGCGTGGTCAACGCGCCCTCCGGCGCGCCGACGCTGGCGCTGACCGGCGGCGCTGCCGCGCGACTCGCCGCAATCACCCCGCCGGGGCACGAGGCGGTGGTTCACCTCACCCTCACCGACGATCATCCCTGGGCGCAAGCCTTCGTCGTGATCGAGGCGCGCCCCCTAGCTGCCAATCTCCTGCCTGCAGGTGCTGTTTGACCGACGTTCCCGAGACCGCATCCAACCCGGAAATCGAACCGGGCGAGCACGCGACGACCGAAAGCCAGGCTGCCGAGCCCGAAGGCACCAACTGGCTCGCCGAGATGCGCGGACTGCTGCTCATGCTGCTCGCCGTGATCGGCTTCCACAGCTTCGTCGCCAAGCCCTTCTACATCCCCTCGATCTCGATGATGCCAAACCTGCTTGTCGGCGATCAGCTCGTCGTCTCGAAGTATCCCTATGGCTGGTCGTGGGTCTCGGCCTCGATGCATTTCCTGCCGCGTTCGAAGACGCGGATCCTGCCCGCGACTCCGGCCTATGGCGATATCGTCATCGTCGTCCCGCCAGACCGCGACGAGGACTACATCAAGCGCGTCGTCGCGCTGCCGGGGGACCGGATCGCTGTCGTGGGCGGGCAGATCATCCTCAATGGCAAGCCCGTGCCGCAAGTCGCCGAGCCGCCGCTGGAATTGCCGGTCGATCCCAACCAGCCCTGCGATCCCGATGATTTCCCCGGCCTGCGCTACCGCAGGGCGGATGGCAAGCAGGTCTGCGAACTGCCGATCTTCCGCGAGACATTGCCGAATGGTGCGACCTACCGGATCATCGATCACCGCCAGCAGCCGCTCGACAATTATCCCGAGACCAAGGTTCCCGAAGGATATGCCTTCCTGATGGGCGACAACCGCGACCATTCTGCCGACAGCCGTGCGCCGGTCATCGAAAAGGGTCTCGGCGGGCCGGTTCCGCTCGCCGATATCGGCGGGCGCGCGGAATTCATCACTTATTCGCTCAATGGCACCGAGACGTGGAATCCTTTGACATGGTACGGCGCCTTGCGGGGGAGCCGCGCTTCGCTCAGACTGAGGCCGATGATCCTGCCGGAGAGGGCCCAGACCAAGCCATGAGCGACGCACCGATCCCCGTTGCCGATATCGCCCCGCCCCACCACACCGCCGGCCCCACCGATATCCGCGACGATCTCGTCCGGCAGGAAATCAAGCGCGCGGCAGTATGGATCAGCATGGCAGGGCTTGCCGCGCTGGCGGTCTATCTCGCGCATCCGCTGCTGGTGATCTTCGGCGGATTCGTCTTCGCCATGCTGATCGACGGCGGCCAGCGCCTGCTCGGCCGGGTGCTGCCCATCGGACGCTCCTGGCGTGTGGCGGTGGTCCTGCTGCTGACCGTGGCCTTCCTTGCCTGGGTGGTCGAATTTGCCGGCAGCCAGATCATGACCCAGGCCGCCGAGATGCCGCCTCTGGTGACTGCACAGGCCCAGCGTGCGCTCGATTGGGCCTCCGCGCATGGTCTCACCATGGGTCGCAGCGATGTCAACGGCTTGCTGAAGGAGCTGCTCGGCGGCGTCGGGCAAGTCACGCAGGCGCTGGGCGGCCTGTTCGGCGGCGTCACCACGCTGCTGATCATCGTCATCCTCGGCATCTATTTTGTGCTCGAGCCCGATCTGTACCAGCGTGGCCTTGCGTGGATGCTGCCTGCCGGAAGCCGCGAATACTTCCACGAGACCACGCACCGCATGGGCCGCACCTTGCGCATGCTGCTCGCGGGGCGCATGCTCGGCATGGTGATCGAAGGCGTCGCCACGTGGATCGCGCTGGCGGTCTATGGCGTGCCGATGGCCGCGCTGCTGGGCCTTCTCACCGGCCTGCTCGTGTTCCTCCCCAATATCGGCGCGCCGATTTCCGGTCTGCTGATGATCCTCGTCGGCTTTTCGGGCGGCACCCAGATGGGGATCTACTGCATCATCGTCTATGTCGTGGTGCAGACGGTGGACGGCAATATCATCGTGCCCATGGTCGCCAAGCGCACCGCCGATCTTGCCCCGGCGCTCGTGCTCGGCGCGCAGCTGATCTTCGGCGTGCTGTTCGGCATCCTCGGCCTCGCGCTCGCCGATCCGCTGGTGGTCATGCTCAAGATCGCGCTCGAGCGGCAGGCCGAGCACAACATCCGCCGCGACGAGCAGGCGGAATAGCCGCCCATGGCGCGCAAATTCCTTTATTTCGTGGCGCTGCTCATCGTCATGGTCCTCGCCGCGCTGCTGGCCTTGCGCATCTGGTCGGTCGAGCTCACCCGCTTTGCCTTCGTGCCGCGCGGCGCCTTCGAAGCGCAGGCGCCCTTGCGCGCAGGGGTATACGAAGATCCCGCCATGTGGGTCTCGCGCCCCGGCACGACCGACGATCCCGCACAGTACCGGCCCGAAGGATTGGCAGCCGGGCCACAAGGCAAGGCCTGGGTCTTCTTCATCCATCCGACCAGCTACCTCGCACGCGCACACTGGAACGGCCCGATCGATGACAAGGACACCCGCAATCGCACGGCCCTGTTCGTGCGAGGCATGGCGAGCGCCTTCAATGGCGAAGCGGCGGTCTTCGTGCCCTATTACCGCCAAGCCGCTTTTGGCAGTTTCCTTGTCAACCGGCCCGAGACGCTGAAGGCCCGCGCGGTTGCCTATGGCGACGTGCGTGCCGCTTTCCGTGCGTTCGTCGCCGCCGTTCCTGCCGATGCGCCGATCGTGCTGGCAGGCCATAGCCAGGGCTCGCTGCATCTGATGCACCTGCTGCAGGACGATGTGAAAGGCAGCCCGGTCGCAAGCCGGATCGTCGCCGCCTACATGATCGGCTGGCCGGTCTCGCCCGCGCACGATCTGCCGCAGATCGGCCTGCCCGCCTGCTCCGCGCCCGACCAGACCGGCTGCGCGCTCAGCTGGATGAGCTTTGCCGACCCGCCCGACGCCCAGCTCATGCTCGATACTTACCGCGCCGAGCCTGCGCTTGATGGCAAGCCCAAGGGCACCGAGCCCGTGCTCTGCACCAACCCGCTCAATGGCGGCGCCGCGCCGGACGCCCCGGGCACCGCCAATCTCGGCACCATGGTCCCTTCGACGGATCTCAAGACCGGCAAGCTGACCAAGCTCGGCATTCCTGCGCGCTGCGATGCGAAGTCAGGCCTGCTGATGATCGGCGAGCCGCCCGATCTTGGCCCCTATGTGCTCCCCGGCAACAACTACCATGTCTATGACGTGCCGCTGTTCTGGAGCAATGTCCGCGCAGACGTGGCCCGCCGCTCCGCAGCTTGGCTGGCGCAGCACAAGAGCGCGAAATGATCACCACAAGCGCGGCTGAGCTGCGCGGCGCCCTGCCTGACGGCGGCGCGCTCATGGGCCTTGATCCGGGCACCAAGACCATCGGCGTCGCGCTGTGCGATGCGGGCTGGCGCTTTGCCACCGCTGGCCAGACGATCCGCCGCCGCAAGTTTGCACAGGACAAGGCCGAACTTGCCGCGCTGGTGGCCGCGCGCGGCGTGAAGGGCCTCGTGATCGGCCTGCCGCTCCACATGGACGGCAGCGAAAGCCCGCGCAGCCAGGCCGCCCGCGCCATGGCGCGCAACCTTGCCGACCTTGGCCTGCCGATCCTGCTGTGGGACGAGCGCTGGACCACGCAGGCGGCCGAGCGCGCGATGATCGAGCAGGATTTCAGCCGCGCCCGCCGCGCCGAGCGCATCGATTCGCACGCCGCCGCGCTGATCCTGCAAGGCGCGCTCGATGCCATGGTGGGCGCGGCGTTCTGAGCCTGCCGCGCAAATGATGGTTGTCAGGTCTGCGCCGCACCGGCACACCGCTCGCCATGAACAAGGATGAGAAGGCCGCCGGCCTCATGAAGACCATCATGCCCGAAGGCTTCGTGTTCGATCCCGCGCGCGGCGCCCGCTGGTTCACGCGCCACGGCCACACCGGTTTCCTCGGCATGGAATACCATGACCACGGCGACGACTGGATCGAGCTCGCCCTCCCCTGGCGCGAGGATCTCGTTGGCGTCGAGGAGACCGGCGTGCTTGCCTCGGGCCCGATCATCAGCCTGCTCGACAACGCGACCTCGATGTCGGTCTGGACGCGGCAGGGCACGTTCAATCCACAGGTCACGCTTGATCTGCGCATCGACTATGTGCGCGCCGCCACGCCGGGCAAGACGGTGATCGCCCGCGCCGAATGCTATCAGGTGCGCCGCTCGATGGCCTTCGTGCGCGGGATCGCCCATGATGGCGATATCGCCGATCCGGTCGCCCACACCGCCGGCATCTTCATGCTGGTGAGCAGCGAGGGGTGGTCGAAGCCATGAGCGCGTTCAAGCTTCCCCCCTATGCCCGCACCATGGGCATGGATGTCGACCATATCGAGGACGGCGGCGTGCCGGTGATCGCGATGGATTTCGCCGACAAGGTGCAGGGCCGCCCCGGCTTCCTGCATGGCGGCGCGATCGGCGGTCTGCTGGAGATGGCAGCACATGCCGCGCTGCGCGCCGAGCTCGACCGGCAGGGCAGCGATGCCCGCATCAAGCCGGTCAACATCAGCATCGAGTATTTGCGCGGCGGCCTGCAGGAACGCACGTTCGCGCGCGGCGAAGTGATCCGCGCCGGGCGCCGCGTGGCGAACGTGCGAGTCGAGGCCTGGCAGGGCGACCGCAGCAAGCTGGTTGCCAGCAGCTGGATGAATTTCCTGCTGGCCCCGCCGAAGGATTGAACCCGTCGCCACCAGCGCCGATCCACCTTGCAATTTTTTTACAAGCCATTATTACGAAATTGCCTCTCGTCGATTGCGACAGATCTGGCTGCTGCTTCGTCAGCGCCTCTTCCATCCCATGATGCATGGCTTTTCACCGGTCTTTGCCGGTCTACCAATGCTGCTCTCGTTGAAGTGAGACGGGCATCGACGTTCTGATTTGAGCTGCAGGAACCTGGTTCCCGCATCTGAGACCCCCGCGATTTCCTTTCAAGTGACGACCAGACGCACGACCCCGTCGGCACTCGCGCCGGCGGTCACTCCCGTTTCTTGAAAGGAAGCGACCATGACTATCGGAACCGTAAAATTCTTCAACGAAGACAAGGGCTATGGCTTCATCCAGCCGGATGA
>NZ_JAIEPN010000086.1 GCF_019748365.1 Novosphingobium sp.
TCTAGCAGGACTGGCCCATTTTTAATCCGGTGCTACCGGCCGATCCGTGGCCCCTTTTATTCCCGGTGTTCTCACCCGCATTGTACGCAGCCAAAGCAAGATGCCACGAGCCATAGCGATCGAGCTGCTCACGCAGGTAACGCGCTCCCCCGCGGAGGTTTTCGACAGGGTCCCAAGGATCTGAAACGCCAAGATAGCTTGCGGTCCCCGGCATCAGTTGTGCCATGCCCATCGCACCGGCAGGACTGCGCGCAAAGGGCTGGTAGCGGCTTTCATGAGCAACGAGCGCGTCAAACAGCCGCACAGGAACGCCGGCTTCGCAAGCTGCTGCAGCGACGTGGCGGAAATAGAGATGGCGGCGCAATTGGGCCAAATCGGACAGGTCATAGCGCGGGAAATAGCCTCCAGAGAGGCAATCGGGATCTGGCCCGAAGTCGGATGCGTTCACCCGCGTGGGAATGACGGCAGAGCTTCCGCGTCTCATCCAGGACGGGATGTAGAACAACGGCGTCGCGGGGCTGACAGGCGTGATCGCCTCCCCCGTAAAGGCAGTCGTTTCACTCTCGGGAACGAGCTGCTTCACCTCCGGCTGCGCGGTCGGGCTTTTGACAGCCATTCCGGGCACCAGGAGCGAGAATTCGGAAGCTGTGCTGCTCGAGAAATCTTCAAGCTTGGCCTCTTGGCCTGCCGCTTGGGAGCTAAGCGCGATAAGCGCTGCGCTGAGGTAGAATTTCATAACCACACCTTTCGGCATGGCTTGGGAACCGCAGAGATAGCTTACCCAGCATGAAAAGCGAGAGCAAGTATGCTTTGCAGCTACGGTAGAACTTTGCCCGCCACGTCACTTTCTCGCCCTGCTTGACAACAAACGCTCTCAGCGCATTTCTAACCCTGCCTGCTTCTATGCCATAAGTTTTTACCAGTTGTGGAGATCAAAGATCAAGAACTCTAACTTAAAACGATCTCGTTTTCAACACATAAATTGGAATGAATCAATCAATTCTGAACTATTCTGATATGCTCGAGCTTGGTAACTTCACTCTATAGCAGATATCTCTCAGATATCAGGAAGCTACCATCGGGCTTATGTCAAGAACTCCGGGAAGTATTTGGATTGTTGTTGAATTAAAGAATGGTTAATATTGACTAGCCACATGAGTACATCACGCGGCCCGGTCGAAATCGATCTCATCCGCGCGGTGATCATTACGAGGCACAAGCATATGCTTTCGTCAGAGAAGACTTCGATCAGCTTGGGCTCCGGCAATAGCGGCCGCTGGACCACCATGATCGCTACCGAGCGGCGCGCTTGTGGGTCGACCGTGTTTCCGATAAATTTGATTGAGTGTTGGCTCCATCGATCAGATTGCACACTTCCGTGCGGGCCTTCGGTAGCCAAAAACTTATCGTGCTAACGGCCATTCTGGCACTTTTTGGGATGGTTTCGCTGACCACATGGCATGACGTCGAAGGGCACGTCCAGGGTCCTGACCAGGTAGCCACCACAGATCGAGATCATCCGGATTACACTCCGGTCGAGCGGCCGGACACGGCCGATTTGATCCATCTTGCGGCTCACGCAGTGCTGCAGACCATCGTTGTGCCTTCACCACTTGTGGTCGCGGCATTCATGAAGCCAGTCTCCGAAATCTGGACAATTGCGGCAGCCAAAGCGGCCCGCCCTATAGCTCCCTTGGCTATCCTGCGACCTCCGCGAGGCTGACCCGACGCGCATAGCGCGTGCCGTCATTGCAGCCTTTTCCGGGGATGAGATTATGAGAGCCTTTATGGGCCGGCTGCCGCGTCGCGTGGTGTCCGGCATGATGGTGGCGACGTGTATCGCGGCGCTGTGCGGACCCACACAGGCGCAAGTGGCGCCGCCGTTCGCTACACTTCTGCGGCAGACCGCCGACGCACCCCGACGGGTCGAAAGCGAAGCCGATATTCGTCGGTCTGAAGGCCTTGCGCGCCAAGCCCGCGCGCGGCCCAATCCGAGCGTCAGCATTCTCACCGAGAATGTCGCGGGATCCTCGCCTTCTCGCGGGGTCGATCGCGCCGAGACAACAATGCAATATAGCCAACCGCTGGAAATCGGCGGCAAGCGTTCGGCGAGGATGGCAGCCGGAGAAGCAGGGGTCGTCGCGTCGCGCGCCCGCGATCGGGATGCAAAGATCCGCTATGCTTATGATCTTGCATGCGCTTATGCAGCGGCGGAAGTAGCGGACCAGAGGATGCTTCTGGCCGAAGGCGAGGTCGAGCAGGCGCAGAACATTGTGCGGGCCGCTCGCGCCCTGGTCGATGCAGGCAAGGAAGCGCGGCTCCGCGCTCTGCAGGCTGAAACCGCGCTAAATGCAGTCAGCGCCGATCTCGAGGGGGCAAAAGCGGATCGCATTGCGGCCTATGCACAGCTCTCTGCGCTCCCCGGCGTCGAGGAGACCTTTACTGGATTGTCAGAGTCCCTGCTGACCACGCCCGTTTTGGCACCCGCTTATGGTCCGGTCGATCCGATGACGAGTTCGTCCTATCTCGCGGCTCAGGCGGAGCGAGAGGCCGCCGAGCGACGTTTGGCTGCTGAACAGAAGCGGGCAATCCCCGATGTCACAGCGATCGTCGGGGTACGGCGTCTCGATTACGAGAATGCAACCGCATTGACCGCAGGGGTCTCGATCCCGCTTAGCATTTTTGATCGCAACCGCGGTAATATCGCCGCCTCGCAAGCGGAGGCACAGGCCGCCGCCGCCAGGTTAGCCATGGCGCGCAACGATGCAATTGCCGACGCCCGGGCGGCACAAGCGCAGACGGTTGCCGCACAGTCGCGGGTTGCCGCTGCAGAAGCGGCGCAAGGCACTGCGGAAGAAACCTACCGCCTCGCACGCATTGCCTATGAAGCCGGCAAGTCCCCGCTCGTCGAATTGCTGAATGCCCGTCGCGGCCTCGGAGAGGCGCGAAGCATCGTCCTCGACGCCCGAGTCGCCCGTTTCGAGGCGCGCGCGCAACTCGCTCGCCTTCAGGGCCGCACCCTTTCCGGAGATGAAATCCAATGAACCCCGAACGCAACACGCTGTATGCCGGGGCCGCGATCGGTCTCGCCCTCGCCGCCCTTGCCGGTTTCGGCGTCGCCCGTCTGACCGGACCCTCCGCACCGGTAGAGGAGACGGTAGCAACGGCCTCCACCACTTCACCCGACACCCTCGCGATCACGCAGGACGGTATCAAGATTTCGGGGATTCGCGTCGCGCCAGCGGCCGCCGGTTGCGTCGCCAGCATCATCCTCGCCAGCGCCACCGTCGAAGCAACGCCCGACGCCGAAGCGGTGCTCACCGCCCGGGCAGCCGGCACCGTCACCCGCATCTTCAGGCGGATCGGTGATCCGGTCAGGGCAGGCGAAACGATCGCCTTGGTCGAGAGCCGCGATGCGTCAGCTATTGCAGCCGATCGCAGTGCCGCTGCCGCGCGGGTTACGCTTGCAAGCCGACAGTTGGCGCGAGAACGCACTTTGCTCGCGCAGGGCGTGTCTCCGCGCGCCGACTATGAGACAGCCGAGGCTAATCTCGCGGTAGCCCAAGCAGAAGCGCGCCAGGCAAGCGCCGCAGCCAGTGCGGCAAAGGTATCGGGCGATGGCAGGTCGGTTGCGGTGGTCAGCTCGATCTCTGGCCGCATAACGTCCGCCCCCGTCAATCTCGGCGCGTTCGTCCAGGCCGAAACCGAGTTATTCCGGGTCACCGATCCGCGTAGCCTTCAGATCGAGGCGAGCGTGCCGGCAGCGGATGCGTCAGGCGTGAAGGCGGGGGACAGGGTCGAGCTTACGACAAAGGACGGGCAGAAGGTCGAAGGCCGGGTTCGCTCAGCAACAGGCGTGATCAACCCGCAGACGCGGCAAGCAACGGTGGTCGTGACGCCGAGCGGTGATGCGGGTCTGATCGTTCCGGGCCAGCTCGTCCAAGCGCGTATCTTCGCCAGCGGCGGCGATGCGGCATTGGGGGTTAGCGTACCGCAGGATGCGGTCCAGACGATCGGGGATCGCACCGTGGTGTTCGTGCGAACCCGCCAGGGATTTAGAGCGCAGGCAGTCCGCGTTGGCACGCGCAGCGGCGGCATGGTCGAGATCGTCTCCGGCCTCCCTGCAAACACGATGGTCGCCACCACCAACGCCTTCCTGCTCAAAGCCGAGCTCGGCAAGGAGTCGGCGGAATGATCGCGCGGATATTAGGGCTCTCGGTCAGAGCGCGATGGGCTGTCGCGTTCATCACCTTCCTCGTCGTCATGTTCGGCGCCTGGCAGATCACATTGCTACCAATCGACGCGGTCCCCGACGTCACCAACCGCCAGGTGCAGATCAACAGCTTCGTACCCACCCTTGGCCCGGTCGATATGGAAAAGCAGGTCACCTTCCCGGTCGAGACCGCGCTTGCCGGCATTCCCGGTCTGCAGATGACCCGCTCGCTCACGCGCAACGGATTCAGCCAGGTCACGGCCGTCTTCAAGGATAGCACCAACATCTATTTCGCGCGTCAGCAGGTGACCGAACGGCTCGCCCAAGCCAAGGACAGTCTGCCCGCCGGTGTGCAGCCCCAGCTTGCGCCGATGACCACGGGGCTTGGCGAGATCTTCATGTTCAGCGTCGCATTCGAACATCCCGACGGCAAGGGTGTGAAGGTCGTCGATGGCCAGCCTGGATGGCAGTCCGATGGTTCCTATCTGACGCCCGAGGGCGAGAAACTGACCACGGCGGTCGCCAAGGCGGCTTATCTGCGCACGGTCCAGGATTGGATTATCCGCCCGCAGATGCGGACCGTTCAGGGCGTCGCCGGAGTCGATTCCAACGGGGGCTATGTGAAGCAATATGTCGTCGAGCCCAATCTCACGGCGTTGGCCTCCTACGGTATCCCGGTCACGGAACTGGCTGATGCGCTCGAGAGGTCGAACCTGTCGGCAGGCTCTAACTACGTCCGCCGTGCCGGCGAATCCTTCCTCGTCCGGGCCGACGCGCGGTTGCGTTCAGTCTCCGACATAGAGGAGGCGGTCATTGCCACACGCGCCGGCGTTCCGGTGCGCGTGAAGGATGTCGGCCAGGTCGTCATCGGTGGCGCGGTGCGTACCAGTTCGGGCAGCGTTGGAGGATCGGAGGCAGTCATCTCGACGATCTTGATGCTGACTGGCGAGAACAGCCGCATTGTTGCCAATCGCGTCGCCGACAAGCTGGTCGAGATCGACAAGGCGCTGCCGCCGGACGTTGTCGCAAGCCAAGCCTACAACCGCTCGAAGCTCGTGAATGCGACCATCGCCACTGTCGAGAAGAACCTGATCGAAGGCGCGTTGCTGGTCATCGTCGTTCTGTTCCTGTTGCTTGGCAACATCCGCGCAGCTCTCATTACGGCGGCCGTGATCCCGATCACCATGCTGATGACCGCAGCGGGCATGAACGAACTGGGCGTTTCGGGAAATTTGATGAGTCTCGGCGCGCTCGACTTCGGCCTGATCGTCGATGGCGCCGTCATCATCGTTGAAAACGCCCTCCGGCGCCTCGCCGAACGACAGCACAAGGAAGGCAGGCTGCTGAGCCAGCTCGAACGTCTGACCGAGACCACCTACGCCGCGCAGGAGATGGTCCGGCCGACCGTCTATGGCCAGGCGATCATCTTCCTTGTGTTCATACCTTTGC
This sequence comes from Novosphingobium sp., assembly GCF_019748365.1. Taxonomy (GTDB): domain Bacteria; phylum Pseudomonadota; class Alphaproteobacteria; order Sphingomonadales; family Sphingomonadaceae; genus Novosphingobium. Next base: position 5,663 of record NZ_JAIEPN010000086.1, read on the forward strand.
TCACCTTCCAGGGCGTGGAAGGCAAAACGTTCGCGCCGATGGCCATCACTTTGATGCTGGCGCTCGCTAGCGCGTTCATTCTTTCGATCACGTTCGTACCGGCGATGATCGCGCTGCTGGTAACCGGCAAGGTCAGTGAGACGGAGGTCAAACCGATCCGCTGGTTCAAGGAGAGATATCAGCCGGCGCTCAACCGCGCCGTCGCGCGGCCAATGCCATTCATTCTCGGCGGAGCGGGCGTGTTTGCGATAGCAGCTTTGCTGTTCGGCACGCTTGGGCAAGAGTTCATGCCGCAGCTCGACGAGAAGGACATCACTGTCACCAACTTTCGTATTCCGTCCGCCTCGATCGACCAGTCGACGGCGATGCAACTCCAGATCGAAAATGCCCTCAAGACGATGCCAGAGGTCGCGCTGGTATTTTCAAAGAACGGCAATGCCGATCTTGGTACCGATCCGATGCCGCCGAACGTCTCGGACACCTATGTCATCCCCAAACCGGAGCAGGAGTGGCCCGCCGAAGTCAAATCCAAACAGGATATTCTCCGACGGATCGAGGAGCGGATGAAGCCGCTGATCGGCAACCGCACGGAGATCCAGCAGCCCATCCAGATGCGCTTTAACGAGCTGATCGCTGGCGTCCGCTCTGATGTTGCGGTCAAGCTCTATGGCGACGACCTCGATGCCATGAGCGAGGCGGGAGGCCGCATCGCGACCGCGCTGCGGACAATTCCAGGCGCGGCTGACGTGCAGGCGGAACAGACGTCGGGCGCGCCGACCTTCGACATCAAGGTCGATCGCCAGGCTGCAGGCCGTTTCGGCCTGTCGGTCGAAGAGGTCGCGGCGACGGTTGCGGCTGCCTTGGGAGGACGTGAAGCCGGCATGTTATTCGAAGGGGACCGTCGCTTCGATGTCGTGGTGCGTCTCCCCGACGCGCAGCGCGATGATATCGAAACGCTGGGCTCGATCCCGGTCATGTTACCGTCCAACGGTGCCGGCAACGCGCGTTCCATCCCGCTCAGCGAAGTGGCGCGCTTCACCTACACCGAGGGCCTCAATCAGATCAGCCAAGAGAACGGCAAGCGCATGGTTGTCATTCAAGCCAATGTGCGTGGCCGCGATCTCGGCGGGTTCGTCGCTGAAGCGCAGGCAAAGATCGCTGATGTGACGTACCTTCATCGAGTGGGGCGGCCAGTTCGAGAGCCTTCAATCCGCTTCCGAACGATTGGCGATCGTCGTGCCGATCTGCTTCATCCTGATCTTCGCGCTGCTCTACATGGCGCTGGGCGGTGCCTGGCCGGCATTGGTCGTGTTCACGGCCGTTCCTATGGCCCTGGCCGGCGGTGTGTTCGCCTTGGCAATGCGGGGGATACCTTTCTCCATCACCGCATCGGTCGGGTTCATTGCGCTTTCGGGGGTCGCGGTCCTCAACGGACTGGTGATGATGAGCGCGATCCGCAAACAGCTTGACGACGGCGAAGACATCGACGGAGCCATCATTGGCGGCGCGATGGAACGTGTACGGCCGGTTTTGATGACGGCTCTGGTTGCGAGCCTCGGCTTCATCCCGATGGCGCTCGCTACCGGCACCGGAGCGGAGGTACAGCGGCCGCTGGCCACTGTGGTGATCGGAGGCCTTATCACCTCGACGGCGCTGACGCTGCTCGTCCTTCCGGCAATCTCGGCGCTCATGTTCCGAATATTGGCAAAACGGACGGCTGCCAAAGAACCTTCAACCCAGCTGGCGGACGCGTAATTGGCAAGCCGCCACAGCGAAGCTCACAGGGGGGGCACAGACCCCCCAATTGCTACACCCGTCGGCGATCAGATGCACCCGACGACAACGCGTCGATCAACCGGCAATCGGCGATTGTCGTGGCGTCGCAGCGACCCCATCTGGCTATCTCGTCGCGCAGGGCATGCAGGTCGGCGAGCTTGCGATCGATTTCCGCGATGTGCATCACGGCCATCGCGTCGACCGCATCGCATGATCCGCGAGGGTCATCCGCCAAGCGCAGAAGGTCACGAACCTGATCGAGCGTGAACCCAAGATCGCGTGACCGCTTGATGAACGACAAACGATCGAGATGCGACTTATCATAAAGTCGATAGTTGCCGCCGCTGCGGAGCGGCGCTTCGACCAATCCTTCGGCCTCGTAGAAGCGAACGGTCTCGACCTTCAATCCGGTCCGCTTTGCAATGTAGCCAATCTTCACGGCAAAAACCCTTGACCCTCTAGTGACATGAGGGTTCATATAGAGGGTCTGACACGGGAATCGAGTGAAATGGTGGCGGACGACTGTTGTTCCAGAAAAGGCGATACGATCGCGCAGCTCGGCCAAAAGGCCGATCAGCGGCGTGTGCTGATCATCGTCATGACCATCAATTTCGTGATGTTCGTGGCCGAGTTTGGCGGCGGCGTCTTCGCGCGTTCGTCCGCGCTGATGGCGGACTCGATCGACATGCTCGGCGATGCCGCTGTTTATGCGCTCAGCCTCTACGCTTTGACCCGCGGGCCTCGCTGGGAAGCCGGAGCCGCGCTCGTCAAGGGCGGCATCATCCTCTTCTTCGGCATCGCGGTAGTTGTCGAGATCATCGACAAGATGGTGAACGGCGTACCGCCCTCGTCGACCCTGATGCTCGCGTTCGGTAGTGCCGCGCTCGTCGCCAATCTGATGTGCCTCTCCATGCTGTGGCGGTTCCGGTCCGAGAACGTGAATATGGCGAGCACGTTCGAATGCTCGCGCAATGATGTTGCATCCAACATCGGCGTGCTGATCGCGGCCGGGCTGGTGGCGGCGACCAGCGCAGCATGGCCGGATATCGCGGTCGGTGGAATCATCGCGATCATCTTCCTGCGATCAGCGTGGCGGGTGCTGGCAAAAGCGATTCCGGCGTGGCGCGAAACGCGCTCGGTCTCGCCCGAGATTTTGCGGTGACCACTTCATTTTCTTCATGGCGTGTGCGGGACTATCCCGCGATCCGCTTTGCTGTTAGAGCATCGTGTGTGCGACGTCTGCTGATCATCCTTGCTTGCTTGGTTGTCCTCTCCTTGGGGACGACGGCGACAGCGCACGTGCTGGAACGGCCGGAAGTCAGCGTTTTATCAAGTGTGACAGGCGTTGACGAAGTGGCTCCAGGTCATGTGCCTGGAGACGCCGATCAGGTGCCATCCGATGGCGACAAAGGCTATCCTCACCATCACGGCGGTTGCCACGGCGACCACGTCGCAGCGCCGGTTAAGGCCAGCAATGCCGCACTCATGCGCGATCAGCGGCTCGCCCCTATCGTCGCGAGTCACTCCATGCGGCCACTTTCTACCGCCGACCCGGCGCTAAGGCCCCCGCAAGCCTGACGATCCGCTGACCCCGCCGGCCAAGGCCGTGCGGGGCGAACTCGGTTCGTCAGGAGTCATTATCTATGTATCGCACAATCGCGGCCGTTATGGTCGCGGCGACCTTGGCCGGTACGGCCGAGGCGCAGACAACACCGCCGCCCGGCGTCCCGGCGGCGACCACTTCGTCGCAAACGGCTGATGCGTTCTCGCTCGAGAATGCCCTTGCTGCTGGCGGCGTGCCATCAGCCCCAACGGCGGCCATCAACAGCGGCATAGCATCGGAGCCAAGAGGCATCACTTTGGCACCCCTTCCTTCGGTCGCGGCGGCTACAGCCGGCGTTGACGCCGCGACCGCGGCGCGGCGCGTTGCCGCCGTGCGCCCAAACCCCGAGGTGCAGGCGCAGGTCGAGAACATCGCTGGCAGCGGCGTCTACAGGGGTCTGCGGAGTGCCGAAACGACGGTGGGTGTCTCACTCCCACTGGAGTTGGGAGGCAAGCGGCCGGCACGTGTCGCGTTGGCGACTGCGCGGCTGAGCCGTGCACAGCTTCAGGTTGAAATCGCGAGAGCGGATCTCCGCTTGCGGATTACGCAGCTCTATATCGAAGCCGCAGCTGCCGAACGCCGCGCCGAGGTGCTCAGCGAACAGGCCGGAATCGCCAACAACGCGTTCCGCGTGTCTAGCGAGCGCGTCAAGGCCGGCGACGTCGGTCCCATCGAGCAACAGCGCGCCGACGTGCTGCGCATCAACGCGCGGGTTGCGGCCGACAGCGCTGCCCGGCAGGCACAGGCGGCACGAACCAATCTTGAAACATTGCTTGCGACGCCAGTGACCGGGCCGCTCGATCGCGCCTGGTTCGAGCGGATCGATGACTATGGGCCACCGCGTCCGGTCGATGTCGAAGCGACGCTCGCGCTCGCTGCAGCGGAAGCTGATGTTCGCACCGCTGAAGCGCAGGTACGCGTCGCACGATCGCTGCGCGTACCGAACTTGACTGTCAGCACCTTTGCCCGCCGCTTGGAGGCGACAAACGACACCGCCGCTGTCGTCGGTATCGCAATCCCGATCCCGTTCTTCAACAATGGTAGCGCCTTTGTCGCGCAATCCCGCTCCGAACAGACACAGGCGATTGCGCTGCGCAATCTCGCGGTGGTCGATACGCGCCAACAGATTGCCAGCGCACAAACCGAGGTCGCAAATGCTGCTGCGACCGCGCGAGCGGCAGGCGGCCCGGGCCTCGCCGCCGCGCAGGAGGCCGCCCGTATCGCCCGGATCGGTTGGACGCAGGGCAAGTTCGACCAGATCGCGCTTCTCGATGCCGAGCGCACGCTTTCACAAACCCGCCAGACATACGTCGATGCGCTTGCTGCGTATCACGACGCGCGGGCTAGGCTCGATCGGCTCGCGACGCCGGCCCCTGCAACTTCCGGAGATGATCGATGATGTTGGATAAGCGCCTTTTAGGAGGCGGCGCGATCGTCGCGATTGTCGCTGCACTTGGCGGTTTCGGGATCGGACGCTGGACCGGAAACGCACCCGCCGCAACGGAAGCAACAAGCGGCAATGCAGTGGCGGGGCAAGTAAAGGCCCCTGATACGGTGGTGATAAGCGCGCAAGCAGTTCGGCAAGCCGGCATCACCACAGAGACGATCAAGCCCGGAGGGCTCGACGCGGAAATTGTCGCGCAGGCGACCGTCAGCGCATCCCCGCAAGGAGAGGCGATCATAACTGCTCGGGCAGGCGGCGCGGTCACGCGGCTTCTGAAACGGCTCGGCGATCCCGTGCGTGCCGGGGAAACGCTCGCAGTCGTTGAAAGCCGCGACGCGGCGCAGCTTGCCGCCGATCGCACCGCTGCCGCTGCCAGATACAGGCTTGCGCAAAAGGCGCTCGCGCGCGTGCAATATCTGTTCAGTCAGAAGGTTTCTGCACGTGTCGAACTGGAACAGGCGGAAGCGGAGGCTGCATCGGCCGCCGCAGAGGCGCGCCGCGCCAATGTGGCGGCAGGCGCAGCGCGCGTGACGCCGGACGGTCGCGGCGTTCTGGTGTCGAGCCCTATCTCGGGCCGTGTTACCTCAGAGAATGTCAGCCTCGGCGCCTTTGTCCAGCCTGAGACCGAACTGATGCGCGTCGCGGATGCGTCGAAGATCCAGATAGAAGCGTCGGTCGGTCCAACTGAGGCGCAGCGGCTCTCGCCAGGTGATCGAGCGATCATAGAATTGCCCGATGGTCGGACAGTGGAGGCAAAGGTGCGTGCCGTCACGCCGGGACTTGCCAACGATACGCGTCTGGCCACCGCAGTCCTCGATGTACCCGGGGCGCTTCAGCCGGGCCTCGCGGTGCGGGTCCGATTGCTGCCAAGCCGTGCGGGCACGTCCAGCGGGATGGTGGTGCCGGAGGATGCGGTGCAGACACTCGAGGGACGCGACGTCGTATTCGTGCGGACTGCACAGGGCTTTACGGCTCAGACCGTCACGATCGGGCAGCGCAGCAACGGCCGCGTCGAAATCCTGAAGGGCCTCGCCAGCGGCAGCCAGGTCGCAACCAGGAATGCATTCCTGCTCAAGGCCGAACTCGGCAAGGGTGCGGGTGAGGAAGAATAGACCATGATAGCCAATCTCATGGCGCTCTCCGTCCGCGCACGATGGACGGTTCTGGCGCTGTTCCTCGTCATTGCCGGACTTGGCGTGTGGCAGCTTACAAAGCTGCCGATCGACGCGGTGCCCGACATCACCAACAAACAGGTCCAGATCAACACCATTGATCCGCGGCTCTCGCCAGTCGAAATCGAGAAACTCGTGACCTACCCGGTGGAGATATCACTCGCCGGCATTCCCGGGCTGGAGACGACGCGCTCCATCTCGCGCAACGGCTTCAGCCAGGTCAGCGCGATCTTCACCGATGATACCGACCTCTATTTCGCGCGTCAGCAGGTCGGCGAGCGCCTGCGACAGGCGACGGAGAACCTGCCCGTTGGTGTCCAACCTCAGATCGGGCCAGTGACGACCGGTCTCGGCGAGATCGTCATGTATACGGTCGGCTTCGCCAATCCGGACGGCAAGGGTGCGAAGAAGGTCACGGGTCAACCGGGCTGGCAGCCCGATGGCAGCTATCTGACGCCAGAAGGCGAACGGCTGACTGATCCGATCACCAAGGCGGGTTATCTGCGCACGGTACAGGACTGGATCATCAGTCCGCAGCTCAAGTCGGTCGGCGGCGTCGCCGGCGTCGATTCCATCGGTGGGTTCGCCAAGACCTTCGTCGTCGCGCCGGACCCCGTAAAGCTGGCGAGCTTCGGCATTTCGTATAGCGAGTTGGGGCAAGCGCTCGAAAACGCCAACCTCGCGGTCGGTGCCAACTACTTCAACAAGGGCGGCGAAGCCTATCTCGTGCGTGTCGATTCCCGCGTGCGGACGGTCGACGAGATCCGCAACGCAGTCGCTGCGACTCGGGGCGGCACGCCGATCACGATCGGCCAGATTGCCGACGTCCGGATCGGCGGCGATCTGCGCACCGGCGCGGGCAGCATGAATGGCCAGGAAGCGGTCATCGGCACAGTGTTGATGCTGATCGGTCAGAACAGCCGAGTTGTCGCCGAAGAGGTGACAGCCAAGCTCGATCAGGTCGCCAAAACCCTTCCCCCGGGGATTGAGGTCAAAGTCGTGCTCAACCGGGCCAAGCTGGTCAGCGCGACGGTGGCGACGGTCCAGCGCAACCTCACCGAAGGTGCCATCCTCGTTGCAGCGGCGCTGTTCCTGCTGCTCGGCAATTGGCGTGCCGCTGTCATCGCGGTGCTGGTCATTCCGTTTTCGTTCCTGATGATGGCGATGGGGATGAACGCCTTCAAAGTACCGGGCAACCTCATGAGCCTGGGGGCGCTCGACTTTGGCCTGATCGTCGATGGCGCGGTCATCATTATTGAAAACTGCCTCGCCAGATTGGCGCATCGACAGGAAAACGAGGGGCGGCTCCTCGCTTTGAGGGAACGGCTAGAGGAGACGATGCGGGCCGCGCAGGAGATGATCAAGCCGACCGTGTTCGGCCAAGCCATCATCCTGCTCGCGTTCGCGCCCCTGCTTACCTTCACGGGTGTCGAGGGCAAGACGTTTTCGCCGATGGCGATCACCATCATGCTCGCACTGTTGGCGGCGTTCGTTCTGGCAATCACGCTGGTGCCGGCCCTGGTCGCCATCATGATCCGGGGCAAGGTCGCCGAGAAGGACGTGTGGCTGATCCGCAAGTCGAAGGAGCGGTACTTGCCGCTCCTCGACAAGGCGATTGCGCGGCCGTGGCCGTTTATCCTTGGCGGGCTTGCCTTCTTTCTGGCAGCAGTCCCGGCGTTCGGGCTGCTTGGCTCCGAGTTCATCCCTCAGCTTGACGAGAAGAATCTCGCAGTCGCATCGACCCGCGTGCCCTCGGTCAGTCTCGAACAGTCGCTTGCCATGCAGCGCAGCGTCGAGGCGGCGGTGAAGCGTTTGCCGGAGGTGGAGACGATGTTCTCCAAGACCGGCACCGCAGAAGTCGCGACCGACCCGATGCCGCCGAACGTCTCGGACGGCTTCGTCATCCTGAAACCACAGGAGGAATGGCCCGACGGCGTGAAGACCAAGGCGGACGTGATCGCCCGCATCGAAAAAGCGGGGGCCAGTCAGCTCGGCAACCTCTATGAGGTCAGTCAGCCGATCCAGCTTCGCTTCAACGAGCTGATCGCCGGCGTGCGCGGCGATGTCGCGATCAAGCTCTACGGCGATGATCTCGACAAGATGACGCA
>NZ_JAIEPN010000001.1 GCF_019748365.1 Novosphingobium sp.
CTTCGTCACTACGACGAAGCCCAAATCCTCCTTAATTCACAACCTCAAATCTGTGCCATTGGCGCTGACGCCGGACAGTTTCGACGTAGCCCGAGGACTGCAGACGCTGCGCCACCTTGGCCAGATGATTACGCGATATGCCATAGCTGCGCGCGATCTCATCGACAGACATTTGCCGGTCGGTCGACGCGAGCAGCATAAGGACCCGCAGGCCGTAGTCGGTTTGTAGACTGAGATGCATACCCTAAAATGGGGCAAGCGGGTCTGCGATGCAACCGCATGGTGACGTTAGGCCGCGCTGTCAGGCTGCGGGCTTTTTCTGTTCTGCAGTACCTTGACGATGGTCAGCTTTCGCTCGCGGCCATCCCGATCCGGCCATAGGATTGACTGCCCGGTGCGCAGTCCGATCACGCCTGCTCCGACCGGCGTGAGAATGGACACCCGCCCGGCGGAAATATCGGCATCACGCGGATAGACGAGTTCGACCGTCCGATCCGCGCCACTGGCCTGCATGAGAACGGAAATGCAACATGGCTGCGCGAGACTGCATGCTCGCAGGATGCAGCGCATCACGGCCGGAGTCATCTTACGACGATGGAGGTCTTCCGGTTACGGCGTTCAGCCAAACGCGTCGGCTATATCCGGCCGAGCTAGGTGCTGAGCTGGTTCGATGGCATCGGTTACCAGAATCGCGAACTTGGCGCCACGATAGCAAATGTCGGGTCTGTGCCAAGCATCGGCAACGGTGAAGCGCTCACCGGCCAGTTCGAGCTGTTCGCCGTGGGAGGGAAGTGCGGAGAAGTGAAAACTTCCCTTGCTAAGGGCCGACTGTCTATCTCGGCCGGAAAAAATATCAACCAGCATAATCTTGCTCCTTTCGGTGTCGCTTCATTGGATGGTCGAGGCAAATCGCCATTCGTCTTCCTGGCCCAGGGCTGCGGCGTATTGTCGCTCGGCGAAACGCCAATTGGCTAAGTTGTCCCACCAGGTAGCCAGCCATTTGGCGCGGTCCTGGCGATAGTCGATGTAATAGGCGTGTTCCCAGACATCGCATGTCAGCAGTGCAACAGTCCCGTCAGCTGTGATCGGCGTGGCCGCATCATGTGTCGACAGAACCTCGAGCGCACCGCTCCTGGCCACGAGCCAGACCCAGCCGGATCCGAAATGTCCGACGCCTTCGGAAATAAACTGCTCCCGCAGATTGTTCAGGCTGCCGAATCTGCCCAGACACGCTTGGGCAAGCTGGCCATCTGGTACCGAGCTTCGCGCCGACATGCTCTCCCAGAAGAAGGCGTGGTTCCACGTCTGGGCGGCGTTATTGAACAGGGCAGTCTGGTTTGACTCGCTCGCCCTTCGAAGCACACCTTCAAGGCTTACCCCAGCCAGATCCTGCCCGGCCAGGAGGCGGTTCAGGTTCTCGACGTATTTGGCGTGATGGCGCCCGTGATGAACTTTCAATGTCTCCTCACCGAGATGAGGCTCAAGGTCCTGCAGGCCGTAAGGCAGTGCGGGAAGTTCAAAAGCTGTATGGACGGTTTGGTCAGACATTGAATTGCTCCTGCGGTAAATCTTGATGTGGCGCTCGTGGTTCGTGTGCGATCACGCGGGCGCGCATCGCAGCCAGGCACAGAGCGATGGGAAATATGTCGTGCGTCCCGCGCGCCTCTCCGTCTGGTCCGCATACGACGACATCGTCGCAATCGTGTTCGATCCAGCAGCCAGCGGGCACCAGCGTCGCCGCAGCCTTCCAGATGCGGCTGTAGCGCAAGGCTCGAACCCGTTCGCCATTGCTACCTCTCCAGATGCCCGGCTCCAGTTCCTCCATCTCCGCCAGAGACGGAAAAGCAGCCGCGCAAATGGTTGCGTCCAGACCGCGCGAGGCGGCGGTGGCGAGCATGCATGCCTTGATGGCGCGCGACATCAGGGCCACTTCACGGCGATCAGGGTCGAGCTGTGGCAGACGCTCGGCCATCAGCCCGATCCTCTTTGGGAGGCCCTGTTCACCCCAAGTGCCGCGGAGTGTTCGACGGGGGCCTCGACCACTTCCAGCAGCCCATCGGCAATCGAATAGACCCAACCGTGGAGGTTGATCTTGGTACCGCTTGCCCAAGCCTTACGGATCATCGGGTTCTCCGCGAGAAGGTCGACTTGGGCCGATACATTCCGCCGACACAATTCGTCGGGCATGAGCGACTGCCCCCCGAGTTCGGCCTGGAGGCGAGCGTGCAGGGCGCCTAGTGGTTCGAGCCATCTGGAAATGGCGCCCGGTACTCCACCATTCATTGCGGCATGTACCCCGCCGCACCCGTAGTGGCCGACGACTATGACGTGCTCGACCTTGAGGACGTCGACCGCGAACTGCAGCGCGGCAAGGAAGTTCGGGTCATCTGGTTTGGTCAGATTGGCCACGTTGCGGTGCACGAACATTTCGCCCGGATCGAGATCGACGATTTCGGTCGCGGGAACACGGCTGTCGGAACAGCCAATCCAGAAATAGCGCGGCTTCTGCTGATCGACGAGACGCTGAAAGAAGCCGGGATCGATATCTGTCTTCCCCTCGGCCCATTTCGCGTTCCGCTCGAACAGCCTTGCCAGTTGGCCGTCCTCGGCGGAAGCGGGATGCTCCGGGGCGGACGCCGCGGTCATGGTCGACCCGCTTGGAGATCTACAATTCGCAGATAGGGCTTGAGCGTCCGGTATCCTTGGGGGAATTGCCGCGTGGCTTCGTCGTCGGAGAGCTTCGGCGAAATGACCACCGGCTCGCCGGGCGTCCAGTTGACCGGGGTGGCGATGCTGCGTGCGTCGGTCAACTGCAGGCTGTCGATCGCGCGCAGGATCTCCGCAAAATTGCGGCCGGTGCTGGGCGGATAGGTGAGAATCAGGCGCACTTTTTTCGCCGGATCAATCACGAACACGGAACGCACGGTAACTGCAGGATCGCAGTCGGGGTGGATCATGTCGTAAAGCGCGGCGACCCGGCCATCGGGATCAGCGATCATCGGAAAGTCGAGACGAGCGCCTTGGGTTTCCTCGATGTCTTTTTCCCATTTGTGGTGCGCCTCCACCGGGTCCACCGACAGACCGATCGGCTTGACGTTGCGCTTGTCCCATTCGGGTCGCAACTTTGCCACTTCGCCAAGCTCCGTCGTGCACACGGGCGTGAAGTTCTTCGGGTGACTGAAAAGCAGCCCCCAACTGGACCCCAGCCATTCATGGAAGCGGATAGGCCCATGGGTGCTGTTCTGTTCGAAATCGGGGGCAACCTGCCCGAGCTGGATGGTCATACAGGCTCCTGTCTAAATGATTGCGGAGATGTGGAACCGCTAAATGCAGCAAGCAAACGAATGATATTGTTGTTTGAAAGCAATAAATATGCTTGAATGACCGCTCTCCGATTCGAGGAGAAGCGCATCTAGTCCGGACTGCCTGTGCATCTCGCAGCCAAGCGCTCCACGGGCTTTTGCTTCTCGTCGCTGGCTAATACATCCAAGATGATGAGTTGTATGGCAATTCAAATAAGGAATATTGCGGTATGGACATCGGAATCGCGCGGACGTTCCTGGAAGTGGTCAAGACCGGAAGCTTCGTCCGCGCTGCGGAAAACCTGAACCTCACTCAAACTGCAGTCAGCGCCCGCATCCGCGTGCTGGAGGATCAACTCGACCGACCGGTGTTCATCCGCAACAAGGCCGGCGCTCGGTTGACACCGGCTGGCGAGCAGTTCCAGCGTTTCGCCACCACTCTCGTGCAGGTCTGGGCCCGGGCGCAGCGGGCGGTGGCCTTGCCTCCGGGGCGCGAAACGGTGGTCACCATCGGCGCGGAACTCAGTCTATGGAGCCCCCTGCTCAGGCACTGGTTGCTGTGGATGCGGCGCGAGTGTCCGGAGATTGCTGTCAGCACGCAGATCGACGCTTCGGAACGCCTGATGGAACAGGTTCAGGATGGATCGCTCGACGTTGCCGTGATCTATGCCGCGCCGAGCCGGCCCGGTGTGATTGCCGAACTCCTGTTCGAGGAAAAGCTGGTGCTGGCCCGGACAACGCCGACCAGCGCTCCGCTTGCGCCCGAGGATCACGTGCAGATCGACTGGGGCGAGGAATTTGCCGCCAGCTACCAGGCGGCCTTTCCCGACCTGCCCAACGCCGTGGTCTCGATCAGTTATGGTCCTCTGGCGCTCGAATACATCCTCGCGACCGGGGGGAGCGGTTATTTCCGCAAAGGCTTCATCCGTTCCTATCTGGAAGAGGGGCGACTGGCACTAGTGCCGGGTAGTCCGGAATTTTCCTATTCGGCCTATGTCGTCCATTCGACCAAGGCCGATGCGGGCGTGATGGATCGGATACGCGCGGGTCTGCGCGCAGCGGCGGAGATTGCGACATGACCAACCAGCCCTCCTCACCTCCCTGTGGCGCCGCCGAAGCGGACGACGTCTACATTGGCTATGCCGGTCGCAACGAATTGCTGTTGGTGCTCAACGAGTTGCTTGAAGCCGAACGTGCCGGGGCGAAGGTTGCACTCGCCAGCACCAAGGCGGTGGCGGACGACTATGCCGCCCTGATGCGGCAAGTCCGGGATGATGAAGCGCACTGGTGCGAAATGCTCGATCGGCAGATTCGCCGCCTTGGCGGAACGCCGTCCGCCGCGACCGGAGCGTTCCGCGAAAAAGCCCTCGCCATCGCCGATCCGCTGGAGCGTCTGGCGTTTCTCAATCGCGGACAGGGCTGGGTTGTGCGCAAGCTGGTAGAATTGCTGCCGAGGGTGCGCGACGATGCACTTCATGCCGATTTGAATGCGATGGTCGCCGGGCACCGGACGAACATCGATATCGCCAACGCCTTCCACAGCTCGGGCAGTTGAGTGCAATTTTTGCGTGTTGAATAACCAATAACATTCGTTTGTGTTATTTCATCAACTGCCGGACATGTTCTCCGACACGGCAACGACCCGACAGCGCCCCAATTCCGGCGATGCATCTGGAGGCCTTTTCGAGGAACGTAACAGATGGCGGCGAATGTTGTGCCGGGGTCAGCCTTGGCACCGTCACAATGGCAATTGGTGCAAGATCTGGGCAAGGGCCTCGTGCCCGCGCAGGCCCTGTGGCTCAGCGGATATTTTGCCGGGCTGGCTCAAGGCTTTCCTGCTGGCCAGCCTGCCGCAACGCCTGCGACAGGGGCGCGGCGCCTGACCATTCTCTATGGCAGCGAAACCGGCAACGCGGCCGAACTCGCCTGCGCACTGGAGACGACGGCCCGGGACAGAGGGATGGCCGCAACGGTGGCGGACATGGCCGATTACAAGATGCGGCAATTGGCGCAAGAAGAAGACCTGCTGATCGTGGTCAGCACCTATGGCGAAGGTGATCCGCCGCAACCGGCAACCGGCTTTTTCGAATTCGTTGAAGGGCGCAAGGCGCCCCGGCTGGAAAACCTGCGCTTTGCCGTCCTGGCTCTCGGCGATTCCACCTACGAATACTTCTGCGAAGCCGGCAAGCGGCTCGATCGCCGGCTCGAGGAACTCGGCGCCAAACGTCTGCTTGAGAGGGTCGATTGCGATATCGACTATGACGATGCAGCTGCGGCGTGGACGACAGCTGTCGTTGAACACCTCGCCAGTGAAGCGGCCGCCACGCCCGTATCGGTAGCTGCAGCGACAGGCGAAACCGTGCCGGCGACAGTCCACGACAAGCGCAATCCGTTTCCGGCCGCGATCATCGAGAACATCGCCATCGTTGGCCGGGGGTCGAGCAAGGAAACCCGCCATGTCGAATTCTCGCTGGCGGGATCGGGCCTGACCTATCAGCCGGGCGATGCGCTGGGAATCGCGGCCTCGAACGATCCAGGGGTGGTGGCGGACCTGCTCGATGCACTCGCGCTTTCGCCCGACGCCGCGTTTGAAATCAAAGGGCGGCAGGCCACCCTTGGCGAGGCGCTGACTCACCGCTTCGAGATCACGCTCACAACGCCCCGGTTCCTCGACTACTGGGCCATGTTGAGCGACAGTAGCGCCTTGAAGCAGTTGCGCGAAGAGGACCGTTCGGGCGAGCGCTCAGTCTTCCTGCGCACGCACCACATCGTCGATATCGTCCGCCGCTTTCCGGTGGCAGGGGTGATGCCGCAAAGCTTCGTTTCGGCGCTGCGCCCGTTGCAGCCCCGGCTCTATTCAATCGCATCGAGCCTGGCCGCCGCGCCGGACGAGGCGCACCTTACGGTCGCGCCGGTGCGCTATGCGCTGCACGGGGAGGCGCGCAGCGGGGTGGCATCCGGCCTGCTGGCGGACCGCGCCGCACCTGACGCGGTGCTGCCGGTCTATGTTCAGGCCAACCCCCATTTCCGTCTTCCGGACGGCGATGTGCCCATCGTGATGATCGGCGCGGGAACTGGCGTCGCGCCTTACCGCGCTTTCATGCAGGAGCGCGAGGCGCACGGCGCCGGCGGCAAGAACTGGCTGTTCTTTGGCGAGCGCAATTTTCGCACCGACTTCCTTTACCAAAGCGAATGGCAGGCGTGGCTGAAGGACGGAACGCTGGGCCGGATGGACGTCGCGTTTTCGCGCGACCGGAGTGACAAGGTCTACGTCCAGCATCGCATGAAGGAACAGGCGCGCGACCTGTTTGCCTGGCTGGAGGACGGTGCGCACGTCTATGTCTGCGGCGATGCTGCCCATCTTGCGCCAGATGTTCACGCGGCGCTGATCGACGTCGTGGCGTGTGAGGCGCACATCGGGCGCGAGGCGGCCGAAGATTATATCCGTTCGCTTCAGGCCGACCACCGCTACCAGCGCGATGTCTATTGAGGGGCCGAGCATGACCGAGACCATCGACCGCAGCCACGACATTTCGCAAGCGCTCGACCGGCTAAGCGCCGACGAGCGGATGAAGGATGCCAGCGACTACTTGCGCGGGACCATCGCCGAAGGCCTGCTCGACCGCATCACCGGGGCCGTCCCATCGGCGGATGACGTGAAGCTGATGAAGTTTCACGGCATCTACCAGCAGGACGACCGGGACTTGCGCGACGAGCGCCGCCGCCAGAAGCTGGAACCGGCCTACCAGTTCATGATCCGGGTGCGCCTGCCGGGCGGGGTCTGCACCCCGGCGCAGTGGCTGAAGCTGGACGAGCTGGCCCGCGCGCATGGCGGAGAGACGCTGCGCATCACTACCCGCCAGACATTCCAGTTCCACTGGGTGCTGAAGGACAGCTTGCGCCCGATTATCCAGGGCTTGCACGAAACCCTGCTCGACACGATCGCCGCTTGCGGCGACGACAGCCGCGGCGTGATGTCCACGGTCGATCCGCAGGCATCGCGCTTTCATGCTGAAGTAGCCGCCCTGGCCAAGCGGGTTAGCGATCATGTGATCCCGAAGACGCGGGCATATCACGAAATCTGGTACGGTGATGAACGCGTTGCCTCGTCCGCGCCGGAAGAGCTGTTCTATGGCCGGACCTACATGCCGCGAAAGTTCAAGATCGGCTTCGCTCTGCCGCCGTCGAACGACATCGACGTCTATGCGCAGGATCTGGGGTTCATCGCGATCGGCGGCGAAGGGGGGCTCGAAGGCTTCAACGTAGTAATCGGCGGGGGCATGGGACGGACCGACCAGGCACCCGAAACATATCCGCGTCTGGCGAGCCTGATCGGCTTTGTGCCTGAAGACCGCGTGATCGCCTGCGCCGACGCAGTGATGACCGTGCAGCGTGACTATGGCGACCGCAAGGACCGGCAGCGCGCCCGGTTCAAGTACACGATCGACGACAAGGGGCTGGACTGGGTCAAGGCCGAGATCGAGCGCGTGATGGGCGCATCCTTCGAAGAAGCGCGACGGTTCTCGTTCGCCTCGAACGGCGATACGTTTGGCTGGCAGGAAACCCCCGACGGCCGGTTCCACCGCACGATATTCGTCGAGAACGGCCGGCTCGATACGCGGCTGCTCGATGCCTTTCGTGATGTCGCCCGCATTCATCGAGGCACCTTCCGCATGACTCCCAACCAGAACGTCATCATCGCCGGGGTGTGGGCGGAGGATCGCGCGGCAATCGAAGCGCTGCTGGCCGAGCACTGGCCCGACGGGAGCGAGGCGTCCACGCTTCGGCGCAATGCCATTGCCTGTGTCGCCCTGCCGACTTGCGGGCTGGCCATGGCGGAGAGCGAGCGTTACCTTCCTTCGCTACTCGGCCGGATCGAGGCGATCCTTGCGGCACACGGACTGTCGGAAGAACCGATCACCATCCGCATGAGCGGTTGCCCTAACGGCTGTTCGCGCCCCTACATCGCCGAAATCGGGCTGACCGGGCGGGCTCCCGGCAAGTACAATCTCTATCTCGGCGGTGGATTTCACGGGGACCGGCTCAATCGGATGATCCGCGAGAACGTGGGCGAGGCGGTGATCCTCGAGGTGCTGGACGAAGTGCTGGGGCGCTATGCCCGCGAACGCGAACCGGGTGAACGGCTAGGCGATTTCACAATCCGCGCCGGTATTGTGCGCGAGGTCACAGAAGGACACCTGTTCAATGACTGACAACAACAGTCGACCGCGCCCTGAAACCATCGCCGCCGCGCATGGCGTGGCCAGCGATGCCGCGTTCGGAGCGGTATCTCCGCCGCTGTATTTTTCCACGACCTACGAATTTGCCGGATACGATCAGCCGCGCGCCTACGACTATGGTCGCGCTGGCAACCCCACGCGCGACCTTCTGGCCGATGCGATCGCCCGGCTGGAGGGCGGGGCAGGGGCGGTCATTACGTCCAGCGGAATGGCAGCGATCGACCTTCTCGTCAGCCGGCTTTCGGCGGGCAACGGAGTGCTGGCTCCGCACGATTGCTATGGCGGGACCATCCGTCTGCTCAAGGCCCGCGCCGAACGGGGACAGATCGCGCTACGGTTGGTCGACCAGGGAGATACCGATGCCGTTGCAGAGGCGCTGCGCGACCGGCCCGGGCTGGTGTTGGTCGAGACGCCCAGCAACCCGCTGATGCGGGTGGTTGATATCGCGGCGTTGGCGTCCGCTGCGCACGAGGTGGGTGCCAAGGTGGCCGTCGATAACACCTTCCTCTCCCCAGTAATCCAGCAGCCGCTGACGCAGGGTGCCGACTACGTCGTCCATTCCACAACCAAGTACCTCAACGGGCATTCCGACGTGATCGGCGGCGCGGTTGTCGCCGCCGACCCGGTTGAAGTGGAGGCGCTGCGCCACTGGGGCAACGTTGTCGGCAGCACCGGCGCGCCGTTCGATGCCTGGCTGACCTTGCGCGGCCTGCGCACGTTGTTTCCCCGCATGGAACGCCAGCAGATTAACGCGATGGCCGTCGCGCAGTATCTGGAGCATCACTCGGCGGTGTCGATCGTGCACTACCCTGGTTTGTCCTCTCATCCCGGCCATGCCATCGCCAGCCGCCAGCAGCGCGGCTTCGGCGCAATGCTGAGCTTCGAACTGGCGGGAGGGACTGAGGCGGTGAAGCGGTTCATCGCCGCCGTGGACTGTTTTACCCTCGCGGAATCGCTGGGCGGGGTGGAAAGCCTGGTGGTCCACCCGGCGACGATGACTCACGCCGACATGGGCGTCGAGGCCCGGGCGCTTGCCGGGATCAGCGACAGCCTTCTGCGCCTCTCGGTCGGCATCGAGGCGGAGCAGGATCTGATCGCCGGGCTGGAACGGGGGCTCGACGCATGCGCGGTTTGAGGAGTTGGGCAGCGGTAACGGACAGGGAGGCGTTGGCATGTCGGCTCATGTGGTGATCGTAGACCTCTTCGGGCTGGTGCTGGTGGCCCTGGGCTTTAGCATGGCTTTCCGGCAATCGTTCGTGAGGAGAATGCTCGGGTGGTCGCCGGCGCCGGGCAAGACCTGTGAGGCGGATCCGACAGCCTATGGCCTTCGCATCGCCGGGGTCATGGTCATGGTTTTCGGATTTGCACTGGGGATGATGGTGACCCTGTTCAATCTTGCCTGAAAGGAGAGCTTCACATGGCCTGTCGCAGCAGCGAACTTGCGGCGCTGATCCTGCCGGAAATTCGGCTGCATTACGACGCTAGCGTCGAATCGCTCAACGACCTGGTAACAAGTGCCATCCAGCATCACCGCGCGGACGGTATCGATGGCCCTGATCTGCTGGCGGCCGTCGTCATCGAAGTGCGCCGTCTGCTGGCCAGCGAGGCCATGTCCGATGCGATCGACGAGGCTTCGCTCGAATCGTTTCCGGCCAGTGATCCGCCGGCTTGGATCGGTCGCAGGCATGGCGGCTCGACCGGTGGCCGCGAGTGATGGGAAACCTGGCAATCAAGCGGGTCTACGCGCCGCCGGCGGAAAGCGACGGGAAGCGCATCCTGGTCGACCGGCTCTGGCCGCGCGGTCTCAGCCGCAGCGAGGCCGCAATCGACGACTGGATCAAGGAGATCGCCCCTTCGCCAGCGTTGCGCAAGTGGTTCGGCCACGATCCGGCGCGGTTTGCCGAATTCGGCAATCTGTATCTCGAGGAACTGGACGGGAACCCCGCCCCGGTGGTGCGGCTCTGCGGTACATTGCAGGATCAGGATGTCACGCTGGTCTATGCCGCACGGGACGAGCGCCACAACCATGTGCGGGTGCTGCGCGACTATCTTGCCCGGCGGGGATGCACAGTGAGGAAGGGCGTTTGATCGCTGGTCATGCCCGTGAGGGATTTCCAGGGTGGTGAAACTCCGACGTTGACGTCTTCGCTTAAAATATTAGGACTCCTACTATGAGTCGCGAACAGCTCTCCTACGGCCTTGGTCGCCTTGCCGCTCTCGCTCGCCAGCGGGATTGGGTTACGGGTGAAGCAGCCGGACTGACGCCCACCCAGGGCGATACCTTGCGCTTGCTGGCGGATCGTCCGGCAGGGCTTCGGCTTGGCGAACTGGCCGCCCACCTCAGTGTGCGGCCTTCCACCGCCAGTGACGTGGTCGCGGTGCTGGTCGCCAAGGAACTGGTCCGGCGCCTGCCTGATCCCGACAATGCCCGCGCCGTGCGCGTGGTGTTGACCGATGCAGGCCGCGCGATGCTGGGACAGATGCCCGATGGCTTCGATGCCGTCGTCGATATGTTGTCCGACGCGGATGCGGGCACGCTGCACGGCATCGTCATCAGCACTATCGTCCGCTTGCAGCAGGCCGGTCGGATCGCACCTCAGCGTCTGTGCGTGACTTGCCGCTATTTTGTGTCCGAAGCTGACGGGGCAGGCGGACATTTTTGCAGTTTGGTCAATCAGCCGCTCCAGCCCGCCGACCTCAGGGTGAACTGCCCGGAGCACGAAGCGACGGGCTGATGCTGACCATTCCCTCGGGGTGAGGGCACGCGTCGGGCGCAGCGTCTTTTGCGCCCTAGAATATTAGGAGTCCTATCATGAAGCCCAAGGCAACCTTCTATCACGCCGGATGCAGCGTGTGCGTATCGGTTGAACAGGCGCTGGGCCAGGCGCTCGATCCGGCGCGTTATGATGTCGAGATCGTGGATTTCAACACGGCCCCGGACCGGATTGCCGAGGCGGAAGCTGCCGGGGTTCAGTCGGTCCCAGCCTATGTGATCGACGGCCAGCCCTTCCACATCAACTTCGGTGCGTCGATGGCGGCAGTGAAGGGCGTGGGCTGATCGCACCTGACCAGACCGGGCGGGCTTTCGTGCTGACGGAGCCCGCCCCTTTGAAGAGACACGACTGATGCTCGATCAACTCGCCCCCGAATGGGTGACCAGCCAGTGGTTCAACAGCCCGCCGCTGACGCTTGCGGACTTGCGCGGCCGGATTGTCGTGCTGGGCACGTTCCAGATGCTGTGCCCGGGCTGCGTCGCGAATGGCCTGCCGCAATTGCAGCGGGTGGAACAGACTTTCGCCCGAGAGGATGTCGCGGTCGTCGCCCTGCACACGGTGTTCGAGCATCACGCGGCGATGATGCCGGTAGCGCTCGAAGCGTTCCTCCACGAATACCGGATCGGGTTTCCTGTCGGCTTCGATGCCCATGACGATCCGGCTGGGATGCCGATCACCATGCAGCGCTACAACTTGCGCGGCACGCCGTCGCTGGTCCTGATCGACCGGCAGGGACGCCTGCGGCACAGCAGTTTCGGGCACGAGCCGGATCTTGCGCTTGGCGCGCGGATCGCGATGCTGCTGGCCGAAGGCGCAGAGGTTGTGGCCAGCAGCGATGGGCAGCAGCCGTATGGCGAGACCTGCCGGGCAGGAGGCGATTGCAGCTGACAGGACATGGCGAATGAGGAACCCGGACGCATTGGCGCCATGATCGCCAGCCAGGGCTGGGCCGCGCTTTCAGGGAGGCAGGTGCGTGCGCTGACCGGGATCGTGCACGGGCCCGAATGGGATGCTTTCGGCAGAAGCTGGTCCGCGCTGGGTGATGATCGCTACATGGCAGATGGCGGGCGTTACCGGCGCAGGCGTCATGCCGTTCTGGCGCTGACCGATGGTGAAGTTCGCACCTTGCCGCCACGTCCGCATTACCAGAGCCGCGACTACAACTCGCTCAACGGCGGGATCGAGCGCTGGTTCGCGCAAGTGCAGCCCGAGGTGCTCGGCAGCGAAACCTTTCGTACCTTGCTTGCGTTGTGCCGCGACGTTTTTGCGCTGGCGGACGTACCTTGCGAGATCGAGGTTCATCAGTTCCGGATCGAGGCGGGAGAGACTCCCGGGTACCCCACGCCCGAAGGCATGCACCGGGACGGTGTCGATCGGGTCGGTGTATTCCTGATCGAGCGCTACAATGTGGAAGCCGGATCGACCCGTATCGCGATTGATGGCGAAAAGGATATGACCGAATTCACGCTCACCAATCCGCTGGATGCGGTGTTCATCGATGATCGGCGGGTGCGGCATGGGGTGACGCCGATTTCCAGCCTGCTCCCCGGGCGCGAGGCACACCGGGACGTGCTCGTGCTTACGTTCCGCTTCGTCTAAGCGGTGCCGGGAAAGGACAAGGCAGCATGGAAACAAGGATCAGGGGGGTGCTGTCGGGGCGAGTCGCGCCATTTGGCCCCATGGGCGAGCCGAGCGGTTATGCCAAAGCGATCCGCACCGACCGGGTGGAAGTCACCTTGCTTGGCCTCGAGGGGGACGAGCAGGCCGACCTTGTCCACCATGGCGGCGTGGACAAGGCGGTCCATCACTATGCCATCGATCATTACCCGGCATGGATCGCCGAACGGCCGGGACTGACGGCGGCCTTCAGCGAGCCGGGCGCATTCGGGGAAAACATATCGACGCTGGGGTGGCGCGAGGAAACTGTCTGTATCGGCGACCGCTTCCGTATGGGCACGGCTCTGGTCGAAATCAGTCAGGGTCGCCAGCCCTGCTGGAAACTGGGCCACCGTTTCGGCGATCCGGCGATGGTCGATCGCGTGGTCAAAACCGGACGCTGCGGTTGGTACTACCGGGTGATCGAGCCGGGAATGGTCGCTGCGGGCGACATCATCAGGTTGGTGGAACGCTGTCATCCTGACTGGACCGTCGCGCGGACCTTCCGCATCCTGATCGGCAAGGCGCCGACGCGGCGCGATGATATCGCTGAACTTGCCGGGCTGCCTCAGCTATCGGCGTCCTGGCGGGCGCGCTGCCATGCGATGCTCGGCTGATCGTGTGGTCATGCCTTGACCGGCAAAATCCACTGCTATTCGCGCAATCGTCAGAAATCGCAGCCTGCCGTCGAACCGCGCGGCGGATGTCCTTCTTCCAGGTGGATAGTGGCGGTGTAATAGCTTTGCATGTGCCCCAGTGGTGCGGTCTGCTGGTCGACGGTCAGGGTGAACGGCACTCCTTCCGG
>NZ_JAIEPN010000132.1 GCF_019748365.1 Novosphingobium sp.
AGGTGATGCCCTTGCACGCCGTTCCGGTATTGTTCGTCCTTAGCGTTGCTTGGCGTACCTCCCACGCTATGCCCTCTCCATGTTGGCGGTCAGGTGCAGATCGATCTCGCGCGACGGCGTGCGCTTGTCTGGATTGGGCGCGAGCGATTTAAGGTCGCGGTAGGTCAGCACCCGGTGCCCGACCTTCTCAAGACCGGTCGGACGTTCTCCCGTGCGGTCCATGGGCATCGGCGAGAGCGTTGCGACGCCCGGCCCCAGCTTGACCTGCGGCGCGACCGAGGGATCGCGCATCTTCATCGAACCATGATCCGCCCCGGGCATGTCGTGGCCCATGGCTGCGTGGTCTGCTCCGCTTGTATCGCCGTCGGACGCAGCCATATCGCCCATGCCCATGTCCTTCATGGTGAGCAGCGGACGTTCGCGGATTGGTGGAATCGGCGCGACCATGCCGAGGCGCGGAGCAAGCGTCGCGCGCACCTGACCGGAGCGATCGATGGCCTCGGCAATGAAGCCATAGGCCTCGTCGGCCCTGGGTTCGACGATCACGTCATAGGTCTCCGCGATGCCGATCTGGAATTCGTCGGTCTCGACCGGCTGCACGTTTTGCCCATCGGCGGCGACCACCGTCATCGCGAGACCCGGAATCCGGACATTG
The DNA here is from genome assembly GCF_019748365.1 of Novosphingobium sp. Classification (GTDB taxonomy): domain Bacteria; phylum Pseudomonadota; class Alphaproteobacteria; order Sphingomonadales; family Sphingomonadaceae; genus Novosphingobium. The sequence continues at coordinate 656 of NZ_JAIEPN010000132.1, forward strand.
AAATTCGTCATGGCGGCTGCATTGATGATGCGCAGGCGCACCCGCTCGCCAGGTGCGAACAGTCCGGTCCAGTTCGCGGTACTGTCATGGCCGTTGACCATGAAATGATAGGTTGCGCCGGTGATGTCGGAAATGTCGGTCGGGTCCATCCGCATCCCGGCCCACATGCGGCGTTCGGAGGCCGACTGGTCCTTGCCCGCAAGCAGGCCGGAGAGGGTCTGCTTTTGCATGTTGAAGTAGCCAGGCTGGGCCTTCATCTTCCGCAACTGGGTATGCGGATGCATGAAGCTCCAGTCGGCGAGCATGATTACATGTTCACGGTCATAGGCGACCGGATCGGGCGCGGCGGGATCGATGACGATCGCGCCATACATTCCCATCGCTTCCTGCATGCCGGAGTGGCTGTGATACCAATAGGTGCCAGACTGCTTGACGGGGAACTCGTACACGAAGGTCTGGCCGGCCTTGATCCCCGGAAAGCTCACCCCCGGCACGCCGTCCATCTGGAAGGGCACGAGCAGCCCGTGCCAATGGATCGAGGTTTCCTCGTTCAGCGTGTTGTTCACCGCGAGGCGAACGTTCTGGCCCTCCTTTAACCGGATGACCGGGCCAGGTGTCGCACCGTTGATGCCGATGGCGTGCCCGTCACGTCCGCCGACGCGGAGCGAGGCATGACCGATGGATAGTGCGATTTGCTCCCCGGACACCACGGACATCGAGCCTGCGAGGCCAGGAGTTCCACTGCGCGCCCACGCGGGGAGCGCTGCCGAAAGCGCGAGGCCCCCGCCCCCCAAGGCAGCCGCACGAATGAGGGTACGGCGATCGAGCGCAAAAGAATGCATGAGTGGTATCCGGTAAGATTGACGGCTTCATCGTCCTCTACGCAGCCGCTTTCCCTAGCCCTCAGATCTGGTCGCCAAGCATCGCCTTTAATTTCCCCCTGGCCCGGTAGAGGCGGGTCTCGACCGTCTTCTCGCTGACACCGAGCACGTCGGCAGCTTCGGCCTGGCCGAGGCCATCGATCGTGCGGAGGACCAGGGCCTCGCGCAGACGGGATGGCAAGCGGGATATGGCAGCGGTCACGTGCGCCAGCTCGGCCCGGTCTGCCGCTTGCACATCGGCGGGAATGGCATCGTCTGAAACATCGAAAGCCATCTCGAGCGGCACTGCGCGCGTGAAGAAGGCGCGCACCTTGCGCCTTCGTCCCCAGTCCCTGCACTTGTTGAGCGCGATGTGCTTGAGCCATGCCACAAACGGTCGCCCATGGTCGTAACGCCCAAGAACCGAGAAAGCGGCAATGAAGGTTTCCTGGGTGACGTCGAGGGCCTCGTGCGGATCGCCGACTGATGCTCGCACCAAGCGAAACACAGCGTCACGGTGGCGCGCCAGCAATTCGCGATAAGCGTCCTGCCGGCCCGCGAGCGCCAGTGCCGCGAGCTCGCCGTCGCTCCCCTCGGACAGCGGAAGGCTCACCGCACTTCTGGGGTAAGGGCTCTGGTAACCGACCTGTCGAATTTGGCCGCCTGATCAGGCCTCAGGACGGCGCGCATGGCAAAGAGATGCTCAAGCGTTTCCTTCTGCATTTCACCCATGACCTTGTGGGTGTGGTCGATGGCGGCGGTGACTTGCGGACCATAGCCGTGTTCCACTTCCATCGCTTCGGCCAGATGGGCATTGGCGGCCCTCATCTCGAGTTCGAGCGCCTTGCGGCGTGTGGCAAAACGCTGCTCGATTGCCTCGATCTTTGCTTCCTGTGCGACATCGAGTTCGAGCTCGCTGTGCAGCAAGGCGTGGAGTTCGGTCTCGCTCTGCCTTTCCGGTGCGAACAGGACGCGGCCAGCATAAGTGCCGCCCAGCGCCGCCGCAAATGCGACAAGCGCGATCAGGATCAGCCGCGTGGTCCAATTCACGGGTGGACAGCCAGCAAGGTTGAAGGTGCGAGGGGATTGTCAGGCGCAAAGGGAGAGATGGGCTGAGCCGTGGCGGGTTCGCCGCCCGCCAGTCCGCCACCGGCTACGCCGACCACCAGTGCCAGGGCTGCGGCGAAACCCATCAGCCGCGACCCGGCCGCAGCCTCACGGCGGCTCGCAGCCAGCCCGGCAAGCACAGCATCGTCGATAGTCGCCAGCCCCGAAGGAGCCGGAAGTGTACCCAGGCGGCGGAGCGCCTGATCAAGTTCGGACATGGTGGGTCTCCCGAGGTCTTGTGATCCTATACGCGGCCATATTCCCAATCCCTCAGGAAAACTGAGCCCGCCCAATTTGAGGGATGCTGTTCCCGGCCGCGTATCTCAACCTGATAGCCATTTCCAAGGAGATAACTGATGCGTTTGCCCAGCCTTGCCTTTGCCGTTGCGACTCTGGGGCTCATCGTGCCGCAGGTAGCCAGCGCGCATACGCAGCTCGTGTCTTCGACCCCGACAGCCAATGCCACGGTCGCAGCGCCGACAAAGGTCGAACTGCGCTTCAATGAGGCCGTGATCGGCGCAACGGCAAGGGCCGAGATCGCAATGACCGGCATGCAGGGTATGGCAAACCATGCGCCGATGCCGATCACGGGTTTCACCGCCCGGCTTGGCAATGACAGGAAATCGATGACGTTGCTGCTCCGTCGGCCCCTTGCCAGCGGGACTTACCGCGTGACCTGGAGCGCGGCCGGAGCCGACACGCATCGCATGGGCGGCAACTTCAGCTTCACCGTACGCTGAAGACATGGACAACCTGCCTGTCATCGCCATCCGGTTCGCGCTTTACGCCGACCTGATGGTGCTGGCAGGTGTGACGGCCTTCTCGCTTTACGCGCTGAAACCCGAGGAGCGAGGCACTGCCTTGCTGCCGCTGGCCAAACCTGCCCTCCTCCTTTCGCTGCTTGGACTGCTGCTTTCCGGCGGCGGCATGATCGCACTTGTCGCAGCCATGACCGGGACAAGCCTCTGGGCAGTCGATGGCTCGGCCTTCAGGGAAATCGTTACACAGAGCGCCATCGGCAGCGCCTGGGTCGTGCGCATGGCGGCAGTTGCAATTGCCCTGCTTGCCGCCCTGGCGCTTGGCCGAAGCCCACACCTTGCAAGATACTGTCTGCTTGCCTCGGCTGTGCTTGCCATCGCCACGCTGGTCTGGACTGGCCATGCCGGTGCAACCGAAGGGCGGACTGGATCGCTCCACCGGCTGAGCGACATCGTCCACATGCTGGCGGCGGCTGTATGGATCGGCGGAATTGCCGCGTTCTCCTGGCTGCTTTTTCAGCCATTGGCGCACCAATCCGATGCGCAGATCAGGATCGCGCATCGGGCGCTTGAACAATTCTCGCGGGTTGGGACGCTTGCGGTCGGGTTGATCGTTCTCACGGGCATCATCAACAGCCTGAGCCTGATGGGCTTGCCGCATCCCTACGCCTTGTTCGCTTCGCGCTACGGCCAACTCCTGCTTATCAAGCTCGCCCTGTTTGCTGCAATGCTGGTGTTGGCGGGTGCCAACCGCTGGCGGCTGACACCCGCTCTTGGTGCAGCCATCGCCAACGGCAATCCGGCCCCCGCGTTACGTGGTCTTCGGCAAAGCCTGGTTCTGGAAACGTCCACAGTGCTTACGATCCTCGCCGTGGTGGCCTGGATGGGTACACTGGAGCCGATCATGGCGTACGGGTGAATTACCACTTGACCCTGACATGATGTCAAGGTTGATGAGTGTTGCGACCAGAGGAGTACGAAGTATGACCGAGTCGCATCATGACCATGCGAAATGCGCCCATTCCGGATCGAAGGCTCCAGGAACGGTGATTGACCCCGTCTGCGGAATGAGCGTCGATTCTGCGACGACCACGCATGTCGCGACCCATGGCGGCGTCCATCACTATTTTTGCAGCGCTGCCTGTCTAACCAAGTTCAAGGCCGACCCATCACGCTATATGAGCGATGCGCCGCGAGCGGCAGAGCCGGTGCCAGACGGCGCTATCTGGACCTGCCCGATGCATCCGGAGGTCCAGCAGTCCGGGCCGGGAAGCTGCCCGATCTGCGGCATGGCCTTGGAACCGATGACGCCGACGCTCAACGATGGACCGTCGCCCGAATATGCCGACATGAAGCGGCGCTTTGTAATCGGCCTCATCCTCGCTTTGCCGGTGGTTGCGCTCGAAATGGGCGGGCATCTTACCGGACTGCGCCATTATCTGGATGGAAACATCGCCAACCTGATCCAGATGGTTCTGGCGACGCCGGTGGTCCTGTGGGCGGGCTGGCCATTTTTCCAACGCGGCTGGGCCTCGGTGAAAAGCCGCCACCTCAACATGTTCACCCTGATTGCGATGGGAACGGGCGTTGCCTGGATCTACAGCATCGCGGCGGCGCTCGCGCCCGGTATGTTCCCGCCCGCGTTTCGCGCAATGGACGGCTCAGTCGCGGTCTATTTCGAGGCGGCTGCGGTCATTACCGTGCTGGTCTTGCTTGGCCAACTGCTTGAACTGCGTGCCCGGGAAACAACCAGCGGTGCGATTCGCGCATTGCTCGACCTTTCGCCCAAGCTCGCCCGCCGGGTTCGTCCTGATGGTAGTGACGAGGAGATCACACTCGACCACGTTCTGGTCGGCGACACGCTCCGCGTTCGCCCAGGCGAGAAGGTTCCGGTTGATGGCGTGGTGCTGGAGGGCCGCGGCACGGTCGATGAATCGATGGTGACTGGCGAGTCCATGCCGGTGACCAAGGAGGCTGCGTCGAAGCTGATCGGTGGCACGATCAACCAGACCGGCGGCCTCGTAATGCGCGCCGAGAAGATCGGGCGCGACACCATGCTGGCGCGCATCGTCCAGATGGTAGCAGAAGCCCAGCGCAGTCGTGCGCCGATCCAGCGGCTTGCCGACACCGTGTCGGGCTGGTTCGTGCCGGCGGTGATCGCTGTCGCGGCGATCGCGTTCGTCGTCTGGTCCCTGGTCGGCCCAACGCCGGCAATGGGCTATGGCCTGATTGCAGCGGTGGCCGTGCTGATCATCGCCTGCCCCTGTGCGCTTGGCCTCGCGACCCCGATGTCGATCATGGTGGGGGTCGGACGCGGCGCGCAGGCCGGTATCCTTATCAAGAACGCCGAGGCGCTCGAACGCATGGAGAAGGTCGATACGCTTGTCGTCGACAAGACCGGCACGCTCACCGAAGGCAAGCCCGCGGTGGTTGCGATCGAGACGGCCGAAGGGTTCGACAGCCAAGAGGTTCTGCGCCTTGCCGCGAGCCTCGAACGCAGCAGCGAGCATCCGCTGGCCCTGGCGATTGTCAGGGATGCAGAAGCCAAGGGGCTCGCAATCAGCGAACCGGGCGACGTCGATCAGCCAGTCGGCAAGGGTATCACCGGCATCGTCGATGGACATCGGCTTATTGCTGGAAATGCCGGCTTTCTTGAGGAACAAGGGGTCTCGACTGCCGAACTGGCGCAACGTGCTGCCGTCCTGCGCGCTGACGGGGCGACCGCAATTTTCCTTGGCATAGATGGTAAGGTTGCGGGTGCCATCGGCATTGCCGATCAGGTTAAGCAGACTACGCCTGCCGCGCTCAAGGCGCTGGCCGAAGCGGGGATCCATGTCATCATGTTGACCGGAGACAATCGCGTCACGGCAGAGGCCATCGCGCGGCGGCTTGGCATCGACGACGTCGAAGCCGATGTGTTGCCAGACCAGAAGAGCGCGATCGTCAAGCGCTTGAGGGACAAAGGCAGAATCGTGGCGATGGCAGGCGACGGTGTGAACGACGCCCCTGCGCTTGCCGCTGCCGATGTCGGCATCGCCATGGGCACCGGGACAGACGTTGCGATTGAAAGCGCAGGCATCACACTGCTCAAGGGCGATTTGACTGGAATTGCGCGTGCCCGGCACCTCAGTCATGCAACCATGACCAACATCCGGCAGAACCTGTTCTTCGCCTTTGCCTACAACGTCGCTGGTATCCCGGTGGCTGCGGGCGCGCTCTACCCGCTGTTCGGCATCATGCTTTCACCGATCATCGCAGCGGCGGCGATGGCGCTTTCCTCGGTCAGCGTCATCGGCAATTCGCTGCGTCTCAGGAGGATTGCGCTATGAACCTTTCCAGCAGGCGCGCGTGGCTGCTGGCCGCGGCTTCGGCCGCGCTGATCGCTGCTTTCCTGCTCTATCCGGAACACCGGCAGCACTTCTTCGGGCTGATCCCTTACGCATTCCTGTTCGCCTGCCCGCTCCTGCACTTCTTCCATGGCGGCCACCACCATGGACGCCACCCGAAGTTCGGCGAACGGCAGCCATGAACATCGGACAGGCCTCGAAGACCACTGGCGTGTCGGAGCGGATGATCCGACACTATGAGCGCGTAGGGCTGATGCCGCCCCCTGACCGACGCGACAATGGTTATAGGGATTATTCGCCGCAATCGGTCGAGCGTCTGCGCTTCATCGCGAACGCCCGCGATCTTGGGTTCTCGCTGGAGGAAATCGCCACTCTCCTCGGCCTGTGGGACGACCGCGAGCGGACGAGCAGTGAGGTGAAGACCGTTGCCCTGGCACATGCCGAAGATCTTGGTCGCAAGGCGGCGGCGCTTGAAGCCATGCGCTGCGCTTTGCTGGAACTTGCCGAAGGGTGCAGCGGCGACAACAGACCCGATTGTCCGATATTAAGTGGACTGGCAGAGCGGCGGGCTCGATAATCAGACACTTTGGCAGATCGCCAGCATAAGCGATAAGCCGTCATCGCCAATACCGCTTTGTTTCGATCCATTCGTCATGGGCATCAGCGGCTGCTTCCAGTTTAGCTTCCTAAGTGTCTTTAGAGAGCAGCGTTACTGCACCGGGATCGTTTACAACGCCTAACCGCTCAAGCATCTGCATCGCAGTCGTGAGACCATCGAGCGCGCCAAGCTGATCCTGAAATTCCTCAAAGGCGGCGGCGAACTTCTTGAACTGTCGCCCCTTGCGCTTGCGTTCGAACAGGTTTTTGAAAAGTGCCGCAGCATAGCGCGATTTTTTGTCGTCATTGCTGCTAGGCATTGACGACAAGATTCCACATCGTGTCAGTCAGGCCGGACGATCTCCCAACATCGGCATTTGCATGGTCAAGATGAACTGATGATCAATTGCGAACTTGAATATTTCCCATTTAACGCTGATGCCTTTCAAGAATGAGAAGGCGAACAATCCTAGAATGAGCGGGGAAAAATGCAGGTCAAACTTGCAGTCTTCGTTTGAGACTTAATACAAGAAAGAAGCCAAGCAGCCCCAAAAGAAGCCCCCGCCGTGGCGTACAGCAGCAAATCCCATCACCAAAAGCGAACATAGTGGTCACGCACTTCGCATATAGGCATAGTGGAAACCCGAAGAGGATCGGTGAAAGCATCGGTGCCATTACTCGCACACTCTTTACAAGAACCTCTCCCCCGCATGATCCTCAAACAACTCAGCTGACCGAACATAGCCCAGCAGCACCTCGACCTTCTTGTGCCGCGACACTTCCTGCATCTTGGCGATGGTCGCCCCGGCGCGCGACGCCTCGGTGAGGAACCCTGCCCTGAGCGAATGGCCCCCAACGCTCTCGGGATCGAGCCCCACGACCCCTGCATATCTCTGGATCAGCCGCGCGATCGAGCGGTCCGACATGGGTTTGTTGGTCAGCCGCCCTTGGGGATCGATCTGATAAAACAGTTGACCCGCGCCTCCTCCCCGCACCGCGAGCCATTCCTTGAGCCGTTGCACGGGTTTGAGTGTCTTACCCGAGGGCACCGCGATCACCTGACCCTCCCCCTCCTGGTCGGTCTTGGAGTGGCGCAGGGTCAGTTTCAGACCCTTGTCCACCATTTCCACATCGCGCCACTCGAGCGCGACCAGTTCCGAGCGGCGTAACGCTGCTGCCAGTCCCAGCGCGAGAATCGCCCGGTCGCGGATCGCGCGCGTGCCCTGCCCATCGGCCGCCGCGATCATCGCCGCCAATTCGCGGGCGGTGATCGCCGCCTTGCGCGCGCTCGGCCGCACTCTGGCCTCGCGACGAATGCCAGCGAGCGTATCGGCGATGACCATGCGGTCGTCGCGCAGGACCGGTGCGGAGAGCCCCTCCTGCCGATGCTTCCACCCGATCGCGGCGAGATGGCGCCCAATGGTGGTGTCGGCTTTGCCCGCCAGCGCGAGCGCAGCAAGGTACGTTGCCACCGCCTCAGGCCGAGCCGGCAAGGGGTCGAGCGAACGTTCGTCGCACCAGCCTTCGAACTGGTTCCAGTCACTGGTATAGGCCCGCAGGGTGTTCGCCGCCTTGGCGTGGACGCGATAGCCCCGCGCCGCCGCAATCTCCGCGCCCAACGCTCTCGCGGGTGCAGAGATTAAGGCAGAGGGTGCTGGAGCGATGGTGTTCTTTGCGAGCCTGGCTTCGTCTTCCGCAGCATCCTCGCTTCCGTCCGCCATCTTCCGCCCCCTCGCCCACGCCAAAATCGGCCTTTCCATACCTCCATTTCCACTGTCCGTGAAGAGCCGTTATCGGACAGTGTTTGCGGTGTATAAGCTGAGTATACTTTTTGAGCCAAAGGTATATTATGCGGGGCCATGCCCCCTGCCCCATCAGACTGGCGCCTGGCGCTCGCGCGGATCGAGGGCGCGCTGCCGTTCCTGTCGGAGAGCCTAGCACAAGCCCTCGCTCAGCGCTGCCTCAGGCGGCTGTGGGCCGTGCATATCCGCGATTATTCATTCGAAAACATGGGCCTGGAGCACAACCCGGGCTTGGACGCCGGCGAGCTGATGCGCAGCTGGTATGCCGACGAGCGACGGGATTTTCTGTCATGGGTGAGCCGGCGCGGGCCCCCTCCCCTTGCCCATGCCTCGCAGCGCGCCATGGCGGCCAAGGGCGTGAGCGAGAGGTTCACTGAGGCCTATGGTCCCGCCGATCGCGCGCTCGAGCGCCTCGACGCGCTGCTGCCCGCGCACGACCCCATTGCCACGCTCGCTACGCTCGTTGAACAACTGCGGACCGAGGAGATCGACTTTCTTGAGGGCGGGACCGAGGTCCATGAGTTTGCGGGGGCAACGTTCGACCGCCCTGCCCCACGCGGCGCCGCTTGGGCGGCCTCGCTCGCCGTCGCCATGCGACCGCAGCTGTTTGGACTCGGCGCTGCGCCGCTGGCGCTCGCCGGGCTGATGCCGCGCTCGGTGTTCCGCTCCGAGCCCGAGGATCCGATTCCAGCGCTGCTGGGCTCTGCCGTGGCGACAGCAGCGCGTTGGGGGCAAGACGACCTGGAAACGCTCCACAGGGGTCTGGAATACGGTCAGGAGTGTCTGGCGGGTCGCTATGCCTCCTCGCACGCCCCTGCGGCCTGGACATTGCTTCTGGGGCTCGGCCCCCTCACCCGTGCCGATCTGGCTCGTGGGCTCAAGGTGACCCCACGAACTGCTTCGCAGATAGCACTGGCTCTTGAACAGGCGGGGCTGATTGCGCCGCCTACCCAAGAGCGACCGTTGCAACCCGTAATGCCGCGACGCTGAGATGGCCTGAAGATGTCCGACGTAGCGCCGACTCCTCCCCTCTTGTGAATCTTCATCAAGAAATCCAAATTCAAACATCATGTTGATGTTAGACGGTTTATATGAATCTTTAGAAGGTTAAGCCCTTTGGTTTGGAGCGTAGACCAGCTTGAATCCACGAGTCGCTTGTTGAGGGCCGTTCCCGGAGGATCGATGATCGGTTCCTGAAATGTCGGGCATTCCGTTCCCGATGTATCGTTGGATCGTTCCTCTTGTGTCGACTGTTGTTCCTGAAAGGTCGAAGGCGCAGGATTATCCGCTGTTTGAGCGAGTCATTTGAATCAGTTTGTAAGGCGGGATTCGGAAAGAGGTTCAATTGGCTGCCTGAGGTGTTGAGCGAGCCAGTCGGCAGGATTGGCGTCCGCGTGCAACACGACACAATGGGAACGGCGTCGAGGTTTTGGATGTTCGTGGCTTTGGAGCTTATGAGAAAGCGGAGGATGTGTGATGCCCTCTTGTGTCACTTGCCACGCGCAGATTGGCGCGTCGCCAGAGCATCAACCTCCCCGTAGCTCGTGCCGGTGCTTTTCATGCCAGCGCCGAACATAGCCGATAAATGCCCTTTGCCAGTTGGCAGGCGTGCGGGAGGAATCCGCGTTTACCCAGGCTTCAAACTCCGCATGCAGGTTGTAGAGGTCCCAGCCCGGGCATTCTGATCGCAGTAGAGTAAGGGTCTCGTCGGTCATAAAGCCGCGCGTGGCCTTGTCGCTTAGTCCGACTACGGCTTTGTTGATGAGCGAAGTAGCGTCAAATTTTGCTGCGGGCGAATTAGCGGTAGTGGCCTGTACCGGCTTGCTTTCGTCTGAAGGTTTCCTGGAGGAAACTTTTAAGGGCAACGATGGATTGGCTAATCCGGATTGGTTCTGTGGCAGCTTTCCTTGGATCAAGCGGGGCTCAGCGGCGCCATCATCACGACGCATGCGTAGCATCGGCTCTTTGCGACCCTCGCTATCCTCAATGGACAGCTGGTAGCCCGGCAATGCGTTCTTTGCAGCGATCTTGATGATCTCGAACTTGAAGCGACGATAGGGGCCCTCAGCTCCGCTCTTTTCAAACAGAGTGGGCATGGAAATTGCGAAGCCCCCCTCCCCTGCCCCACCGGCATGCTTCCTCGCGACGCGGTAAAGCCAGCGCTCGCGGCCGCCAGTGATGTCGAAATAAGCGCGGTCGATAGACAGCACCCCGCCCTTCATCAGCACGCCTTCCCAGAACCAGTTGCTGAGTTCCAGAGTCATTCCCCTGGATCGCTCGGTACGCTCGTCGACCAATTGGGTCCAGCCATCGAGCCAGCTGAAAGTGGCCTCTCTGCGATTCTCAGCGCGGATATTGGTCTTGACAGTAGTAGACACAAGTCGATCCAGTGCCTGGCCAAGCAGCTCATAAGCCCGTCCCGTAGTGGGGCGTCCAATGGCGCGCAACAAATCGTATGGCATGATATGAAGCGTGCGAGGAATGTCGTTCAGCCCGCGTCGCTGCATGTCGGCCAGCATCGAGGCGCAGTAAATCAGGATGTCGGCGTCCCAGATAGTTGCCATGCCAAATTGCGGGTTGGACGAGACGTTGACCCATAGTTTGCCATCGGGCGACGTGTAATCAATCGCCTTTACCCGCTTGGTCTTGGCCAGTGAGAAGAACGGACGCTCCATCATCTCGCGCTGATCGCGCAGTGGGAGGTCGGCGAGATACGGCAAAAACAGATCGAACTGTTCGTTGATTGCGCGCTTGGCGGCCCGTGTTTCAGGAGTGCTCGTAGCGCTCATCGGGAAGTTTCCTCAAGGAAACATTTCGCCCCATCCAGACAGAAGTTTCCTCGAGGAAACTCTCCTACAAGGGCCCCAAGCGAGCTCAAGCTAGCGAAACCCCGTTCTGCCGCAATGTCTCCAGCACGGTTTGCAAAGCCTTCTGCAACTGCTCGTCACTGGCACCGCCACCTGTAGGCAAATGGAGAGTTACACCCTGACGAGTAACGGATTTGACCGCTAGGATCGGTCGGCCAAACTGCCCTGCAATTTCAATCCGCGTATCGGCCACTCGAGCTTTAGGGGCGCTCGACGCGTCCATCAGGCGCTTGAGGACAACAGCACCAGCAAGCGGTGGGGAAGCAATGGCAGAGGCCGCCGCGTTCGAAGTGGCAATGGCACCCGCTTCGGCAACGATTGCCTGGGCGCGATTATGGTCGTCCAACGCACTCGCTAGAGCATAAGCGGGATTCAGTGTCAGTTCGCTTAGATCAGAGAACGCAGACAGCACGGTGTCCGGAATTGTGGCGGCCTTGAGCATTTTGGACAACCAGCCCTTGGACAGCTTCAAGCGTTCGGCCATGCGCACCGCCTTGCCGCCATAATGGGCTTCAAGCGCCGCAGCATAGTTGCGCGCTCGCTCGATATCCGAGACATCCTTGCGCGCGCGGTTCTCAATGTCGGCGAGACGGAAAGCTGCCTCGTCATCCAGATCGGCGACCTGGGCGAGCAGCTTCATTTCCGGATAAGAGTTGGCGCGCAGCCACGAGATCGCAAAATGCCGCCGGGTGCCCGCGATCACCTCATAGTCATAGTCGGGATCACCGCTGACATGGCGCACCACGACAGGAACCTTCTGACCACCCTCGGCGAGGATTGAGTCGATCAGATCTTGCACCGCCTCAACCGAGAGACGCTCCTGAATTCGAGCATTACCAGCCCAGAGGCGCACCCTGGCCGGATTGATCAGAAGCTGGGTGACCTGCCGAACCTCACCCGATGCCGCGCGCGCAAGTGCATTCTCTCGGCCAAGTAGACTCAAGCCGGCCCTGTTGCTGGCACGCGCTGGTCCGGCAATGTGCGGGGCAGGGGAGGGGTCATCTTCAACTACCAAGGGAATCGCCGGGCTTTCCGCGGGAGCGGGTGCCTCATCGGCAAGGAGACCGGCCAGATAATCGCTTTGCTTGCGGGCCATCAGACAAACTCCCCCATCCAGCGTTCCCGAAAGATAGTCGAACATAACATGAACATCAATTCCCGAGCAGGCATCCTATCCATTGACCACTGCCTCCTCGCTCGCGGGCGCCGCTATACCCCAGCCGCGCCGCACCATGGCTTCCACCTGGCCCAGGGCTTCGTCGAGGTTGGCCCGGCAGCGTTTGTGGGTGCGCGGTGTGCCGATAGGGCGCTCAAGCTCGTACACGGTCATCATGCGTAAAGCCGCATGGCTGATTTCTGCGCTTTCAAGGATCGGGACTGGCAAAAGCGCAGGACCGAACGTCTGTTCCATGATTTGCCGCACCATGGCGTGACTGGGATCATTGGAATCGAATTTGGAACAGATCAGCCGAATAAAATCATACTCAACTTCGATTCCCGCCTGCGCGAGCTGCGAGGTCACCTGATCCATCATCGAGAGGAACTGAACCGTGGAACAGAAATCGGGCGTCGTCGCTGCCATTGGTACCAGCAAAGCATTGGCCGCCTGCATCACCGCTAGGCTGATCGTGCCGAGGGCAGGGGGAGGATCGAGGATGACGATGTCATAGTCGCGCGCGAGATCCTGCAAACCGCGTTTCAGCTTGCGAAAGCGCGATGCGAGGACCGAGCCGCCGTCTGCCCCGGATGCCGCGAGCTCATATTCCACGTCGAACAATTCCAGGTTTGACGGAATCAGGTCGACGTTCGGCCACGGGGTCTTCTGGACGGCATAGAGCAGGTCAGTCTGTGTCGGATCGATCGACAAATAGGGGTAAAGCGTCTGCTCGCGGGCTATGTTGAAATGCGGATTAAAGCCGAACAGCGTCGTAGTCGTCGCTTGGCTGTCGCAGTCGACCACAAGCACCCGATAGCCTTGAACGCCGAAGTAGTGCGCAAGATGTGTCGTGACAGTCGACTTGCCGACACCACCTTTGAAATTCTGCAC
>NZ_JAIEPN010000039.1 GCF_019748365.1 Novosphingobium sp.
TTGGAAAGGAACGAAAAGGGCACAAAGCTCCGCTCTTAATCAGCGGGTCCTAGGTTCGAGCCCTAGTGCGTCCACCACAAACTCATTATATATCAGCAACTTAGGTAAGTCGAAGATCCTCGCGAGAACCGGCGCGGCTCCGCTAGGTAGCTCTCTAGGTAGCAGGGGAACCAGTTCATATCTGGCAGAAGAATCGTACGCATGGGCAAGCCCCCTTGCGAAACGTCCGGCGGAATGGACTGATTTGCGTTGCAGCTCGGAGTGAGGCCGGCCCGGTCGGGTCTTGTAGCTTTGCCCCGCCCTGTATCTGTGTAACCACGGTACTATGATGCGCGATACCGCCACTGCAGCGCCCGCTTGCCACCTGCCGATGCCATTTTGCGGCAGCCCAGTGATCCGCTGCCTCATTTCCCGGCGATACCGCGCATAGGTCGCTAGTCCTGCACCGAAGACGACTGCCGATGCGATCTTAAGCGGCATTGCGAGTCGCATGTTGCTTCTCCGTCAGGCCGAGGCGAACCTCCACGCGCGGGCTGCAGCCAATCATCCCCAATTCTCCGGAACCGGCAAGCTTCGTTTCTGGTACAAGCCTGAAATCCGGACGTACGGCCAAAGCAGGGTGTTCTCACGATGGCATCTCGCGCAAACGACCAGCTGTTGCTACGCGCACCCCTGACGTGTGGGGCGCTCTCCTCACTCGCCTAGAGCGGTTTCCATTCATTCCGGCTCATATCCGCAAGATTTGAAGTAATTGGCACATTCGGCAGGCTGGAAGATGTCGACGAGCCTGCCGATCAAGTCCCACAACCCGCTGACAGTTCGCTCACCTGCCTTGCGGAGCATGACCTTGAGCCGGGAGAAGGCCTTCTCGATCGGGTTGAAGTCCGGGCTGTATGCTGTCGCCCGTCGAGTTCGAACGGCAGGAGATTTTGAAAGCGGAAGGCGTCTAGAAAACTAGGGGCTACTCACCCGCCAGACGCATCTTCACTTCCGTCAGCCGCACGGAATCAAATCAAACAGCCGATGGCGACGGGTTTTTGTAGTGCCCAGATACCGCCTGAGACGTAGGATATTATCTCTGCCCCCCCGTTCGGGGGGTGTGCGGCGGTGAGCGGACAGCTCATTATGAAGGGGCGACCCGGCCTCCAAGGCGCTTCAGCAATGGAGCTTCTTGAAGGTAGCTCTGGCGGTGCGATTCCGTCGCACCGCCAGTTTTTTATTTATGAGTGGTTTATTTCGTTTCGGGAAGTCCTGTCTGATTATCTCTAAGGACCACCGCACATTCCTGATTGGGAGAACTTTATGCGCATCCTACTGACCGCCGCCACCCTCGCGATGGCGCTCACGGCAACCCCCGCCCATGCCCGGTCGGGCTACGGCGCCTGCGTAGCGATCCAGCCGAGTAAGAACCGCCTTTTGTGGACCAATCCGGTTGCCGCCGAAGAGTCGTCGATGGCGGCGCTTGCCGCGAAATTCGCCGCGACGCTGCGCGACAAGAGCTATGCATCCGACCCCGAATTGTCCGAATATTGCAAATTCTTTGTGCAGCAGAAGGACGCGATGGAGTTCATCATGAGCATTCGTCAGAACCACAACGGCCCGGTAGGCCCAGGGGTGCCCTTCAGTGGCTAGCAGTCGATTTTTGCATGCGCTGCTGACAGTCGGCCTACTCGCCGTGTCGCAGGCCACGCAAGCGCAGTGGAGCGCCGCCAACGACGAGGCCAACCGCCAGCGCATGATGGCATCGATGCGGGCGCAAGACGCCGCCAATGATCGCGCTGCAGCCGATCGGGCCTTCCAGGCCGGGCTGGAGCAGCAGCGTTCGCTGGGCAGCGGCTCGTCCCCCTCGTCTTCCTCGTCCGGATCGGGTGGCATGGGCACGCCGTTGGACGGGCTGGCGGCTGCGCTTGGCCGCGGCAGTCAGTCAAGCGGGGGACCGCAGTCCGTGGTCGATCGCCGCACGTACATCATCCATCAGCAGGAAACGTCCAAACAGGTGGTGGCTCGGCTGTTCGCCGAGGCAGAAGGCGGCAATCCCGAAAGTGCGTGGAACCTCGGCCGGCTGTATTACACCGGATATGCCGGCGTCCCACGGGACGATGCCCAGGCGCGCCGCTGGTTTGCCACCGCGGGCGAACGCGGCCATGCCGAGGCGCTGGCCAACTTAGGCTATCTTGCGCACGAGGGGATCGGAGGTCCGCAGGACCCGGCGCTGGCAATTGACGCCACGGCCCGGGCGGCGGCTGCAGGCAGCACTTACGGCGCAGGGCTGAACGGGATCTATCGGCTGAGCGGCCTGGCCGACGGGCAGCTCGATCCTGTTGCCGTGGCCAACCTGGAGCGAGCAGCCGATGCGGGCGAACTGTTTGCTCAGGCAGCTCTCGGTACCATTGTCTACGCACTGGGAGTGGGAACCGCGGAGAACTGGGAACGCGCGGCCCACTATGCCCGCCTCGCTGCTGACCAGGGTCACGGCCCATCTATGACTGAACTCGCGCGGATGATGTTCGTCGGCCGGGGCGTGGCGCAGGACCAGCGGGGGGCCGTGGCAATGTTTCGTCGCGCCGCCGAAGCGGGCGATCCGGCAGGCATGTCGTTCCTCGGGCAACTGTGCATGACTGGCCAAGGAGTGGCCAACGACGTGAAAGCGGGCATGGAATTATTCCGCCGCGCAGCCGATCTGGGCCACCCCGAGGCGCAGGGCGTCTATGGCCTCTCGCTGATGCTGGGGCAGGGAGTGGCAGAAAACGTCCCCGAAGGTCTGCGCTATATCCGCTTGGGAGCCGCGCAGAACGATCCGCAAGCCTTGACCGTGCTGGGTAAGATGACCTTCGTGGGCGAGGGCGGCATCACCAGCGATGAGCGGCGAGGGATCGAACTGCTACAGGCAGCCGCGGCGCTGGGCTACCAGGACGCCATCGAAACTTTGGCCATGGACGAGGTGCAGCAGGCCATGCGCCGTCTGGGCATCGCGCAGACGGTTGCGCCAGCGTCTGGCCCGAGAGTGGACATGGGCAGCAAGCCCAAGAGGTGACGAACTGATTAGTTAACAAAATAGCGGTGGGGTATTACCCATCGTTGTAACAGAGGGTTGTTTAAGGGGATGGCGAACTCAATGGTCGTAGGCCTAGCTGGAAGAGCGGTGTTAGCGGGCCTCTGGCTCGCCTTGGCCCCGGCCAGCGTTCTTGCGCAGGTACCCCCTCCCGGTTTCGTCTGGTATGTTCTGGACGAACTGAACCGGGCGTCCTTCGATATCGAGGACCCCACCAACCGTCCGGTCCCGTTGACGGAACCCCCTGCCGGCGTGCTCCTGCCAGTTGACGTCAGCAGGGACGGTGTCGCGGACTGGCTGATCCGGTGGCCAGAAGACCAACAGTTCTGCGGAACCGGAGGTTGTCGTCTCAGCCTGTACGTCAGCGACGACAATCGCTACCTGCGCGTGTTCGACCGTCAGGCTTGGGATCCGGACATCCGAACAATCGGTGACGAGGTCCGACTGGAGGCTTCGTTTCACCACCTGAACTGCTTGACCGCCCGGAATGTCTGTCGCCTCGCCTGGGCCTGGGATCCGGCCGCCCGCAGCCTTTCCGAGCGCCCGAGTTCCGATGGCGAAGCTGTCGTGAGCGGCTTTGGCGAAGGGGTCGTGGATCTCGGCGAGGTCGATGGAAGACCGAAATTGCCGGCTGATATTCCAGCGGCCGTCTTTGACAGGTATCTCGCGGGTCGTCGCGCCTGTGGCAACCCGGACGATCCCGATGCATTCACCGTCTCTTACCCGGCCGTCGCTTCGACACCGGATCTGAACGGCGACGGCCAGCGGGACTGGGTTATCGAGGCGCCCAGCGCCTGCGCGGAGCAGGCGGCTGCCGATTATGGCTACGAAGTCTGGATCTCCGACGAGACGGACGGTGCTTCCCGCGCCTTCGTCGCGGCGCCCGGTCGCTGGCCGGCATTTCAGGTAGGCCGCGCTCCTGCACGGCTGCTCGACGCTCGGCCCTGTCTTACTGGCGAGATCTGTGATACCGTCCCCCTCGAATGGAACCTCGCCGCCCGCGTATTCAGGCCGGCCTCACCGGCGAGCTTGTCGTCCCGCCCTTGACGCCTGGGAAACATGGCTATAGCCGCGCCTCTCCGCTCCTGGATCCGCCACGAGGAGTGATTTATGATCCCGACGGTAGTCATGGCGACGACCCTCCTGATTTCCCCCGGGCTTCCGTGGGCGCCGTTTGACGGGCGGGTATACGTTCTCAGCCAGGATGACCGCTGGGGAGCTTATCTCTCGGCGCCAGACCAGACCGCGCCGAACGTCCGAACGGCTTGGTCATGGTCTGTCTGGTTGACGCGGGACGGTTCCCTGCTGATCGACGCCTTTCTTAACGAGTATGATTGCGATACGTCGCAATTCCGGCGGGTTCGGCAGGAGCGCTTTCGGGAGGATGGCCTATACGACACGCGGGTTTCTGAAGGAGGGTTCCGGTCCCCACACTGGCTCGATATGGAGGGCCGGTTAATGGAAGAAGTCTGTCGAGATACCTACCTCACCCTGCCCCAGACGGAGAATATTCACGCTGCTGTGGCCGAATTGACCTCCGGACGTTCATCATCATGAAGTTTTTGCTCGGAATACTGTCCGTCATTATCGGACTGGAAGGTTTTTGGTCGGCGCTCAGGAACAGGTACCTGCGCGATAAGTCGGGATGGATATTCGTCCGAGCGGAAAGACAGCCCCTCTACTTCTGGGTGATGACGGGGGTGTTTGCCTTGATGGTCGTGACGGGCGGTTTTCTCCTGTACTTGGCCATATCGGAAATCTGGTGATTGTTTGGGAGGGTGCCGACAGTCAAGTCGAGCAAATCGTCGCAGGTTGGATAACATTCATGCGTAGGCCGCGGCATCAGCCAGGCCGAGAGCGCACTGTAACCCGCAGATAAAAACAGGCGCAGTGAAGTCCAACTGTGCCGCCACACACCTCTGGCCCGTCTTCGGCATCGAGGATCAGGAAATCGGCCTTGGCGCGGTGGAGGTAGTAGCCCAGCGAAAGCCCCATCTGGCCGCCGCCGATAATGACAATGTCCTGGGTCTCCATGCCCTTAGAGGCCGTTTCGACAGGGGTTGAGCGGCCGAGGTTCATGTGATTCCGGGAGTTTGAAGACATCTCGGAGGCAGGCCCGACGTGATCGGCTACTGCCAGTCAAGCATAAGGTCCCTCGCGTTGCCAATAGGTCATGACCACCTTTTCGCCTTGAACAACGGGCAGTCCAGCCTGAAGGCTGGCGGGATCTCGGCGGCCCGTTACGTCCACGTTGCGGAAAATCACCGCTGATCCAGGCTGAGGACACACGGCGAGCCCGCAAGACGGAAAAGCGGTGCCACCGCCCACTTCCGGGCTTTGCAGATAGACCAGCACCGTATTCACCCGCTGCCCGCCACGCGCGGTGTGAACTGCGCCGCCCGCGCCACCAGGAAATGAATCGAAGTGCGCCCAGTATTCCTGCCCCTCACTATAGTGCAGGATCTGCAGACCCTCGCCATTGGCAACGGGCCAGTTGGTGAGCGCCGCCAGCCGGTGTTCGAGCCGGTCGATTAGGGCGGTTTCAGCGCGCTTCAACATAACACCTGAGCTGGTCCGTTCCGGATGGGGTAAATTCTCGCCGCTGACCTCATCCACAACCGTGGAGGGACGCAGACCCCGATCGTGGGCAAAAGCGAGCAACTCGGCACATTCGACCGATGACAACACGTTTTCGCAAAGAGCAACGGCAGGGCTGGCCAGGCGCAGGGTCACTTTGATCTCGCGTCCCTAGCACCAGATCATCCCCGTGTCCGGGACAACTGGCAGAGCCACGACCGGCGCCGTCAGGCTGGGAAATACCTGCGCGATGCCAGAAGCAAGGGCTGCGCGTGCATCCGCCTCATTCCATCCGGCGGCAATCATCCGGACTTGCATGTCCGCCGGATCGCAGCCAGCGGAGAGGTTGCTGGTGATCCATTCCTGCCAGCTTGGCTCAGATCCTTGCATCTCCTCCCTTTCGATCGGACTGGTTCCTGCGCGCTAGGCGTATAGCCCCGCGCGCAGGAACAGCCGGTTCAAAACCCGAAATGGAGCGAGGCGCTCACCGAGAACGGATTGCCTCCGGCCTTGCCCACGGTCTTGTGAGCCGAGAGAGAGAGCACGCCATTGCGTCCGATCCGCTGGTCGATGTCCGCGCCCAGGCGGGCATGGTCGCGGTCCACCGCATAAATGCCGCCCGTGCCACCCATGCCCGTGCCGATGATCTGGAATGCCGGACCGCCGTCGAACCGGTCGAAGCGGTGGATATATTCCCCGCGCAGACGCAGTGTCCTTGGCTCGGCCAGGGTGAAGCGACCGGTCAGGCCAAGGCGCCCTTCCGAAGCCTCGTCAACCGAGCGGCCGACAGTGACCGGGAAGCCGCCGCCAGTTTCAGTATAGCCATCAACCGTCACCTGGCTCCAGGAATAGCTGATCGTCGGGGTCAGTCCGAAGCTGTCGCTTCCCATCATGTCGAACCAGTCAAGCCGAGCGCGCAGGGCAATCCCGCGGGCATCGGTAGAGCCGGTGCTGGTGTCGGTGTTTGCACCATTGAGGTAGTTCCGACGCAGGTTGACGTTCCAGTCACCATAGATCGCCGTCGCGCTCAGCACGGCACCGCTCTGGCCGAGCCGCAGGTCGGCCTCGGCCACGCCGTGCCAGCCTTCCAATTTCTGCTTGCCGCCGAGCGTCAGGTCGGAATCCGACCGGTCATAGCCGATCCCCGCCCCCAGCCGCAGCGGGCCGGCATCAACGCAGGCGCCAGCTTCGGCCAACACGGAGTCGGTGTCGTTGCGGCCATCGCGGCGATAGTCCAGCACGGTCCACGCGCAGCCGCGGCCCGACTGTATATAGTCGGTCAGGATGCGGTGATGTGCCCCACACATCATCAGCCCGAGGCCACCTTGCAGCGCGCGGTTGGGCGCCGCCTGCATCACTGTTGCGCTGAAGTCGTCCAGGCCGATGACGCCCGTGCCCGGTGTCGGAGTGGGAGTGGGAGTGGGAGTGGGAGTGGGCGTCGGAGTGGGCGTCGGGGTCGGAGCGGGTGATCCGGCTGCGGCTCTCGCCAGATAGGCATGGCTGGTGCCGTTGATGTTCCCCTGCCCAATCACCATCGTTCCGTCAGCGCTCACATCGGCGGCACTGGTATAGGTATTCGCGCCATTGTTCGCGCCCGCAGCGGCGAGCCAATCGGCGATCGACTGGGTGCCAGCGGACGTCCAGCGGACTGCCGAGTCGGTGAAACCCGCAGACGAAGTGCCGACGGTGACCGTGCCATCGGCGCTGACAGCGTTGGCGACCGATCTCGTCTCTCCGGGCAGGGACGCAAGCGCGACCATCCCGCCTGCCTGAATCCATCGGAATGCGACGAAACCGGTAGGAGCGGTGGAGCTTCCGACGATGACCGATCCATCTGCGGAAATGTCGTTGCCCGAGGAACTGAACGATTCGCCGTAGCGGCCGATCGCACCCAGTGACACCATTTGGCCGGCTTGGGTCCACCGGAAGGCCGCAAACTGGCCGTCACAGCCGCCTCCCGAAGCCTCTCCGGTGACGACCGATCCATCCGACGAGACCGCCCGCGCCAGCGAATAGGTGAATCCGCTCGACGTGATCGCCCTGGCACGACCGCCGTCGATCCAGATCGCCGCGCGAGTGCTTGCGCTGGCGCTGGAATCCGGAGAGCTGAAGCCCACCGCCACGCGCCCATCCGCCGAAACGCCGAGTGCCTGGACGTTGACCGCGCCGTCGAAGCCCGGCAGCCTGACCGAGGTACCCGTGCCATCGACATTGCGGAACAGGAAGGCGCCAGTCCTCTGGGAGGTGGCAGCATAGGATCCGACTGCGACTGTCCCGTCATTGGAAAGCCCGCTTATCGTCATCTGATTGGTTGAAAAACCGTCGGGCAGAGGAACTTTGTAGCGACCGAGCCCGTTATGATGAACCCGTCCGAAGTCCCGATGGCGCGTCCATCTTCGGAAATGCTGTTGTAACGGATATTGCCGCTTCCCGGACCACCCGGAAGCAGATTGTCGCCAGTGACCGAGGGAACGACGATCGCAAAGGGAGCCGGGACGGGGGTGTTGACAGTCACCGGTCCTGGCGTCGGCGACGGGGTGGGCGTCGGCGCCGGCGTGGGCGCTGGGGTCGGGGTTGGCGTTGGCGTTGGAGTCGGAGCGGGTGTTGGTGTCGGCGTGGGCGTCGCTCCGGCCACACGGGCGATATAGCCTTGCCGGTGTCCGTTGATGATGCCGTAGCCCGCGACGACATTGCCATCGTCGCTGACGCCAAGCGCCTCCTGGTACTGGTTCGTGCCATTGGCCACGCCATTGGCGGAGAGCCATGCCGCAACCGTTTGCGCATTTCGGCTGGTCCAGCGCACGGCATGGGATTCGTTGACCACGAAGGTGTCGATGGTCTGTCCGGGAACGATTGCCTCGCCTACGATCACGCTGCCGTCGGCATTTACGCCAGTGGCAACGGATGCGAGCTGGTTTGTCAGCTTTGGCAGGGCGACCATGCCGCCCGCCTCGGTCCACTTGATGGCAATCAGGTTATCGTCTTTGTACAGATCGTTGCCCATGACGCCGCCCTGCTGCGACGAGCCGACGATCGTTCCGCCATCGGCTGAAATGTCGTTCGCGAGGCTGCTCGCGCCGGCGGCGGAATGGCTGGCAAGAGCGCCCAGTTCGACAAAGCCGGTGGCGCGGGTCCACCGCAGCGCCTGGACGTTTGGCCCGACGATGGTTCCATTTGCGCCCCACTGCTGGCCGCGCCCGCCGATAGCGGCGATGACCGAGCCATCCCGTGAGATGCCGGTAATTTCGGCGTTGAAGGTCACGCCATTCTGCACTGGACTGGTCGTGCCGACCTGAAGCAGCTGCTCTGGAGCGGCGGTGCCCGTCCACAGGATCGGGATGTTGAAGCCCGATATACTGGCCAGACCGCCGATCACATTGCCGTCACCGCTGACGGCGACTGCCTTGTAATTTCCAGCGCCGGTAGGTTGTGCCAGGATCGTGGGCGTGCCGTTCAGCCATTTTACGCCCACCATGCCGGCGAAATGCTTGCGTGCGGTCGGCTTCGCCTCGCCCACGATTACCGAGGCATTATCGGAAATGTCGTAACCGACGTAGTGGAGGTAGCCGGTTGGCGCTGCAAGTTTTGTTGCGCCGGTCGGGGTGAAGAGCCAGGCCTCGCTTACCGGCTTGTTGTTGACCAGCTTGTTGTGAAAGCCGATGACCGCCGACCCATCACCGGAGAGGTCCACGAATTCGACGGTATTGCTGTCGGAGTTCGACCCGTTTTCCCCCGAATCCGGACTTCCCGGTATCTGCTCCGAACCGGTGACTTGTCCGAACGCAGGTGCAGGCAATCCCACCAGCAGGGCAACAGAACCCAGCGTGCCCACAATGGCGGTCGTGGTCTTCAATACAGCGTTGGTCGCAAACGTGCCGGTCTCTCTGAAACTGTCCCCGTTAAACGCCCGCGCGCTCAGTACCGCGAGCCGATCCCCGACTAACTGGTCTTCGGGACATCATGCACCCCCTGTTCAGGGGGCTAACGCGGCGGAGACAATTCCTTGAAAATACATGACACCTGCGATCTGCGAGGCAGTCACTTCTCTTCTTTTCCGCCATAGGACAAACCAAGCTGCGCGGCATGCCACGACGCTTCGGCCCGGCTGGAAATCCCCAGTTTGCGGTAGATCGCCTTGATATAGCCCGAGACCGTATTCTCACTGAGCATGAGCTGCGCGGCGACTTCGGCATTGCGCATGCCGCGTCCGATCAGGGTGAGCACTTCCAGCTCGCGCGCTGTCAGGTTGCCGGTTTCGCCTGCTGCCGGCCCGGTCCGCCGGAAATGCTCCATGATCCGCCGGGCAATCGAGGGCGACAGCGCCGGCACCCCTTCCTTGATCTGCTGCAACTGGCGGATGATCCCTTCGCGCATCTGCTCCTTCAACAGGTAGCCCGAGGCGCCAGCCGAAAGCGCGCCGACGATCGAGCTGTCATCGGCCATCGCGGTGGTGACGACGCAGATCGTATCGGGAGAATTTACTCGTAACTGGCGCAGCACATCCAGCCCCGATCCGTCGGGCAGGCGCAGGTCGATCAAGGCAAGGTCAAACACGTGCCAGTCCATTGCGGCCAGCGCATCGCGCACGGTGGAGGCACCCGTCACCCCGCAACCCGGAAACGCCTCGGCCGCGATCTCGCCCAGCCACTGCAGCGTTTCCGATACATCTTCGAGGATCAGCACGGATTTCACGCCGCGACGCCTTCGCGCGGAAAGCGAACCTCGATCACCGTTCCGCGCATCCCCATGGCAGCGCCTCGCGAAACCGTTATCGTGCCGTGAAGCGCGGTCGCGCGTGAGCGCATGTTGCGCAGGCCGTTGCCCGCTGGCGCGGTTTCGGGATCGAAGCCGTTGCCGTCATCGGCAACCATCAGGACAAGGCCGCTCGCCACGTCACCCAGCCGTATGCCGACCGTGGTGGCCTCCGCATGACGCAGGGCATTGCCCACGGCCTCGCGCAGGATCGAGCGCATGGCGGCTACCGCTTGCGGCGGAAGTTCGGCCTGGGTGTCCACCTGCCAGACCAGCCCAATACCGACCGATGACAGCAGGTCGGCGATCTCCACCCTGAGATCAGCCATCAGTTCGGCCAGGGTCAGCCGCTCGCCAGCGCTGTTGTTGATGATCTCGCGCAAGTCGGCGAGCGTGTCGCGGATCAGCTCGTCCTTGCGGACCGGGTCGCGGCTGTGCAGCGCGCCGAGCAGTTGCACCCCGATATTGTCGTGCATGTCGCTGGTGATGCGCTGGCGCTCTTCGGCTGCGCCTTGTTCGTAGGCGAAGCGGCTGGCGATGGCTTGGGACAGCATCGCACACAACTCGCTCGCCCTGGCCTGTTCGCGCGAACCGAACAGGCGCCGGCCGTGCATGGCATGTTCCAGGCGCAGCGGTGGCAGCGGTCCGGTAGCGGGGATCGCCAGGGCTGCGCCGTCTTCAATCACCGTAGATGCTTCAACCGGTTGACCGGCTACGATCTTCAGCGGCTGGAACACCCGCTCTAGCAAGCCGCGCCAGCGGTCCATGCGCTCGACCTCGCCCTCTGCAAGCGCAATGGCGAGTATGTCCTGAAAACTTGCCTCGATCTCTCCGTCACGCCGGAACAGCTTGCGCGCGATGATGTCGCGCAGCGGCAGGTAAAGGAAG
Source organism: Novosphingobium sp. (assembly GCF_019748365.1). GTDB lineage: Bacteria > Pseudomonadota > Alphaproteobacteria > Sphingomonadales > Sphingomonadaceae > Novosphingobium. The sequence goes on from NZ_JAIEPN010000039.1 coordinate 11,270, forward strand.
CCGACCATTACAAGCGCCAGCCCGAAAGCCGGCGCATGCTCAAGCGCGATCCACGAAATCAGCGCCGCGTCCACCGCGATCAGCAGTGCGGCGCCGGTCATATAGAACAGGATGCGGAAGGCCCAGCGATCGAGATCGAACAGCCGGTAACGCGCGACCCCGATGGCCATGCCGATGTGGATCAGGAGGAAGAAGGCAAAGGCATAACCCTGCGGCAAGCCCGGCGTCAGCCCGACCAGGCTGGGCGCAATGACCGTGAAGACGAATGCCCCTGCCCCGACCGCGACCGACAGGCCAAACCAGCGCACTACCGCCCGCGCCGCCGGATCACCGCGCGAGCGCCAATATTGTCCCGCCGCTGCCAAAAGGATGCCGAGCATCTCCAGCATCGTTGGCAAGTGCGAACCGGCAGGGGGGCCATCGAACACCTGCAGGCTGTCACCCAGCCACCATGCCCCGAACAACGCGAACGGCGCCCATAGCCAACGGGCCGGAACCAGAGGCCTTGGATAACGCAGCAGCAGGGCAATCATCGCCGCGCCGAACAGCAGCGCGCCGCCGTGGTTCATCACCGAAAGGACGCGGAAAAGGCCGCCATCGATGGCGAGTTCGCGGGTGCTGTAAAGCGCGGCAGGAAAGGTGAAAACAAGAATGCCAAGGCTCGCCAGGGCGAAAAGGCGGGCAGCCGTATCGCTGCGCCGCAGCGCCCAGACCCAGCCGCCGATGAGGAAACTTGCCAGTCCAACCAGCATCTGCACCCAGAAGGCGGCAGGAAGATCGCTGATGGGCCGCATTCGCGCCGGTGCAAGGGTCGTCTGCTGCGCGGGCCTGGCACCTGCCGTTTCGATCGAAACACTCGGGCCGCTCACCACCCCCTCAAGCATCGACTGTCGCGCAAAGAAGTGCCGCATTTCGGCATAGGTCGCCAGCGTGTCCGGCTCTTCGATCAGATCGCCAGCCTCGATCGCAACTCTTCTGCCGTCGCTCCCGCGGATGGCAGCGATCGGCCCGGAAACGATCGCAGAGCCATCAACGCCGGACGCAGGCGTCACATGGATGATACCGGAATCATCTGCGGTAAACGCGAGGGCCAGCCATGGCCGACTGATCGCCATTTGTATCAGGAAAGCCCCGGCCAGAAGTCCGGCCAGAACCAGCCCGATCATTACAGTCGCCGGCGACAATCGCGATCTCATGAAACTTACCCGGCCCCGTATTACTGCCTAGCAAACAAGACTTAGCGATGCCGTGGATTCGCGCCACCCCCTGAACAGGGCATTCTCACAAGTCACAATCCCCTGAACCGGGGGATGACTGCCGCATCCACGAATGCGATGTTTCCGGCAGTCCCTGCACAGGAGAACAAAATAAATGAAGCCCATCGCTGCAAGCCTTGCCGCAGCCCTGTTACTGGCACCAGCAACTGCGCGGGCTGATGAAGCCTCGGCCTGGAGCAAATACGAACGACGCGTCGATGGTATTCTGGACGCACTCCATGCCGCCTGGCGTACGGGAGAATCCTCCGAAGGTAGCCGCCAGCGGGTCAAGGGCCTGTGTCAGGGCGTGACCCGAGACAGCACTGGCGGCGAAGGTATAATGCTTCCGAGCTGGGCCCGCAGTCTGATTACAGCGTGCAGCTATGTTGATGAGCTTGCCGGGATGAATGCCGATACGATCTGGTCGGCCAACGACCTCAGGGCCAACTGCAATCAGATGAAGAAGGATGCCGGCGACATGCTGAAAGCCCGGCTGGTCACTGTGGCACCGCAAGCACATGAAAAAGCCTTGCATCTCGGCGCCGATCTCATGTTTTTCTACGAAGGCGGGTGCAAACGGCGGCGGGACGCCCGCTCCGTCTATCACCTTTGATGACGGCCAAGATACCGTAGCCTGAGATCATGTGGATGGTAGCCAGGCTTGTCGATCCGCTGGCTTTGCCTCCGCGGGATCTGCATTGGATACTCAGTGAGTTACTGCCGGTATCTTCTTTGGTCAGATCGTTGGTGACGCCATTATAAATCAGCAAGGTGTGGGCTTTACCTCGGGCCGGATGTTAGGCAGCAGGCATCAGGCATCACCATCAATTGCTCGGCGCTGTTCACCTTGAAAAATTTGCGGGTGCACCAAATTCGGCGGACACTAGCGAACGCATGTGGACGCAAAGCCGCTCTTAATCAGCGGGTCCTAGGTTCGAGCCCTAGTGCGTCCACCATTTTTCCTCTACTTTTCAATCAGATACTAAGGTCGCCGGATCGGGCGATTGAGAGCATTTTTGTGCTAGGTAGCTCTCTAGGTAGCAGCGCGCTAATTCGGCACTGCGGCTGCTCAGCCTCCGCACATCAGCGTTCACGGTGAAAGATTCATGGCCTGCGCTTTGTCCGACTGCGCTTGTGCGAGTCGTCGTTTCACCTCCCAGCCAGCGCGACTGCTACCCATCTTGCTCCGCACCAGCATCGCACGCTGGGATGGCCGCTTAGAGCCTCAGGCAGCGCGGTGTCATAATGACAGCTAGGTCACCCGAGCTCCGATCCAGATCACCCGGCCGACAATATCGACGCCCTTGCGCTGGATGCCCTGCCAGCTCGGATATGCAGGGTGGTCAGTAAGAACGGTCAGACGGTTCTTCGTTGGGTCGATCGCTATTCGCCTTACGAAGATTTCAGAAGACCCACGGATGGCGTAAAGGCCTTCACGCACGCTCTCCTGGAAGCGAACTCGGCTAATCATAACCTCGTCGCCATTGCAGAGGGTCGGCTCCATCGCCTCGCCAACGATTGGCAAGATTGCGACACTGGCGGGCTGATCACACAGCCGACCGAGCCAAGCCGCATCAACCAGCCGCCATTGTGAGCGTGAATCGTTACCTGTCCCGTTCAGCAAGGGGACTTTGACTATCGAACGCTGCCCGACCGTCGGCCTGAAGCGTCCCGGGTTTTCCGGAGGCGGTTTCATTTGAGTCATGCGACCATATCGAGGGTCTCTCTGGCTGCATA
>NZ_JAIEPN010000107.1 GCF_019748365.1 Novosphingobium sp.
GCAGTAGCCGCGCGGCTTCTTCCACAGCATGGCGCGAGAACGAGCGCTCGCGCAGGCTGCCATAGAGCAGCAGGATGCGCGGCGCTTGCGCCAGATCGCCCAGTCCCAGCGCTGGCCGTTCGTGCACGAAGGCCGGGTTCAGCGCGGGGAGATAGGCTGGATCGGAAAGCGTGCGCAGGCGGGTGTGACTGCTCACCATTCGCCGCCGAGCTTCTCGATCTCCGCCAGAAGCGCGCGCTTCGACGCGGTGCGGCGCTTGCCGCTGTTGCGCGGGATCTCGATCTCGCCGATCTCGGCCCGGCGCGCGGCGAGGCGCTCGGCCATCGCTTCGAGCGTGACCGGCTCAGTTCGCGTCTGCAAGGTCTTGAAGGCCATAATCGCCTGCGGTTTCTTCCCGAATACGCCGATTTCATCTCGCGCTAGGCTACAGCACCACGCGGTACTGCACGAAGCCCGAGCGCTCGGCGACCTTGTCGTAAAGCTTCATCGCATCGGTGTTGGTTTCGTGCGTCAGCCAGTAGAGCCGCGAGGCCCCCGCCACCTCCGCCTCGGCGCGCACATGCGCGATCAGCGCGCGGCCCGCGCCGCCGCCGCGTATGTCCTCGTCGACATAGAGATCCTGCAGGTAGCAATAGGGGCCCTGGGTCCATGTCGAGCGGTGGAAGATCCAGTGGACGAGGCCGATGGCACGCGCGCCCTGCCAGGCGATGGCGGCGTGCATCGGCTCGGCGGGATCGTGCAGCCGCGACCACGTCAGGTCACTCACCGCCTTGGCGATCTCGACCTTGTAGAAGCGTTGGTAGCCCTGCCACAGGCGGTCCCACGCGGCGCGGTCGGCGTGCGCGGGAGGCCTGAGTTCCAGGTGCATCGCCGAGCCCTCAGGCCGTGACGATCGCCGCCTTGTGGATCACGCCGGGCTTTGCCGGCGGCTCGCCCTTGGGCAGCGCGTCGACATGTTCCATGCCGCTCTCGACTTCGCCCCACACGGTGTACTGCTTGTCGAGGAAGCGCGCATCATCGAAGCAGATGAAGAACTGGCTGTTGGCCGAATGCGGATAGCTGGTGCGCGCCATCGAGCAGACGCCGCGCACGTGGGGGGCGTCGTTGAATTCGGCCTTCAGATCGGGCTTCGAGGAGCCGCCCATGCCGGTGCCCTGCGGGCAGCCGCCCTGCGCCATGAAGCCGGGGATCACGCGGTGGAACTTCACGCCGTCGTAGAAGCCTTCGCCCACCAGTTCCTTGATCCGCTCGACGTGGCCAGGCGCCAGATCCGGACGCAGATTGATCACAACATCACCGCCATCGAGCGTGAGAACCAGCTTTTCGTCTGCCATTGTCGTCAAATCCCTTCTGTCTTGCCCCGGCATATAATCCCTTGCCGGGCAAAGTATACCACTTGGCGCCATCGAGGTTGCTTTTGCCTCCCCCTTGCGTATCGCCTGCCAGCATGGCGCGCGACGAAGACCTGCACGACTCCGCATTTGCGGATGCCGGCTCCGTGATCACGGAGGCGGCGCCCCTCGCCGAGCCTGCGCGCAATTCGGAAAGCCTCGACGACGAGGACAACACGCTGCGCCCCTCGTTCATCCGCCGCGTGACCGACGCGCTCGAGGCGGACGATCAGGAGACCGTCTACAACCTCGTCGAACCGCTCCATCCGGCCGACGTCGCCGACTTGTTCGAGCTGATCGGCCCCGACTACCGCGTCGATCTGGCCCGCGCGATCAACGACCTGCTCGGCAGCGAGGTGATCTCCGAGCTCAACGACTACGTCCGCGACGATCTCGTCGAGGAGCTCGATCCGGACGAAGTTGCCGAACTGGCCGGCGAGATGGAAACGGACGACGCGGTCGCCCTGATCCAGGACCTTGACGAGGAGGACCAGCAGGCCGTCCTCGCCGAGATGGAGCCCGAAGACCGCGCCGCGATCGAGACGGCGCTGTCCTACCCGGAAGACTCCGCCGGACGCATGATGAGCCGCGACGTGATCGCGGTGCCCGAGCACATGACGGTCGGCGATCTCATCGACTACATGCGCGAAGATCAGGACCTCGCGACGGAGTTCTGGGAAGTCTTCATCGTCGATCACAAGCACCATCCGATCGGCACTTGCGCGCTTTCGTGGATCCTGCGCACCCCGCGCTCCATCGCGCTGACGGATGTGATGAAGCGCGACCAGACGCTGATCCCGGTGACGATGGACCAGGAGGAAGTGGCTCTCCGCTTCCAGAAGTACGCGCTGATTTCCGCCGCGGTGGTTGATGAAAGCGGCCGGCTCGTCGGCCAGATCACCGTGGACGACGTGGTCCACATCATCCAGGAAGAGGCGAGCGAGGATATCCTGCGCCTCTCCGGTGCGGGCGACGGCGACATCAACGAGCCGATCCACCTCACCGTGCGCACGCGGCTTTCGTGGCTGGTGGTGAACCTCGGCACCGCGATCATCGCATCCTCCGTCGTCGGCATGTTCCAGGGCGCGATTGCCAAGCTGGCGCTGCTGGCGGTGCTGATGCCGATCGTTTCGGGCATGGGCGGCAATGCGGGGACGCAGACCCTGGCGGTGGTGGTGCGCGCGATTGCGACCAACCAGCTGACCAGTTCCAACACCGTACGCATGATCCTGCGCGAATTGCGCATCGCGCTCGCCAACGGGCTCTCGCTGGGGGTGCTGATCGGAACCGGAACCGCTCTCCTGTTCCAGAACCCGCTGCTCGGCGGCGTGATCGGCGCGGCGATGGTTATCAACAATCTGGTGGCGGGACTCGCCGGCATTCTGGTGCCCGTGTCGCTGGACCGGCTCAAGGTCGATCCAGCCGTCTCTTCGGCCGTATTCGTGACGATGGCGACCGATGTCATGGGCTTCTTCTCGTTCCTCGGCCTTGCCGTACTCAGCGGGCTTGCCTGATCAGACTTATGCCACTCCACATGACCAAGGTCGCCTATGGGGCGACATCGTTCGAAGACCTCCACAGCTGGTTCAAGACGCGCGGCGACAGGGCGCGGCTCACCACGCGCTACCTCCCCAAGCGGTACGAGGAGATGATCGGCGGCTCGCTCTACTGGATCTTCAAGCACCAGCTCGTCGCGCGCAGCGAGATCCTCGGCTTCGAGGAAGCGGACGGCGGGCGGACCAATATCGTCATCTCGACGAAGCTGATCGACGTCCACCCCAAGCCGAAGCGCGCGCATCAGGGCTGGCGCTATCTCGAAGAAGCGGACGCGCCCGCCGATCTGGCGGACGGCGAAAGCGCCGAAGTGCTGCCGCCGAGTCTGGCGGGCGAACTGGCCAAGCTGGGGCTGGCCTGAGCACGCAAGGTTGACACGGTTGACACAGTCCTGAGCGAAAACTGTCAGCCCCCGCCAAGCTGCTGCCTGACGCGGAAAACTGGGCGGATTTGCGTGGAATGCGCGGAACATTGATAGAACATACTACAAGGCAGCATCTGTAGGACAGCCCGCATAAATAACAGACGCGTCTGTTATTTATGCGGGCGGCGCGGTGGCGGGCGTGCTGGTCATGATGGCTGGTGTGGAGTGTTGCCGCTCTGGATCCCCGCCTTCGCGGGGATGACGAGGGGATGCGGGGACGACGACGGGGGTGCGGGGATCGCGCGGTAGTGCGGGGATCGCGCGGGAGTGCGGGGATGGCGGCGCCGGGAGGGATTTCGTGACGCAGAGCCAGGTCGTCCCGTTTGATGATGGGCAATAAGTCTGATAAATCAGGTTTGGCTAGAAATGCCCCGCGCATCATCGAAAAGGGACCTGCCTGATGACCTTCGATCGCCGTACTGCCATGGGGATCGGCGCCGCCGGCCTTGCCACGCTGGCCGTGCCGGGGCTTGCCGCGCCAGCCGGCTCGCGCTTTCAGGTCAAGGGCAACGACTTCCTGCTGGACGGCAAGCCGTTCCAGATCCTTGCCGGCGAGATGCACTATCCGCGCATTCCGCGAGGCCTGTGGCGGGACCGGCTGCGCAAGATGCGCGCGCTGGGGCTCAATACGCTGAGCGCCTACATGTTCTGGAACATCCACGAGCAGGTGCCGGGCACTTTCGACTTCTCCGACAATCTTGATGTCGCAGCGTGGGTCCGAATGGCGCAGGAGGAGGGCCTCCATGTTCTGCTGCGGCCCGGCCCCTATGTCTGCGCGGAATGGGATGGCGGCGGGCTGCCGGCCTGGCTCTTCCCCGATGGCAGCACCCCGGCGCGCGCGTTCGATCCGCGCTTCATGAAGCCCACGGCGCGCTGGCTGAAGCGGCTGGGCGAGGAGCTGGCACCGCTCCAGATCGACCGCGGCGGGCCGATCATCATGACGCAGATCGAGAACGAATACGGCGCCTTCGGCAGCGACCGGCGCTATCTGCAGGCGCTGGTCGATGCGACCCGAGCCGCCGGGTTTGGCGGCCAGCTTTATACCGTCGATGGCGCTGCCATGCTGGCCGAAGGATCGCTGCCGGGCATTCCGGCGGGGATCAATTTCGGCACATTCACGCCGGGTGAAGCTGAAAAGGCGTTCAAGGAGCGTGCGGTCAAGGGCTTTACGGGTCCGGCGTTCTGCTCGGAATTCTGGGCGGGCTGGTTCGACCACTGGCATGAGACGCATGCGACGACGAGCACCGCGAACGTGGTCGCCAACCTCAAGTGGATGCTCGACCGCAAGATGTCGGTGAGTTTCTACATGTTCCATGGCGGCACTTCGTTCGGGACCTGGGCAGGCGCCAATCTCGATGTCGAGAAGAACTTTTTCGAGCCCGATATTTCGAGCTATGATTACGACGCGCTGCTGGATGAGGCGGGGCGGCCGACCGCGAAGTATGCGGCGGTGCGCAAGCTGCTGGCGGACTACCTTCCGGCGGAGCGTTTTGCAGAGTTGCCCGCGCCGGAGAAGGCGCTGACCGTCGCGCCTTTCGCGCTGGGCGAGGTGGCGCCGCTGGCGCAACTGCTGGGCGCGCCGCAAGTGGCCCATGATCCGCAGACGCTGGAAGGCTGCGGACGGGCGGCGGGCATGCTGCTCTATCGGCACCGGCTGGCGCAGGCTGCCAAGGGCCAGCTCAGCCTGACCGAAGTGCGCGATCTGGCGCTGGTGACCGTGGACGGCAAGCCCGCCGCCACGCTCGACCGCCGCCGGGGGGACAAGAGCTTCACCATCGACGCGCCGGCCGGGGCGGTGATCGAAGTGCTGGTGGAGGCGATGGGCCACGCCAATTACGGCAAGGGCGTGGGCAAGGACCAGAAGGGGCTGATCGGCCCGATTGCCGTGGACGGCATGCTGCTGAAGGGCTGGGAACACCGCCCGGTGCTGCTGGAGGACGTGGGCAAGCTGCAGTTTGCGGCGCGGCGCGGCGGGGAGACGGGGCCTGCGTTCTATCGCGGCTCGTTCACCGCGAGCGAGGCGGGCTTCACGTTCCTCGACATGCGGGGCTGGGGCAAAGGCTATGTCTGGGTGAACGGCCGAAATCTGGGCCGCTACTGGAGCGCAGGGCCGCAGCGGGGGGTGTTTGTGCCCGCGCCGTGGCTGAAGTTGGGCGCCAACGAGGTGGTGGTGCTGGACTTGTTCGGGCCGACCGAGACGGTGCTTTCGGGGCGGGGGGAGATGGTGTGGGATCGGGCGGCGGGGGCGTAGTCGGGATGCCTCGCTGGCACGCTCGCACCTGAACCACTCTCTCCGTCGCCCCGTGCTTGACACGGGCTGGGCTTTTGCCGCCAAGAAAAGCCAAGGCCCGTGTCAAGCACGGGCCGACGAGAGTGGATTTGGTGATTTAGTAAAGTGTCACCGTAATCTAAGTGTCACTGTAATCTCAACGGTCCGAGAGCGAAAAACCAAAAAATCAAAGCTTGCCCTGTACCTGCCATCGATCAAAGTAGTCTGACTTATAATCAGCCATCATCTTTTGAGCTATAGACTTTGAAACAGTATAGTTTACGCCGGCACCAATTGCACCACCAATAAATGGTACCAATTTGCCGGCCTGCATTTTTGTTATCTTGATGCCAAAAACCTTTGTGACTTCCATGACTAAACGAATGGCTGGCGCGGATGCTGGACCCCGCTTGGCTAAATTCTCAGTCGCCGCCTTTGTAACAAGCGCACGAATCCCTGCTTGCGCGCTGACGTCGATTCCAAGCGACGTCATATAGATCGTTTGAGCCCGCTCACTGTGCAATTCGTTCGCTGGATCAAAGCCGTTAATTATGGCAAGTTTTTGGTTGAGTCGATAGAGTTGAGCAGCCATATTTGCGATATCAGCGCCAGCTAGAGTAAGCGTGGTAGCGAGCCCGCCAATCCCGGTTGTCAGACCACTTACTGCACAAAGTTTTGTGGCTGTCGCAGAATATTTATCGGAAATCTTTTCGATATAGGCGTAATTATGTGCCTGCTGAACGAAGTCTGACGGCTCAGACACATTCATGCCAGCCGACCTAGCATCGTTCACAATACTGTTCGGATCAACATTGAGCACGATGTCTTTGATTCTTTCCAATATCGTCAAATTGCTCGACATCTTTGAATCCTAACACGGAATTCATAATTCAGCTTCAGTGACATATCGAAGTGAGACCACGGTGACAAGTTACGAGGGTCCAAAAGGCCGAAAGGCATGGGCCTTCGCCCTTGCCCGCCGGAGGCTCTTATTCCGCCGCCGCCAGTTGTGCCTCCCGCGAAATCACCCGCCGGAGCAAATTCGCATAAGTCGCCGGATCCTGCGCGCCCGGCACCATGTATTTGCCGTTGATGATCATCGCGGGGACGCCGCTGATGTTCCAGTCCCACGCCTGCTGTTCGCCGGCTTCGACGATAGCGTCGATTTCGGGGTCGGTGAGCGCGGCGGCGGCTTCGGTGCGGTCTAGGCCCACGGAGGCGGCCACCTCGGTGAGGACGGCGGGGTCGTTCATGCGGCGGCGCTGCTGGAAGTGGGCGTCGAACAGGGCGCGTTTGAGTTTCACCTGCATGTCCGCGCCGTGTTCGCGCAGGGTGTGGACGAGGAGGCGGTGGGCGAGGCGCGTGTTCCACATCATCGCAGGCGGCGGATCGCCTTCACCCGTATAGCTGAAGGAATAGCCGGCGGCTTCGGCGGCCTGGGACATGCGGCCGCGGGCTTCGGCGGCCTGATCGGGGGTGCGGCCATATTTGCGCTGGATGTGGGCGGCGCTTTCCTCGCCCTGTTCGGGCATGTCGGGGTTCAGTTCGAAGGGGTGAAAGCGGATGGTGGCGGTGACTTCGCCTGCCATGCCCTTCAGCGCGGCCTCCAGTTGGTTGTGGCCGATCACGCACCACGGGCACATGACATCGGACCAGATATCTACGGTGACTTGGGCAGGCTTGCTCATTGCTCGATCCACCATTTGAGGAGGTGATGGGCCACCGCGAAAGGCGGCGGGGCGATGAAGGCGCCGTCCTCGGCGCCGGTCTTGAGGGCTTCCATCGCGTAGACAACCTCGTCGCGCGTGAACCAGCGCGCGTCGTCGAGTTCGGTCTTGTCGATGGTGATCGCGGGATCATCGGCGTGGGCGTGGCAGCCGATCATCAGCGAGGAGGGGAACGGCCAGGGCTGGCAGGCGACATATTGCACATCGCGCACGCGCACGCCCGCTTCCTCGAACACTTCGCGGGCCACGGCTTCCTCGATCGATTCGCCGGGTTCGACGAAGCCTGCGAGCGCCGAGTAGCGCTTGGGCGGGAAGCGCGGCTGGCGGCCGAGGAGGAGCTGGCCCTCCCATTCGACCGACATGATCGTGACGGGATCGACGCGGGGGAAGTGTTCGGCCTTGCAATCCAGGTTGACGCACTTGCGCTGCCAGCCGCCCTTGCCGAGCTTGGTGGCATAGCCGCAGCGCGCGCAGAAGCGGTGGCGGGCGTGCCAATCGACGAGCGCGCGGGCGCCGCCATAGGTCGCGAGATCGCCGGCGGGGAGCGAGGCCATGGCGCCCCAGAGGTGCGGGTTGGCGGGGCCGGGGTTGCCCTTGTTGGCGGGCGCGACGGGAGCGAAGCAGGCGCGCCCGCTTTCGTCGAGGCCGAGGAAGACGAGCTCGTCGTGCTCTCCGGCATCGGCGAGCGTGCCCCAGACGAGCGTGCCATCATCGCCGATCACCGGATCGAGCCCGTCGAGCCGCAGCAGGCGGGCGCGCCAGTTCATCAGTTCGGCGAGCTTGCCCTCATCCGCGCGGATGTGGTCGGCGCGGTCGAGCACGGCGCCGGTGAAGGAAATCGGCGGGTTGGGTCGGTAGAGCATGAGGTTCAAGCCGCCTTCTTCATGGCCGAGATATCGGTGAGGACCGCCTTGGGGAACTCCTCCTGGAGCGGCAGCGCCATCGAGGGCATGAACTGCACGAAGAGGCCCGCGCGCAGGCCGATGCGGGTGTTGACGAAGCCGATCGTACCCGCCGCGCCGGACCAGCCATAAGTGCCCGCGTCCGCACCGAGGCCGACCCGGCCGCCTGCGCCATAACCCGCGTTCTCGATCCAGCTGCCGGCGAGGTTTACGGTTGCGGGCAGCAGGTTGCTGGTGCCCAGCCGCACCGCCGCCTCGCTCATCACGCGGGTGCTGCCGATCTGGCCACCGCCGGCGAGCATCATCAGGAAGCGGTCATAATCGCGCGGGCTGCTGACGAGGCCTGCCCCGCCGAAAGCGAAGGCGGGCGGATCGAGATAGGCCGAGCTCGCCGCCGGATCGAGCAGATCGGCCTTGCCATCGTGGAGGAAGTAGTTGGTGGTCAGGCGCGGGGCTTGCGCGGCGCCGACCTGCCAGAGGGTGCTGGCCATCCCGCAGGGGCCGAACAGGCGCTCGGCAAGGAAGGCTTCGAAGGTCTGCCCGGAGACGACCTCGATCAGGCGGCCGACGAGATCGAGGCTGACCGAATAGCTGAACTTCGTGCCCGGCTCGTAGATCAACGGCATCTCGGCGAGCTTGTCGGCAAATTCCGTGAGGCTGGGGGCCGTATTGACTTTGCCCAGCACCGGAATCGGCAGGCGGCTGACGCGCGCGGGAACGAGGCCGGCCGCTTCATAGGCGTCCTTGATCGGGCCCTTCTGGATGATCGTGTAGCCAAGGCCCGCCGTGTGGGTGAGGAGGTGGCGCAGCGTGATCGCGGTCTGCGCAGGCCTGAGGTCGGTGATCGAACCGTCCGGCGTGACCTGCACCTGCATCTGCGCGAACTTTGGCAGGAAATCGCTGATCGGCTGGTCGAGCCCGATCTTGCCCTCATCCACCAGCATCATCGCAGCCATGCCGGTGACGGGCTTGGTCATCGAATAGATGCGGTAGAGGCTGTCGAGATCGACCGGCGTGGCCGAATCGAACGCCACGGTGCCGCGCGCGATCTGCATCGGCGCATTGCTGCCCCAGCCAAGTGCGGCGACCGCCCCTGCCAGTTTGCCCGAAGCCACGTACTCGTACACGAGGTTGGTAAGCGCCGGGTACATCTGCTCGGGCGTGGGCTGCGCCATGAGCCGGCCCGGCATGAGCGCGGATCCGGCAAGGCCGGCGCCAAGCCAGCCCGCAGACCGCAGCAGGGAGCGCCGGGAAAGCTGAAGCGTCTGATCTTGCATGAACTACCTGTTTGCGAGCGCCAGGCGCGCGGCCTTGGCAAAGACGGTGGGCAGCCCCGCAGCTTCGACAGTGTCGACCGGCCAGAACTCTCCCGGTGGCAGACTAGCGCAATCGGCGCTGCCGCAAAGCATCAATTGCAGTTCGAGATCGAAATGGGTGAAACCATGGCGCACGACGCCTGCGGGGCGCCATTCGCCGGGAACGGGCGGCGTGGCGTGGCCATCCGTACGGGCCGACCAGCCGTCATCCGGCAGCGCGCGCATGCCGCCGAGCATGCCCTTGCCTTCACGCTGGACGAGGAACACGGCGCCGTCCTGCTCGATCCAGAAGGCGGTGCCGGTGCGTGTCGGCTTGGCCTTCTTCTCGGCCTTGACCGGATAGGCCTCTGCCGTGCCCGCAGCGCGGGCAGCGCAGGAATCGGCCAGCGGGCAAAGCAGGCAGCGCGGGGCCTTCACCGTGCAGATCGAGGAGCCGAGGTCCATCATCGCCTGTGCAAAGTCCCCAGCGCGCTGGTCAGGCGTGATTGTGTCCGTGGCGGCGCGGATTGCGGTGCGCCCGCCGGGGAGCGGATCGGCTATCGCAAAGAGGCGCGAGACCACCCGCTCGACATTGGCATCGACCACCACCGCGCGCTGCCCGAAGGCGATCGCGGCGACGGCAGCAGCGGTATAGGCGCCGAGGCCCGGCAGCTCCCGCAGGCCCTCCTCGGTGCGCGGAAAACCGCCCCGGCGCGCCACTTCGCGCGCGCAGGCGAGCAGATTGCGGGCGCGGGCATAGTAGCCAAGGCCTGCCCAGGCGGCCATGACATCGGCATCTTCGGCAGCGGCCAGCGCGTCCACCGTGGGCCAGAGTTCGAGAAACTTCGCGTAGTAGGCGCGGACAGCGGCGACAGTGGTCTGCTGAAGCATCACTTCGGACAGCCACACGCGGTAGGGATCAGGCGCTGGTTCGCCCGGCAGAGCACGCCACGGCAGGCGCCTTGCGTTCACATCGTACCAGCCAAGCAAGGCCGCCGCGACGCCGCCATCTCCGATCCGAACGCTCTCGCCACTGGCCTGCATGGCGCGGCTATGGCATGGCGACGCGGACAATGGAACGTGATCCGCCAGCCCCTCCCAAAAGCGCCAAGAAGGCCACTGCGACGACCGCCGCGCCGCGCACCTACGAGCGCCCGCGCGGCGGCGAGGCGCGTGCGATCGCCGATCTCATGCCCACGATCGGGCGCACCGCCTTCCGCCGCTTCGGCTTCGTGCAGAGCTCGGTCGTCTCGCGCTGGGGCGAGATCGTCGGCCCGGCGCATGCCCGCCACTGCGCGCCCGAATCGATCCGCTTTCCGCCCGGCGAGAAAGCGGACGGCATTCTGCAACTGGTCGTCACGCCCGCCCATGCCCCGCTGATCCAGCACGTGATCCCGGAGATCATCGAGCGGGTGAACCAGTTCTTCGGTTATCGCGCCGTCGCGCGGGTCAAGCTGCGGCAAGGTGCCGTTCAGCCGCCAGCCTCCAATGACGCGCAGCGTCCGCTCCGCGCCGCACCGCCCTCGCTCAAGCCGATTCCGATGGAACTCGGCGACAGCCTGCGCGATATCGGCGATCCGGAGCTGCGCACGGTGCTGGAATCGCTGGCGCGCAGCCTCGGTGATGTGAACGGGAAGCAAGACTGACGATGCGCAAGATGATCAAGACCCTGGGCCTCCTGCTTGCTGCCCTCTGCGGCGTGGCGCTGCTCACCGCGGCGAACAAACCCGTGCGCGTCCCGCCGCCGCCCGCCGCCAGGATCAACTGGAACAATACGGTCGTGCGCACCCCGGTCGACAGCCATCTGCTCGGCAATCCCAACGCGCCGGTGAAGCTGGTCGAATACATCAGCTATACCTGCCCGCACTGCGCGCATTTCGAGCAGGAATCCGATGTCCAGCTACGCGTCGGCTTCATCTCCTCGGGCAAGGGCTCGATCGAGGTGCGCAGCTACGTGCGCGATCCGGTGGATATGACCGTCGCGCTGCTCACCCACTGCGGCCCTGCCACGAAATTCTTCGGCAATCACAGCGCTTTCCTGCGCCACCAGACGACCTGGATGGCCCCGCTGGCGCACCTGACCGACGGGCAGAAGGCGCGCTGGTCGAACAATGACTTTATCGCCCGCACCCGCGCCATCGCCGCCGACCTCGGGCTTTACTCGCTGATGGAAGCGCGCGGATATGACCGCCCGCAGATCGATCGCTGCCTTGCCGACAAGGCGCTTGCCGAACGCCTTGCGCAGCACACCAAGGACGCGACCGAGAAGGACTTCGTGAACGGCACGCCCAGCTTCCTGCTCAATGGCGTGCCGCTGAGCGGAACCTATTCGTGGGCCGCGCTCAAGCCCCAGATCGAGGCGCGGCTGCGCTGATGTCCCGATAATCCCCGGGCCGCTGGCTTGCGGCCCTTCAATCCCGCCGGTCAATCGGCTAGCGTTCTACTGTCTGTTGTCATTCACGAGCGAAGCGAACCCTATCTCATGCAGACCAAGCTCTTCACCCCCGGCCGCCTTCTCCTCGCGCTGATCGCGCTGCCGCTCGCGCTCGGCCTTGCCGCTTGTGGCAAGAAGGATGATGCAACGGGGGCCGCCGCTCAGGTGGGCGCACCGCTCAACGCCGTGCCGCCGCCGGCGGGCAAGGCCTGGACCGATGTGGTCGCCGTCACGCCCGAGGGCGGCTATGTGATGGGCAACCCCAATGCGCCGATCAAGGTGATCGAATTCGCCTCGCTCACCTGCCCGCACTGCGCCGAGTTTGAAGAAAAGGGCTTCCCGCATCTGCGCGACGAGTATGTCGCCAAGGGCACGGTAAGCCTCGAATTCCGCAATTTCGTGCGCGATCCCTACGATACCACGATGGCGATGCTCACCCGCTGCGGCGCGCCGGACACCTTCTTCGCGCTGACCGAGCAGGTCTACACCAACCAGAAGGCGATCTTCGACCAGCTCCAGCCGATCGGCGCGCAGCTGCAGGCCGCCAATCTGCCGCCGGACCAGATCTTCAAGGCCATTGGCGAGCGTGGCGGGCTGATCGATTTCTTCGCCGCGCGGGGCATTGCCAAGGATCAGGCCGGGCAGTGCCTTGCCAAGAGCGACACGGCATCCAAGCTCGCAGCCGATACGCAGAAGGCCACCGAAACCTTCAACGTCACCGGGACGCCGACGTTCATCGTCAACGGCCGCAACGCGGAAGTGGCAACATGGGACGCGCTTGAGCCGATCCTGAAGCAGGCCGGCGCCCGTTGATCGGCGGGAGCTGATCAAACCCATGCGGTGCGGGGGCGGATCGCGTGGCTGAGGGCGGAAACGCGGCCAGCCGCGTTCCCATGCAGTTCACGCGCCTGAAACTCTCAGGGTTCAAAAGTTTTGTCGAACCTGCCGAACTGAAGATCGAGCCCGGCCTGACCGGCGTTGTCGGCCCCAACGGCTGCGGCAAGTCCAACCTGCTCGAAGCGATCCGCTGGGTCATGGGCGAAGGCTCGGCCCGCAGCTTGCGCGGCGGCGGCATGGAAGACGTGATCTTCGCCGGCACCGCCAGCCGCCCCGCGCGCGACTTTGCCGAAGTGATGCTTAGCGCCGAAACCGACCCTTCCGGGCCGTTCGGCAGCGAGCTTGAGGTTGTCCGCCGGATCGAGCGCGGCGCGGGGAGTGCCTACCGCGTCAACGGGCGCGATGTGCGCGCGAAAGACGTGGCGCTCGTCTTTGCCGATGCCGCCACGGGCGCGCACAGCCCGGCGCTCGTCAGCCAGGGCCGGATTGCCGCGGTCATCGCCGCGCGGCCTGCCGAACGCCGCGCGATGCTGGAAGAGGCGGCGGGGATCGCGGGGCTCCACGTCCGCCGCAAGGATGCCGAGACCAAGCTGCGCGCGACCGAGACCAACCTTGCGAGGCTCGACGACCTGATCGTGACCTTGGAAGCGCAAGTCGGCACGCTGCGGCGGCAGGCGCGCGCGGCGGAGCGCTACAAGCAGCTTTCGGAACGTATCCGCGTTGCCGAGGCGCGGCTGATCTTCGCGCGCTGGCGCGATGCCGCCGCCGCTGCCGAGGCCGCCCGCGCTGCGGCGGCGCGCGCGGAGGAGGCCGTTGCAGCGGCGCAGGGCGTGGCCCGATCCGCGCAGGAAGGCCAGCACGCCGCAGCCGCCGCGCAAAGTGCCGCGCGCGATGCGCTGTTCGACAGGCGGCAGGACGCCGCCGCGCAAGGGCAGCGCATCGCCGCGCTCACCGCGCAGGCCGAAGCGGCGGCCCAGCGCCTCGCCGATATCGACCGCCAGATCCGCCGCATCGAGGACGAACGTAGCGAGGCCGACCGCCTGACACGTGACGCTGCCGAGGCGCTTGCAAGGCTTGAGGCCGATCTTGCCAGTGCAGAAGCCGTGCTCGCGGCACAGAGCGCTGAGGGACCTGCGCTCAAGTCCGCCGAAGCCGCTGCCGAGCAAGCCGCGCGCGCCGCTGAACTCGCGCTCGCCGCGATGGTGGCGGAGCAGGCCGGGATCGAGGCCGAGTGGCGCGTTGCCGAGGCCGCGCTGACAGCGGCCCGCCAGCGCCTCGCTCGGCTCGATGGCGAGGATGCCCGGTTCGCGGCAACCCGGCGCGCGCTGGAGGCCGAGCCGGACCCTGCGCTCGCCATGGCCGCCGCCGAAGCGCGCCGCGCCGAAGCCGCCGCCGCACTTGCCAAGGTGGGCGCAGCGCGGGAACGCCTGACCGGCGAGCGCGAGCGCCTGTCCGCGCTGCGCGAAAGCCTGGCTGCCGCGCGCGAGGCCGCCTCGTCCGAGCTTGCCGCTGCGCGCGCGGACCTTGTCGGGCTCGAACGCGAACACGCGGCGCTCGCCCGCGACAAGGCCGCGCGCGAGGCGG
>NZ_JAIEPN010000126.1 GCF_019748365.1 Novosphingobium sp.
CCATGGGGCTTTTTATTCAACCCAACTGGCCCCTTTTTAAACCGGTGCCTGGCCCGTTTTTATCCCGGTGTTGACAGGGCTCGCTCTCATAGCGGCTGGCGCGCGGGAAGGGCGAGGAGAGGGCCAGCGTGCCGTTCTCCCACCAGCGCTCGCCATCGGCGGTCCAGCCGAAAATGTCGGCGTTGATGATCTTGCCATCGGCATCGAGCATCTGTTCCTTCGACGAAATGTCGGGGCAGACCGCGATGCGCAGATCAAGCTTCAAGGCCACGTCGCGAATGGCAATTGCGGCGGGCCGCACGTCTTCAACGGCCCGAATCGTCACCTGCTCGAAGGTGGAGTTCGCCCAGTCCATGCTGCATCCTCTGGCCGGTGCCGGTTATTCCGGCATCCGGGTCGATTCGCATGCTAACCTAGAGCGTGCCGTAGCGGAAGCCCCATCCGAAACGGTTCGGATGTGGGGCTTCCGGGTAACAGGTCAGAGCCCGAGAACCTGCTTTGCAATGATCGTCTTCTGCACTTCGTCCGAGCCGCCGAAGATCGTGTAGGCACGGCCGTTGAGGTAGGCGGGCATCGAAAGTTGCGCCGCGCGGCTGCCGACATACTCCGGCGCTTCGTTGCCATAGAGCGGGCGGGTGACGGGGAGCTGGAGGCCGTCATAGCCGAACAGGTCCACCGCGAGCTCGTCGATCGCCTGCCTGAGGTTCGAGCTTGTCAGCTTGACCAGCGAGGTCTGCGGGCCTGCCGGGCGGCCCTTGGCGAGTTCGGCAAGGATGCGCAGTTCGGTCACCTCGAAGGCCTGCGCTTCCAGCCGGAGCCGGGCGAGGCGCTGCGAAATGTTCGGATCGTGGATCATGCTGCCATTGGTGCCCGAGGCTTCCTCCCGCGCCCAGCGTTCGATGCGGTCGAGCTTGGCCAGCAGCGCTGGCGCTGCGCAGGAGCCGCCGCGCTCGTTCTCGAGCAGGAACTTGGCGATGGTCCAGCCTTGCCCTTCCTCGCCGATCAGGTTGTCGGCGGGGGTCTCCGCGTTGTCGAAGAAGGTGGCGTTGACTTCGTGGTCGTTCGCCATCGTGACGATGGGCGAGACGCTGACGCCCGGCTGTTCCATCGGGATCAGCAGGAAGCTGATGCCGCGCTGCTTCTGCACGGTGGGATCGGTGCGCACGAGCGCGAATATCCAGTTGGCGTGGTGCGCGTGGGTGGTCCAGATCTTGGAGCCGTTGACCACGTACTTGTCGCCCACCCGCTCGGCGCGGGTCTTCACCGCGGCAAGGTCGGAGCCGGCGCCGGGTTCGGAATAGCCCTGGCACCAGTAATCCTCGCCCGAGATGATGCGGGGCAGGAAGCGCGCCTTCTGCTCGGGCGTGCCGAAGTGGCAGATCACCGGGCCGACGAGACGCAGGCCAAGGATCGGCAGCGAGGGCGCGCCGGCGATCGCGCATTCCTTCTCGAAGATGTACTTCTGCGTGGGCGTCCAGCCGGGGCCGCCGTCCTCGACCGGCCACGACGTTGCCAGCCAGCCCTTTTCGGCGAGGATCGCCTGCCATTCGCGGGTGATGTCGGGCTCGGTGAACACGCTCGGCGTGTTGGCCGCGCCTTCGCGCAGGCGGGCGTTGAGCTTGTCATCAAGGAACGCGCGCACTTCCTTCTGGAAGGCGAGGTCCTCGGGGGAGAAATCCATGTCCATCAGGCGATCTCACTCATGGCCCAGCGAATGCCGCGGCGCAGGGTCTCGTAATACACGGGATAGTTCCAGCTGCAGCGTTCGGGATGTGTCCAAAAGGGCAGCAATTCAATAACATCGAAGTGGCTGCGGCAGTGGCCGAGCGTGTTGTAGAGTACCCCGCCCTTGCCGTGATCGCGCAAGTAGAGGATCGGCACGACGACGTTCGAATAGTTCGCTTCGGTAAAGCCGGTCGCCTCGCCATCGAAGCGCGTCTGCATCAGGACCTTGATCGGCGCCTTCTGCTTCATGATATAGAGCTCGTCGATGACGTCGAAATCTTCGAGGCCCTGCGTGAGCGCATGGGTCTTGTCGACCACCTCGACGCGGAACGGCCCGATCGGCGGGTGCGCCTTGAACTGGGTGCCGAGCACTTCCATCACATCGTCGCGCTCTTCGGGGCAATCGACGCCGCCTTCGACGAACTTCAGGATCGAATTGGTCCCGTGGAGCGCCAGCCAGCGCCCGCCGCGATCAAGGAATTCCTTGATCTTCACCGTCTCTTCGGGCGTCGGCAGCACGGTGCAGGTGTAGGTCACGAGGAACTGACACTGTTCCAGCCGTTCGGTGTTGGAAAAGTCCATCGCGACGGTGGTGCGGATTTCGGGATGCTCGCCGAGAAGCTTGAGCACCTCGAGCCGGGCAAAGTCGATATCGTGGTATTTGCCGGCGGCCACGAAGTGGGCATCGATCCGCTTCATTTCATGCACTCCATTACCCGCCGACCTCAGGCCGCGCGGGCATAATCCAGAATATCGCTGGCGGGATCGCCGAACAGCTTCGAGAGCAGGACGATGCGCTTGAGACCGTGGCCGATCCCCAGCTCATCGCTCATGCCCATGCCGCCGTGGAGCTGCACCGCCTGATGGGCGACCCAGATCGCGTTTTCGGCCACGTGGGCCTTGATCGCGGCCATCGGTGCCGCCGGCTGCAGCAGCGCGCGCAGGATCGCTGACTGCACGCTTTCAACGCGGGCATAGGCATCGACCATGCGGTGCTGCAGCACCTGGAACCGGCCGATGGGCTGGCCAAACTGCTCGCGGGTCTTGATGTATTCGAGGGTGTCGGCGAACAGGCGCTGGGCAAGGCCGACCATCTCGGCCGCCGCCATCAGCCGCGCTTCGTTGATCACGGCGTGGAGATCGGCAGCAAGCGGGCCTTCCGCCGACGCGTCGTGGAACGTCACGATCGCTGCAACGCCGCCATCCGCCACCGGATAGGGCCGCACTTCGACTTCCGGCGCCTTGGCATCGACCACGTAGAGCGCGGTCTTGCCGTCTTCCTCGGCGGTCACCACGAACACGTCCGCCGCACCGCCGCCGAGCACGAACTGCTTGGTGCCGGAAAGCTTGCCGCCCTTCGCCTTGACGCCCTGCGCATCGAGCACAAAGCGGCGGCCCGGTTCGGCAAAGGCCAACGCTGCAATGGTATCGCCCGCGATCACGCCTTCGAGATGCGAGGAACCGGCCAGCAGCCGTGCAGGCAGGAACCCGCATTCGAGCCAGGGCTCGACCGCCTGAGCATGGCCGAGCGCCTGCGCCACAACGGCGAGGTCGCCGTGCGAGCCGCCCATGCCGCCATCATCTTCGCCGGCCGCAAGCCCGATCAGCCCAAGCTCGGCCAGTTCCTTCCAGCGCGCACGGTCGATGCCGCCCGGCAGCGCGCGCGCCGCGCGCCGCGCCGCCACGTCCTGCCCCTGGCAAAAGCGCTCGACCGCCGCCTTGAACAGCTCCTGGTTCTCGTCGAGATCGAAGTTCATGCAGCAGCCTTCTCGAAAGTGATCGGCACGGAGACGAACCCGCGCAGCAAGAGGTTGGGCGAGACGCGCAGCTCCGCGCCGTCCTTGATGCGGATATCATCGAGCCGGCGCAGCAGCTCGGTGAAGGCAACGGTCATTTCCTTGCGGCTCAGCATGTTGCCCACGCACATGTGGATGCCCTTGCCGAACGCGAGGTGCGTGCGCGCATTGGTGCGCTCGACGTCGAACTTGTCGGGATCGGGGTACTTGGCGGGATCGCGGTTCGCCGCCGCATAGCGCAGCATGACCATCTCGCCCTGCTTGTAGGACCGCCCGCCCAGCTCGGTGTCCTTCGTCACCAGCCGCCACATGCCCGCGGTCGGTGTATCGAGCCGCAGCACTTCCTCGATCATGTTGCCAACGAGCGCCGGATTGGCGCGGACCTTGGCTTGCTGATCGGGGTTCTGCGCGAGGTGGACGATGCCGCCGGCCAGCGCATGGGTGGTCGTCTCGTTGCCCGCCACCATCAGCTGCTGCGCGATCGAGAGGATTTCGGCATCGTTGAGCGGGGTTTCGCCATCGAGGCGCGCGTTGACCACATCCGAAAGCAAGTCGTCGGTCGGCGTCTCGCGGCGTGCGTCGATCTTCACCTTCAGCTTGCGCTGGAAGTCGACGATCTCATGCGCGCACTCGATCTCGCGCTCGCGCGGAATCATGTGGCCGAGCCGGTCGGCAAAGGCATCCGACCAGCGCTTCACATCGGCACGCTCGGCTTCGGAAAAGCCCAGCTGCTCGCAGATCACCTGCACCGGCAGACCGACGCTGAACGCGGTCACGAAGTCGCACTCGCCGTCTTCGATGAAGCCGTCGATCAGCTTGGTCACCTTGTCGCGGATGCCCTCTTCCAGCGCATTCACGCGCGGCATCGAGAAGGCGAGGTTGACGAGCTTGCGGAAGCGCGTGTGGACCGGCGGATCGGCGGTCAGCAGCGTGTTCATCTGCGGCCAGCCTTCGGCGAGGATGGCGCTCACTTCCGGATCCTCGGCCAGGGCGCCCGAAAGCACGCCGCTGAAGTCGTTCGAAAAATCGTCCGGACGGCCCGCCGCTTCGGAGCACATCTCGTAGCTCATCACGATCTTCATGCCCGTTTCGGGCAGTTCGATCACCGGTGCATTGGCGTGGGCCCACTGGTAAAGCGGGAACGGGTTCTGCATCACTTCGGGATCGAGCAGTGATTTTGCGCTGGTCATTTCATTCATGGCAGTTCCCATCAGGTTCCAGATCGGTTTGGCACCGTCAAATACCCGGTGCCACGCGCGAAAATGCTAGGTTGCCCTGCCCTTTCGGGGCGGACTTTCACGAGTGCACCATCACCCCGCCGTCGACCATGATGCCCTGGCCGGTGATGAAGCGCGCGTCGTCGGTGGCAAGGAACACCATCACGTCCGCCACATCTTCCGGCTGCCCCACCCGGCCGAGCGCCGAGCGGCCCGCGTAGTAGTCCTTCGCGCCCGGCGTGTCTTCGAACAGGCTGCGCGTCATCCCCGTCGCGATGGCACCCGGCTGGACGCAGTTCACCGTAATGCCCTGCGGCCCGAGTTCCATCGCCAGCGCGCGCGTCAGCCCCAGCACCGCGTGCTTGGATGTGGTGTAGGCCACCAGCCCCGCATCGCCATAGCGCGACATGATCGAGCCGACGTTGACCACCCGCCCGCGCCCGGAGGCGGCGAGCAAGGGCACCAGCGCGCGGGTGAGCTTCATCACCGCGGTGACGTTGATGCCGAGTGCGGCGTTCCACGCCTCCTCGGTCATCTCGGCAAAGGGGCCGTTGGGGCAGACGCCCGCGTTGTTGATCAGGATATCGCAGCCGCCGAGCAGGCTTTCCGCCGCGCCGGCAATCGCCGCGATGGAAGCGGGCTCGCCAAGGTCCGCCACCAGCCTGTGCGTACCGACGATGCCTTCACCCACCCGGTCGACCCCGAGCACCTCTGCGCCCTCGGCCAGCAGCCGCGCCGCAGCCGCCGCGCCCATGCCCGATGCCGCGCCGGTCACAACCGCGCGCCGCCCGGTCAGATCACGCCCGCGTGCGATCGCCATTCAGGCGAACTCCCGCTGGAACTCGGCCATATCGAAATAGTCGCGCCACTTGGCGACCTTGCCCTCTTCGTTGATCTCGAACGTGCCGGAAACGCGGATCGCCCGCCAGCGACCACCGATAAGGAACTTGTCGGTCCGCTCGGTCAGCACGACATTGCCATTGGCGGCGATATGGTGCGTGATCCACTCGGTGCCCTCGATAGGCGGAAACTGCCCCATCAGCGCCTGCACGCCCGCAAGGCCCACGGCAGGCTCCATCGGGATATTATGCCAGACGATATCATCCGCCATCATGGCAAAGGCGGCGGGTGCATCGCCGCGGTTCCACGCAGCGATGAAGGCTTCGACGATCTCCTGCGGGCTCATTCGGCTCTCCTCAAACGCGCGCCGTCCATTCCAGCGCATTGGCGATGATCTGGCGGACCACCGGGTTGGCATACGTGTGCGGCCCATCGCCGAACTGGCAGTAGACCATCTGCGCCGCGCCGATCGGCTTGGTCCACGCCACCAGATTGCTTCCGGGCGGATGGGGCCAATCCGAATTGTCGAACATCCGCCCGGCCACGGCATGCGCGGCGGAATAGAAGTTCTCTGCCACATAGTCGTGCCGGGCGCGGATCAGCGGGGTGACGTCCGCTTCGAACACTTCGCCCAGATAGAGTTCGTCGTTCACCGAAAAGGTCGCCGGAGCGCCTGCGAGCACCGGATGCTCGCCCACCAGTTCGGCGGTGTAGTCCACATCGTGGCGATAGCCCGAATCGAGCTTCGTCGCGCCGCGCACTGGACCGGGCTGATAAAGGAACCGCCCGCCGAGCCACTCGCTCCACTGCGGCCATTCGGCCCAGCCGGCGATGGCGTGGTGCATCATCACCGCGCCGCGTCCGCTGGCAAAGCGGCGCTCCAGTGCCGCCTTGAACGCGTCCGAAGGCGGCGCCGTCTTCACCGTGCCATCGGCGAAGGTGTAGCCGGGCATGTCGTAGAACAGCATGGCATCCGCGCTGTCGGCGGCGCCGGCGGCCACCTGCTCCTCGGCCTCGGGATGGACGTGGTGCGTGATGTCCCAATCGCCGAGGCTTTCGAGGAACGCCGCGAACGGCGCTTCCTCGTAAGGATGCCCGCCGGAAAGGACGAGGAGCGTCCTGGCCATGATCAGCTCAGCTTCAGGATCATCTTGCCGTCGTTCGAGCCGCTGAACAGCCGCAGGAACGCCGGCAGGGCATTGTCGATGCCTTCATCGACATGCTCGTCGAACACCAGCTTGCCCTCGGTCATCCAGCCCGCCATCGCGGCGATGCCTTCGCCGAAACGCGGCACGTAGTCCGCCACGAGCAGGCCGGTGAGCGAGGCGCGCTTGACGATCAGCTGCCACACATTGCGCGCGCCGGTCTTCTCGCCCGCATTGTTGTACTCGCTGATCAGGCCGCACAGGCCGATCCGCGCATACATCGCGAGGTTGTTGAGCCCGGCGTCCAGAATATCGCCGCCGACGTTCTCGAAGATCACGTTGACGCCCTGCGGCGCCGCCGCCGCGATCTCGGCCGAAAGCTGGTCCACATTCTTGCCGCGATAATCGATGGCGACATCGAAGCCGTAGCGCTCGGTAAGGCGCTTGCACTTCTCCGGCCCACCCGCGATGCCGATGACCTTGCTGGCGCCCTTGATCTTGGCGATCTGGCCGACCAGCGAGCCGACCGCGCCGGCTGCGCCCGTCACCAGCACGGCATCGCCCGGCTGCGGCTTGCACACCTCGAGATAGCCGAAATAGGCGGTCATCCCGACCGCGCCGAGCACCGAGAGGAAGTTCGTCGGCGAGGGCACGATCGTGGGGTCGATCGGCGCGCTGAAGCCGCCCGCCTGCGAGACCGAGTATTCCTCGATGGCATTGAGGCCCGAAACCCACTGCCCCACCGGGAAGCCATCGGCCTTGCTCGCCACCACTTCGCCCACGGTCGAGGCGCGCACCGGGGTGCCCAGCGGGATCGGCGGCATGTAGCTCGGCGCATCGTCCATCCAGCCGCGCATGGCGGGATCGAGTGAGGCATAGTGGTTGCGGATCAGGAACTGGCCATCCGCCAGCTCGGGCAGGGCTTCTGAAACAAGGCTGAAGTCTTCGGCCACGGGCGCGCCATTGGGGCGGCGGACCAGCAGGAAACGGCGATTCTCGGTCACTTGGAAAGCTCCTGAACGGGGGACTCCCGAAAGGTTAGAGCCTAGACCCCATGGCAGCCAAGACGACTCTCATTTTTGCCCATTGGATCGGGGGTCACTCCCCTTTTTGGCAGGTGAATGCGCCCCCCATCCCACCCACATTGCGCGGCAGGCCGCCAGCCAGCGCGGCGAAAAGGGAACCCGGATCATGGCAGAACCGTTCTTCGATCACCCCTACCTTTCCGGCCACCACGCGCCGATCCGTTTCGAGGCCGATGCGCCCGATCTGATCGTCGAGGGCAAGCTGCCGGATGATCTTGCCGGCGTGTTCTACCGCAACGGCCCGGACCCACTCTATCCGCCGCGCGAGGGCGACTACCACTGGTTCGATGGCGATGGCATGGTCTTCGCGTTCGAGTTCGCCGATGGCCGCGTCTCGATGCGCAACCGCTGGGTGAAGACCGAGAAATTCGAACTGGAGAAAGCCGCCGGCCGGCGCCTGTTCGGCATCTTCGGCAATCCGATGACCTCGGACCCCAGCGTGCAGGGCAAGCGCTACAACACCGGCAACACCAACATCATCCTCCACGGCGGGCAGCTCCTCGCCCTTATGGAAGGCGCGCCGCCGGTGGCGCTTGATCCGCGCAAACTGGATACGCTGCACGAGGAAACCTACGGCGGCCTCGTCACCTCCAGCTTCTCCGCGCATCCCAAGATCGATTACGCGACGCGCGAGATGATCAACACCGGCGCTGCCATCCACGGCATGATGGGCCCGGCGGAAATGCGCTATGACGTGGTCGACGCCTCGGGCAAGATCCGCAAGACCGAGATCATCCCGATGCCGCACTTCAGCCTGATGCACACCTTTCTGCTGACGGAAAACTGGGCGATCTTCCCGTTCATCCCGATCGACACCGACCTCAAGCGCTTCATGGCCGGTGGGCCGATGACGGCCTGGGTCAACAACCGCCCGACCAAGTTCGCGGTGATGCCGCGCGAGGGCACGGCCGATCAGATACAATGGTTCGAGTTCGAGCCGCGCCACATGTTCCACGAGCTCAACGTGTGGGAAGAGGACGGCAAGATCGTGGCCGATGTCGCCGCCGCCAATGGCACCGCGCTTTTCCCAGACGAGACCGGCGCGCGCCGCACGCATCTGGATACGCAGCAGAGCCTGCGCCGCTGGTCTATCGACCCCACCGGCAACACCGGCTGGATCAAGGAGGAGATCCTCAACGGGCGCGACATCCAGTTCCCCCGGCCCGACGACCGCCTGATGACGCGCAAGAGCCGCCACAGCTTTGCCAATATCAACCTGAAGTCGCGCGATGGCCGCGTCGAGGGTATGGATGCGGTGCTGCGGTACGACACGCAGACCGGCGAGGAGGACATCTGGCACTTCGGCGCGGGCGCAGCGGCGGGCGAACTGGTCTTCGCCCCGCGCCTTGGCAGCACGGATGAGGCAGACGGCTATGCGATGACCCTCGTTCACCCCGCGAACAGTGGCACCAGCGAACTTGCCATCTTTGCCGCGAAGGACATTGCCGCCGGCCCGATTGCCCGCGTCATGATCCCCTTCCGCGTGCCGAGCGGCTTCCATTGCAACTTCTACGCCGAGGACAATCCGCTCTACCAGCAGACTCTGTCCAACTGACAAAGGCCTTCCATGACCACGATTCCCGCGCATCTTGCGCAGTATGCCGCCGATGGCAGCTGGACCAACATGACCATCGGCGATTACGCGCGCAGGTGGGCGGAGACGGACCCCGACAGGCAAGTCTACCTCGGCGACCCCACTGCGCCGACTTACGCCAGCCTGCTGGCAGATGGCGAAGCGCTGGCGCGCGCGCTGCATGATCTGGGCCTGCGCACCGGGGATGTGATCGGGTTTCAGGTGCCCAACTGGGTCGAGGCCTCGGTGATCAACCTCGCCGCCAATCTCGGCGGCTTCGTGATCGCGCCGATCGTGCCGATCTACCGCGATGCCGAAGTGATCCAGATGCTGGGCGACAGCAAGGCCCGCGCGTTCTTTGTGGCAGAAACGTTCCGGAACTACGACTTTGCCGCGATGGTGGACCGCGTGCGCCCGCACCTGCCGGACCTCGGCCACGTGATCTACGTGCGCCCCGCCGAACGCACGCCCGATTTCGCCGCGCTCGTGGAGCATGGCCGCGGACTGAACACGCCGCTGGACAAGGTCGATCCCAACGCGCTGAAGCTCATCCTCTATACCTCGGGCACCACGGGCCGCCCCAAGGGCGTGCTCCATTCGCACAACACGCTGGACCGCGTCGCGCAGTTTGGGCGCCAGTACAGCGGCATTCCCAATGACGTGACGCTGATGCCCTCGCCCGTCACGCACATCAGCGGGTTTTCGGGCGGGCTGGAAAAGCCCTTCGCGGCGGGCAGTCAGGTCGTGCTTATGGAAGTGTGGAAGGCCAAGGAGGCGGTCGAGCTGATCGACCGCTACGGCGTCACCTCCACCGTCGCGGCCACGCCCTTCCTGCAGGAGCTGTGCGATGCCGCCGAGGCCGCCGGGTCCAAGCTGCCCACTTTCCGCCGCTTTGCCTGCGGCGGCGCGGCGATCCCCTCGGAGCTGGTCTACACCGCCAACAAGCGTCTTGCGCACCCTTGCGCCTACCGCGTCTATGGCAGCAGCGAAGTGCCGCTGGCGACGCCGGGGGTCCTGCCCGAGGAGAGCCTCGAGCTTGCCGCCGAGACCGATGGCCGCGCGCTCGATTACGAACTGCGGCTGGTCGATGATGACGGCAACGAAGTGCCCCACGGCACCGATGGCGAAATCCTCGTGCGCGGCCCGGCCATGTTCCTCGGCTATGCCGACGCGGCGCAGACCCGCGAATCGCTGACCGAGGACGGCTTCTTCAGGACCGGCGACATCGGCAGGATCACCCCCTCGGGCGCGCTGGTGATCACCGGCCGCAAGAAGGACCTCATCATCCGCGGCGGCGAGAACATCAGCGCCAAGGAAATCGAGGACGTGTTGCACCTCCACCCCGCAATCAAGGAAGCCGCCGTCGTCTCGATGCCGCACGCGCGGCTGGGCGAGGGCATCTGCGCCTATCTGATCCCGGCGGGCGAGGAGCAGCCGGACATGCCCACGCTTTCGGCCTTCGTCAGCGAGGCGGGCCTCGCCAGGCAGAAGTGCCCGGAACGCATCGAATGGGTGGAAAGCTTCCCGCGCACCGCATCGGGCAAGGTCCGCAAGGATGTGCTGCGGGGGATGATCAAGGCACAGATGGAAGCCGAGAAGGCGGGGTAAGGCTGCTGCTGCCCCCGCCTCGCAGCCTGTACGCCAATCCCCCACCCAAGCACAACGTCACCCCGGGCTTGACCCGGGGCTAGGCTTCTTTGGGCATGCGCCGCGCTTGCAGAAAAGCCTAACCCCGGATCAAGTCCGGGGTGACGAGGATTGAGATGTCAGAGGCCGATGATCGTAAGCCTCAGCTCTGCGCCTGCAGCGCCGCCATCGCCGCACCAACCGCCGCCTGAATCTCGCCCGGGCGCGGGTTGCGGCGCAGGGTCAGGCCGCCGTTGATCTGCAGGTTCTGGCCCGACATGAAGCAATCGTCGCTGACGACCCAGAGCGCGGCCTTGGCGATATCTTCCGAGGTGCCGACGCGGCCAAGCGGATATTCCTTGATGAAGGCATCGGCGAGGCCGGGCACCGCGAACGATTGCTCCGTCATCGGGCTATAGGTGAAGCCGGGCGAAAGCACATTGGCGCGGATGCCTTGCGGGCCATACTGGTTGGCGACGCAGCGGATCAGCGCTTCGGAGCCGGCCTTGGTCGCGATATAGGCCGCGTGGTCATCGATCACGCACTGCGTGGTGGCCGAGGAGATCTGGATCAACGACCCGCCGTGCGGCATCGCCCGCACGAAGGCGCTCAGAAAGTAGTGCACGCCCTTCAGCTGCAGCGCGATGATCTGGTCGAGCTCTTCCTCGGTGATCTCGTGCAAGCCCTTGAGCAGGCCCCAGCCTGTCGCGTTGATCGCGATATCGACCTTGCCGTGACGTTCTACCACTGTGGTCGCCAGCGCTTCGACATCGGCCTTTTTGGAGAGGTCACACAGCGCCCAATCGCCGGCAATCGCGCCGGCGAAAGTCTTGAGCGGTTCGGCCTTGCGCCCCGCGACGACCACCTTGGCGCCCGCATCAGCCAGCGTCTGCGCGATGTGCTGGCCCATGTTGCCCGCACCCGCCGCGCCGATCACCACGGCAACCTTGCCCGAGAGATTGGTCATGGCTCGTCAGTCCTTTGCTGTCAGGAAGTTCGCGGTGGCGACACCGTCCGGCCCATAGACCGGCTCCGAAATGTCGCAGCGATACTTGCGCGTATTGGCCCCGAGAATCGTGAAGCCGCCCAGGTGCGCGCCCATCTTGTAGTAGGGTTCGGCGACCAGATGCGCGGCGAGGTCTTCGGCGGTTTCCCACTCCTCGAACACGTGGATGCGGCCCGGATTGTGCGGATCGAGCGTCCAGGCGTAGTGGCGGCAGCCCTTTTCGGCGAGCGCCATCTCGATCAGCGGCAGGGCGTCCTTGAGCACCTCGTCGCGGACTTCCGGCGCGAAATCGATTTCCCCTGCAACAACGACGATCATCACGAATACCCCTTCAGAACGGAAAAGCTGCGGCTCTGGTAGAGCCAGGTGCCGCCACGCTTGACGTACGTGTCCTCATACTTGCCGATGCTGCGGCGCAGGTTGCCTTCGAGGTCCTCGAGCGTCTCGTTGGTGTAGACGCGGCCCGTCGCGGTATCGCCGTCGATCCGGATCGGGCCGGTCTGGTAGAAGAAGCCGACGAACGCGAAAGTCGACATCGCGCCCTGCCACAGGCCGACGATCGATTCCTTGCCGTTCACGGTGGTGCCGGCGAGGTCCCAGACGGCGTCATCTGCCCAGAGCGCACCCCAGTCGGCGGCGTCGCGCCGGAACACGGCGTCGGCATAAGTGTCGTGCAGCGCGCGGATCGCGAGCTGATCCTCGATTGGTCCGGTGATAGCCATATTCTCTCCCGATTTGGGGCGAGCGTAAGGCGATTCAGAAGCGCCAGAAACTATCATTTCCGCGCGCTGCGAGGCCCCTCGTTTTGGCTATTCTGCCGCCACAAAGGCCCGGGTCTGCCGGGCGCAAATCATGGATGGAGAGCGCGATGGAACTGGGTCTCAAGGGCAAGAAAGTCATCATGAACGGCGGGGCCCGCGGCATCGGGCTTGAAATCCTCAAGATCCTCACCACCGAAGGGGCCGATGTGGCCTTCTTCTCGCGCGATCAGGCCAAGATCGATGCGGCACTGGCCGAACTCGCCGGAAATGAGGGCAAGGCGCACGGCGATGCCTTCGACATGACGAACAACATCGACGGCTATGTCGCGTGGCTCAATGGCGCGGTCGAGCAGCTCGGCGGCTGCGACATCTTCATCAACATGGCGAGCGTTTCGGGCGCGGGCGCGACGCAGGACTGGCAGAAGTGCCTCGACGTGGACATCATGGCCGCGGTCAAGGGCATCGAGACGCTGACCCCGGCGCTCGAAGCTTCGGGCGCGGGCTCGATCATCGTGATGTCGTCGACCGCCGCGGTCGAGACCTTCATCATGCCGCAGGCCTACAACGCGATCAAAGCCGCGCTGATCACCTATGCCTCGCAGCTTTCCCAGGCGCTCGCGCCCAAGGGCATCCGCGTCAACACCGTCTCGCCCGGCCCGATCGAGTTCCCCGGCGGCAGCTGGGACATGATCCAGGGCGCAATGCCGGACTTCTACAAGGGCATCAAGGCGCAGATCCCCATGGGCCGCCTCGGCGCGCCGGACGAAGTGGCGCGCGCGGTCGTCTTCATCGCCAGCCCGGCATCGTGCTACACCACCGGCGTCAATCTCGTGATCGACGGCGGCTTCACCAAGCGCGTACAGTTCTGATCTCATGAGCAAGACCCCGCGCGAACTCGCCGAGACCATGCTCGGCTGCATCGACAAGGGCGACTGGGCCGGCGTCCTCGCCATCACCTCGCCCGACTATGTCGTCCACGAGCCGCCGGAGCTGCCCTTCGGCGGCGACTGGAAAGGGCAGGACGCGCTGATCCGCCTGTTTCCGCATGTGTGGAGCTACTGGGACGACGTGGTGGTCGACAGGCTGGGTATCCTCACGGACGAAAACTACTTCTGCCTGCAGCTGCGCATGACGATGACCTCCAAGCTCACCGGCAACCGCATCAGCACCTCGCTGGCAGAGACGACGCGCTGCGTCGACGGGCTGATGGTGGAATACACGATCCACTATCACGACTGCGCACTGGTCGCCCGCGAAGCAGGCCCGCCGCGCCCCGGCGCGGTGAAGCTGGAGGGGTGAGCCCGAGAGGCAGATTGCGCGGAATTCCGCGCTTACCTATCACTTTTGCGGCTTCTCAAGCGCCGCGCTGGGTGGCCATGTCAGGGGCATGATCCGCGCGCGGCCAAGCCTGCCGCGCTGGCCAGCAAACCGGGAGATTGAAGGTGCAACTCAGCCGCGACGAATTGCTGCGGGCCTATCGCCAGATGAAGGTCATCCGCGAGTTCGAGGAACGTCTCCACATCGATATCCAGACCGGCGAGATCGCCGGCTTCACCCACCTCTACTGCGGGCAGGAAGCCGTCGCGGTCGGTGTGTGCGAGCATCTCTCGACCGATGACAAGATCGTCTCCACTCACCGCGGCCATGGCCACTGCCTCGCCAAGGGCTGCGACGTGAACGGCATGATGGCCGAGATCTGGGGCAGCCGCGACGGCCTGTGCAA